>DATNMU010000358.1:0-37258 GCA_035602195.1 Candidatus Acidiferrum sp.
AACAAAAGCGGAAATGCGCGCGTGATGTTGGATCAGGCGCGCGAACTGAAGCATCGGCTCGGCAGCCGGGCCAAACTTATCATGAACGATCGCGCCGATCTCGCACTGATCGCGGAGTTTGACGGCGCGCATGTCGGGCAGGAGGATCTCTTGCCTGAATCGGTGCGACGCATTATCGGATCGAACTGCTGGCTCGGGGTTTCCACTCACAATCCTGAGCAACTGCAGGAGGCAGATCAAACTTCGGCAGATTATCTTGCTATCGGCCCGGTGTTCTCAACCTCGAGTAAAGATAGGCCTGACCCGGTGGTCGGCCTTGACGGCGTGCGCCGGGCGCGGCAGTTGACCCGAAGGCCTCTGGTCGCGATCGGAGGGATTACGCGAGCCAATGCGGCCTCGGTCATCGAAGCGGGCGCCGATTCCGTGGCCGTGATCGCCGATCTGCTACGCGAGCCGCGAAAATCAGCAGAGGAATTTTTTCGCGTCTTGAGGTAAAGTCAATTCAACCCTGACTAGCCTGTGGCCGTACGGCACGCCGTGGGCAGGCTTCGAGGAGGGTTCCTGAGCACACCGACAACGCAACCCGCCGCGGTTAGCGACTGGAAAGTCAAAAGTCATCAAGATCAGGAACTGGTCAAAGGCCTGGGCCTGACCAGTGCCACGATGCTGGTCATGGGCTCGATGATCGGCTCCGGCATCTTTATTGTTTCGGCGGAGATTGCCCGCGAAGTCGATTCGCCCGCTCTCCTGATCGGGGCCTGGCTTGTCGCCGGCTTCATGACCATTGTCGCCGCGCTCAGCTATGGCGAACTGGCCGCGATGATGCCGCATGCCGGCGGCCAGTACGTTTATCTCCGCGAAGCGCTCGGGCCCCTGTGGGGCTTTCTCTACGGCTGGACTCTTTTTCTGGTGATCCAGACCGGCACGATTGCCGCGGTGGGCGTGGCTTTCGGCAAATTCCTTGGAGTTTTCCTTCCTGCAATTTCGTCTTCGCGCTGGTTGTTGCATCTCTGGAAAGTCCCGCCGATTCGCATCGGCCCCATGGTTTTGGGAAATATGGATGTCGGCATCAACACCCAGAATCTGGTCGCGGTGCTGCTGGTCGTCTTTCTGTCGGTAGTAAATATTTTTGGATTGAAAACCGGAGCGCTGATCCAGAATGTTTTCACTGCGGCGAAAGTTTCCGCTCTGCTGGCGCTGGCGTTTTTCGGCCTGGCGCTGGGACGAAATGCGCAAGCGCTTGCCGCCAACTTCGGTGGGCATTTCTGGCACAACGCGGGACTGGGCGCGCAGCACGCCGTTCAGGTCGGAATCGGGGGACCGATCGTGATGGTCGGCACTCTGACCATTCTCGCCGTGGCGCAGGTGGGATCTCTGTTTTCCGCCGATGCCTGGAACAATGTGACTTTCACTGCCGGGGAGGTAAAAAATCCCAGCCGTAATCTGCCGCTGTCGCTGGCACTCGGCACTGGCGTGGTAATCGCGCTCTACATTGCCTGCAATTTTGTTTATATAAGTGTCCTGCCGCTCGAGGGTATTCCGAACGGCGCGACCATTCTCGAGCGCGGCATTAAGTTTGCATCTGAGGAGCGCGTGGGAACCGCCGTGATGACGCAGATGCTCGGTTCTATCGGAGGGTTTTTGATGGCGGCAGCCATCATGATTTCCGGCTTCGGGTGCAACAACGGCTTGATTCTCTCCGGGGCGCGCGTCTACTACGCGATGGCGAAAGATGGCCTGTTTTTCCGCAGCGTGGCCAAACTGCATCCTACCTACAAAACACCGGCGGTCTCGCTGATGGTGCAGATGGTGTGGACTTGCGTGCTCTGCATCTCCGGCAGCTACGGACAGCTTCTCGACTACATTATTTTTGCCGTGCTCGTCTTTTATATTTTGACGATCGTCGGATTGTTCGTGCTGCGGCGCACGCGTCCTGACGCTCCGCGGCCTTACCGGGCGTTCGGCTATCCCATCCTGCCCGCGATTTATATTGGGATGGCTTTATTTATCGATATCGTACTATTGCGCTACAAGCCGCAGTTCACGTGGCCGGGGCTGATTGTTGTTCTACTGGGTATCCCGGTATATTACGCGTGGTCGAAAACAGCGGAGGCTAAATGAGCACAAGTGTCGCACCCCCAGGAGAAACCAAACGAATGGCAAATCTGTTTGCAACCAAGCCACTGAACCTGCTCATGGAAGAATCCCGCGAGACGGGTGAACACAGCCTCAAGCGCACGCTGGGAGTCTTCCAACTCACAGCGTTGGGTGTGGGCGCAGTTATCGGGGCAGGAATCTTTGTAATGGTCGGCTTGGGCGCGCAGTATGCCGGCCCGGCACTCACTTTGTCGTTCGTTCTGTCTGGTTTGGGATGCGCATTCGCTGGGTTGTGCTATGCCGAGTTCGCGGCCATGATTCCGCTGGCCGGCAGTGCTTACACCTACGCGTACGCTACGCTCGGCGAGTTGCTGGCCTGGATCATCGGCTGGGACCTTACGCTGGAATATGCCATGGGCGCCAGCGCAGTGTCGTCTGGCTGGTCAAACCACTTCATCGAACTGCTAAGAATCTTTCACGTCCGGATACCGCTGTGGCTGGCCTACGACCACTGGACGGCGTTGAAGACCGCCGAAAATATGATCGCGCGCCAGATGGCTCAGGCTGCCGATCCGTCATTGGTAGCGGGATCGCAGACATTTCTCGATAAAGTGAGCGCAATTGTGAGCGCCCAGTCGCCCGAATTGCTGCAGCGCGCGCATGATCTGTTGGGAGCGCCGCATCTGTTTGGCATGGAGGTCGGGCTCAACCTTCCTGCGTTTATCATCGCGCTCATCATCACCGCGATTCTCGTCGTCGGCATTAAAGAGAGCGCAAGTTTCAATACCGGCATCGTCGTTATTAAGGTTTCGGTTGTCCTGTTTGTGATCGCGCTTGGCGCTCGTTACATCAACGCCAGCAACTGGGGTACAGATTGGCACTCCTACGCACCCAACGGTTTGGCCGGAATTGGAGCCGGCGCAGCCTACATATTTTTTGCCTACATTGGTTTTGATGCGGTTTCCACCACGGCGCAGGAAGCCAAAAATCCGCAGCGGGATTTGCCCATCGGCATGATAGCTTCGCTCGCGATCTGCACGGTTCTATATATTGCCGTGGCCGGCGTGCTTACGGGAATGGTGCACTGGCAGCAGATCAATATTGAAGCTCCGGTTGCCCGCGCATTTCTTGATCGCGGCCTTACCACTGCCTCGCACATCATCACGCTGGGCGCGCTCGCCGGGCTGACCAGCGTAATGCTGGTGATGTTGTTGGGCCAGACGCGAGTGCTCTACTCCATGGCTAGTGACGGATTGTTGCCCAAGAAGTTCTTTGCGGATGTTCATCCCAAGTTTCGCACTCCCTGGAAGAACACCATCCTCGTAGGCATCTTAGCAGCGGTTGTGGGTAGCCTGACTCCCATCGACGACATCGGAAGGATGGTGAACATTGGCACGCTGCTGGCATTCGTAATCGTGTCCGTCTCGGTGATGGTTTTGCGCTATACCAATCCCAAGCAACCGCGGCCTTTCCGCACCCCGTGGGTGCCGTTCATTCCAATCCTCGGCGTAGTCTCGAACGGTTACATGATGTACAAGCTCGGCTGGGTCAACTGGGCGCGGCTGATTATCTGGCTGGTCATCGGCCTGGTGGTTTACTTCACCTACAGCGTGAAGCACAGCCGCGTGCAGGCACTGCAGTCGAAAGGCAGCGGCCAGTGATCAGTGGCTAGTGGCCAGTAAGATTGACGGGCTCTCCGCACACCGCGGAGGGCTCTTTTGTTTTATAGTTCAGTCGTTGGCCATTGGCCGCTCGTCGTTCACACCGACGCGTTCGCGCGTACAGCCATTGCTAAGGACCAACGACCAACGACCAGCGACAGCCGTCATGAAAATCGTCACCGCAGAAGAAATGCGAGCCATCGACCGCGCCACCAGCCAGCGCTTCGGCGTGCCTTCGCTCACGCTGATGGAAAATGCCGGCACGGCTGTGGCCGATTACGCACTCGCTCACTATGCGACGGCGCAACGCATCCTCATTTTTAGCGGCAAGGGGAATAACGGCGGCGATGGCTTCGTGGCGGCGCAGCGGCTGCATGAGAAGGGGAAGACCGTCCAGGTGATTTTGCTGGCGAAGGCCGCCGACCTGCGAGGCGACGCCGCAATTATGTTTGCCAAACTCCCGATCTCTGCTGTCTCTTTATCTTCCAGCGAGGGACTGAAAACTGAACGCGCCCAGTCGTTGCTGCAAGCGGATCTGTATCTCGATGCCGTGCTGGGCACGGGTTTCAAGCCTCCAGTCAGCGGACTCTACGCCGACGCCATCGCAATCATGAACGCCAGCCAAGTTCCCGTAATTGCCGTGGACATCCCTTCTGGCGCAGACGCGGATGCGATCCATCCGCAGAGCGGGACGATCGCTCGCGCAGATGCGATTGTCACTTTTACCGCGCCACGTCCGGCCCACGTGTTCGCTTCATTGACGACAGGGCCAACGGTCGTCGCGGAGATTGGATCTCCGGAAGAAGCAATTATCTCGGCCCTGCACTTGAATGTGATTGCAGCGCGCGATGTTGCGCCCCTGATTGCGCCGCGTCCGGCGGAATCGAATAAAGGAAGCTACGGGCACGTGCTCGCAATCGGAGGTTCGATTGGAAAGGCCGGAGCCGCGGCGATGGCAGGAGTGGCCGTATTACGTGCGGGCGCGGGCCTTTCAACCGTCGCGACACCGAAGTCGGTACTGGGAACCGTGGCCGGCTTTCATCCCGAGTTGATGACCGAACCTTTGTCCGAAACAGAGGCCGGTACGATCGCGACCAATGCGCAAAATCGAATTCTGGAACTGGCAAAAGGGAAGAGCGTGCTCGCGATCGGACCGGGAATTTCGCGGCACTCGGAGACCACTGAACTGATTCAGAGCCTGGTTGCAATGCTGCAAATTCCCCTTGTCTTGGATGCCGACGGCCTGAATGCATTCGAGGGCCGCACCAAGAAGCTGAATGGCAAAGGCCGCACTCTGGTAATCACTCCGCACCCCGGCGAAATGGCGCGTCTCGTAGGATGCACTGTCGCCGACGTGCAGAAAGATCGCTTGGGAACCGCCCGAAAATTCGCCCGCGAACACGAGTTGATCGTCGTGCTCAAAGGCCATCGCACCCTGGTAGTTCAGCCCGACGGCGAAGCCTGGGTGAATGCCACGGGCAATGCCGGCATGGCCACGGGCGGCACTGGAGACATCCTGACCGGCATGGTCGCGGGCATGATCGCGCAGAATCCCAAACAGGCTTTCAAGGCGGTATTGACAGCAGTGCATCTACACGGACTCGCCGGCGACGTAATCCGTGAAAAAGTTGGCGAATACTCGTTGGTAGCCACCGATCTTCTGCTGGGACTTCCCGAAGCTTTTCGGCGCACACGGGAAGCGGCTCAGCAGAAGTTAGTTAGTTGGAGCGGCTGAACGCACGTCATCATCTCGACGCTGGCAGCCGAATCGTTTTTCCCGAAGCTGCGGAACGCCGCGCAGCATCTAGAATTTCGGTTACCGTGAGATTGATTTCGAGCGATGACGGCCCGTCGGGTTTCATTCCATTCACGACGACTGCTCTCAAATAAGATAACGAGTTATCGTAAGGGGCCGGCAATGGTTTGGCCGCGATTTGTTCTTCCCCGCGGTCTTGTCCGCCGCCTCCGGCGTATCGAACGCGGATGTCATTCTTCCGTACGGTGATCACGTATCCCTTTTGTCCATAGACCTCCATATCTTTGCGGTCGAAGGGCCAGTTCCATGAGGCCTGCACGATAGCTTGCGCTTTGGGATAGGTGAGAACGATCGTCGCCTCATCATCCACTCGTGGATAAACATCAGGTTTGATCTGCTGCGTGACGGCTGTGACTGTTTCCGGCCGTTGGCCGTCCATAAGCCAGGTCATGAGGTCGGCCCCGTAGCATCCAAAATCGAATAGCGCTCCCCCGCCATTCAGTTTGGGATCAGTCAGCCAACTCAGAAATTCAGGTCCTACGCCGATTTCTTTGGGTCCCGTGTGTCCGTCATGCACCACGACCTTGCGCACCTCGCCCAAAGACTTGTCTTGCACCATGTCATAAGCCGCCCGGTTGCTGGGATACCACGTGGTCTCGTAGTTGACCAGTACCTGAATCTTGCCTGCATGTGCCGCTCTCTCGATCGCCAGGCCGTCCTCGAAGCTGACCGCCAACGGCTTTTCCATCATCACGTGAACTCCGTACCGGGCGCAGATTTCGACTACACGGCGATGGTCATACGTGTTCGTGTAAACCAGTACAGCCTGCGGGCGAACTCGTTTGAGCGTCTCCTCCAAATCTGGAAAAAGCAGCCGCCGGTCGAAGCCATACTTGGCTGCGTAACGGGAAGCCAGTTGCCCGTCTGGTTCAACAATTCCTACAATCTCAATTTCTGGATTATGAAGCGATTGCTGGAAGAAGCCCTCGACATGCCCGTGAACCAAGCCAACCACAGCGATGCGCAAAGGTCCGCTGGTTTCGCCGTGGGGCGCTTGAACTTGGCCAAGTGAGGATGCGCAGGAAAGGGAAATTACGCAGGCGAGAGCAAAATAACGACACATAGTCCCTCCTCAGAGAGGATCAGCATTCGGCCAGCGAGGGTAGGATAAATACTCAAGATAAATATTACAGAGAGATTGGAAAACGGCCATTCCCCGGCTCGTATAAAATAGTTTAACCTCCGTCCTCGAGGACATTATCTCAATAGTTAATACGTGCCTAACTGACTGCGCTCTATAGGTTTTAGCAGTCTGAAACCCGCGTCCAGCGCTGGAATCCGGCCATCTGCTTCCGTAACCTGTTACGCTTCCTGCGAGAGTGGCATAGTGCAACCAGCTTATGACCCACTTTCCCCAACCGCACCCCTCGCGGCGCGCGGCCCGGGTCCAGCTTGGCGATGTTGTTCAAGCTGCGATTCGTTTAGAAGATGGCCGGCACGCAAAAGCAAAACTGCAATCCATATCGATCACTGGCGGCCTGTTGCAAATCTCGCGTTCGCTCACGCAAGGTGAATTTGTCGAAGTTGCCTTTCAAACCCAATCGGGCCCGGTCCACGGCATGGCGGAGATTCTCAGCCCCATGCGCAAAACAAACGACGGCGTGCTGCAGCCTTTCCGCTTCGTCGCGCTTGAGGATGACGACCACCGCCGCTTGCGAACCTCGCTCGATCACGTTTCCGACAGTCATCTGCTTGGCCTGAAGTCGTCTATCTTAAGAATTCCGCGCACCATCTAGGCGACGGTTAAAGCACTCTCGCTATACTGTTCGGGATGACGCGGGAGATCACGACTCACTCGGCAGAGGAGACTATCGCTTTCGGACGCACGCTCGCCGAACTGCTGGCGCCCCCGAAATTAGTTTTATTGCGTGGCGATCTCGGGGCTGGCAAAACCACGCTGGTCAAAGGAATCGCTGCCGGGTTCGAGGCCGCCCAGGAAGAAGACGTTACCAGCCCCACCTTCACCCTGGTGCACGAGTATCGCGGGCCGCGTGCCAATCTATTCCATATCGATCTCTATCGTATCGATACCCCTCGGGAGCTTGAAACTCTCGCCCTCGATGATCTGCGCTCCGAGAACAGCATTCTGTTGATCGAATGGGGAGAGAAATTTCCCCGCCTGCAGCGCGAGCGGGATGTAGAGATTTCGCTGGAGCGGAACGGCGAGAATGGGCGCCGAATCAGGATTGTCAGCTAGCGCCGTGCCTCTGTAACCACACCGGGCACGAGAGTGCCACGCGCGCAAGCTACCGGAGCATTCCACTCCCGCACCATCGAGAGCAGGATGGCGAAAGAAAAGAACGCAAAAACAAGCCGCTTATTTCCCATCTCGTTATTATAGTAGGCCCGAGAACAGGAAAACCGAAAACCGAGAATTGAGAGCCGAGAACTGAGAACTGCCCTCAAAACCCCATAATGTTATACCCGCAATCCACGTAAATCACTTCGCCGGTGATGCCGCTGCTGGCGTCGGAGGCGAGAAAGACTCCAGTCGAACCCACTTCTTCCACTTCCACGCGACGGCCCAGTGGTGCGCGTTCTTCGTGGCCCTTAAGCATGTCGCCGAAGCCGGCAATGCCGCGCGCAGCAAGGGTTTTGATCGGCCCGGCGGAAATGGCATTCACGCGAATTTTCTTCCTACCCAATTCATAAGCGAGATACCGCACCGAACACTCCAGCCCAGCCTTGGCAACTGCCATGACGTTATAGCGGGGCACGACTTTTTGCGATGCGTAGTAAGTCATGGTAAGAATCGAGCCGCCGTCTTCCATCAGCGGCGCGGCCGCGCGCGCAACCGCCACCAGCGAATACACGCTCACATCCATCGCTACGCGAAACCCTTCGCGCGTCGTGTTCAGAAATTCTCCCTTCAATTCATCGGCGGGAGCGTAGGCTACCGAGTGCACCACCGTGTGCAGCTTGCCGTAACGCTCTTTGAGCGTAGCAAACAGGCGCTCGATCTCTTCGTCCTTCGAAACATCGCACATGAATCCTTCGGCCCCGGGCAGCGACAGAATAAGGTCCTTTGCCTCTTGCTCCAGCCGCTCGTTCTGGTAAGTGACGGCCAGTTTCATCCCCGCGGCGTGCAGTCCCTGCGCGATCGACCAAGCGATTGAGCGCTTGTTGGCAACTCCGAAAACCACGGCGTTACGGCCCTGCAAGTCAGAAGACATGAGTGCTCCTTGGAATGAAAAAGAATACCAGCTAAAAGAAAATGTCAGAAGATCGAAGTGAAAATATAGGAGCAATCATTAGGTATATTTGAATGCGGGGGGAAGCAATTGGCTGGCAGCCAACTTCAGGGCAAGGTCGCTCTCATCACCGGAGGCGCGGGCGGCATCGGACGCGCCGCGGCATTGTTGTTTGCGCGTGAAGGCGCGGCCGTAAGTATTGCCGACCTCGACAAAGGCGCCGGTCTGCAGGTGGTTCGCGAAATATCAAGCGCCGGCGGGCGCGCAATTTTCGAATGCGCCAATCTCACTCGAGCTGCCGACTGCAAGCGCGTGGTCGAGCGTACCATGCGCGAGTTCGGTGGCATTCACGTATTGTTCAACAATGCTGGAATTATCCGCAGAGCCTCAGTGGTCGAGATCAGCGAAGACGACTGGGACGCCGTGATGGCGATCAATGTAAAATCCATCTTCCTTATGTGCCGCGAAGTGATTCCCATCATGGCCAAAGCCGGCAGAGGTTCGATTATCAATACCGCCTCGGGATGGGGATTGGCGGGGGGCCCGCGCGCCGCCGCCTACTGCGCATCGAAAGGTGCTGTCGTATTAATGACCAAAGCCATGGCCATTGATCATGGCCGGCAAAACATTCGCGTAAATTGTATCTGCCCTGGCGACACCGATACCGCGATGCTGCGCCACGAGGCGCGGCAATTGGGCGAGCCTGAAGAGCGATTCCTTTCCGAATCGGCAAACCGGCCACTCGGACGCATGGGCAAGCCCGAAGAAATTGCGCAGGCTGCATTATATTTGGCCAGCGATGCAGCATCTTTTGTGACGGGAACGTCGCTGGTAGTCGATGGCGGAGGTCTCGCCGCGTCCGGCTAAATTATGCGGCTGGAAAACAAGATCGCTTTGATCACAGGAGGAACTTCCGGCATCGGCGAAGCCACGGCGATACTATTTGCCCGGGAAGGCGCCAAAGTCGTGATCACAGGGCGCAACGAGGATCGCGGCTGCGCGGTTGCCAAGAAAATTGCCCAGGAAGGAAGCAAGGCGATCTTCGTGCGCACCGACGTGCGCCGGGCAGAGGAATGCCGTCATGCCTTACAGGTAGCCCAGCAGGCCTTTGGCGGTCTCGATATTCTCTTCAACAACGCTGGCGTTTTCTTTCCCCACACTGTCCTCGACTGCACCGAAGAAGAGTGGGACCTGCAGATGGATATTAATCTGAAGGGAACGTTTCTGATGTCGAAGGCGGCCTTGCCCGGAATGATTAAGCAAGGTGGGGGAGTCATTATCAATAATAGTTCCGGATGGGGCATCGCTGGCGGGGATTCGGCGGTTGCCTATTGCGCGTCGAAGGGCGGCGTGGTGCTGTTGACCAAAGCGATGGCGATCGACCACGGACGGCAGGGCATTCGTGTGAATTGCATCTGCCCGGGTGACGTTGACACGCCAATGCTTCCCGAAGATGCGAAAATGCGCGGCTTGAAATGGGAGGAATATCTCGCGGGGTGCGCGAACCGTCCGATGGGAAGGATTGGGACAACAGACGAAATTGCCAAAGCGGCATTGTTTCTGGCTTCGGATGATTCGTCTTTTATGACAGGCGCGGCGCTGGTGGTGGATGGAGGCGGACTGGCCGACTGAAATCGGGACGGCGCGGCTGAAAAGCCGCGCCCTTTCAAAACTCTTATGGCATACACGAGCGAAACACGAAACCGCACTCAATCCCAACAATGGTTTAAACGCGCCCAGCAATCGCTGGTGGAAGGAGTGAACTCGCCATCGCGGGGCACGGCTGTATATGACGACGGCCCGATCCTACTGGAGCGTGGCCACGGATCCCGCGTGTGGGATATCGACGGCAATGAATATATCGACTTCATGATGTCGTTCGGCGCGCTCATCCAGGGGCATGCTCACCCCGCAGTGGTAAAAACTGTTTCGGAGGCCATGGCGGAAGGTTCACATTTCGCAGCCGCGACTTCGGCTGAGGTGGAAGCCGCCGAGCGTTTCTGCCGCATGGTGCCGTCGGCCGAAGTGGTGCGCTTCGCTAATACTGGCAGTGAGGCGACGATGTTGGCTCTTCGCCTGGCCCGCGCCCACACTGGACGAAACAAATTTCTCAAGTTCGAAGGCCACTATCACGGCTGGTACGATCCCTATCTCTTGAACGCGCACAGTCATCCGCCCGAGCAGTTGGGATCAGTGGAGAATCCGGCGCGCATACCGGATTCCGAAGGCATTCCGCTCTCGACTTTCGACGACGTGTTACTGGCACCCTGGAATGACGTTGCGACACTTGAGAAAATAATGCGCAAGCACGGGCACGAATTGGCGGCCGTCATCACCGAGCCGATCATGGCCAATATGGGGTGCATTCTTCCGCGAGATGGATATCTGCAGCGTCTCCGCGAACTCACGAGTGAGTGCGGTGCGCTCCTCATTCTTGATGAAGTCGTCACGGGATTCCGCTATGCGCCAGGCGGTTGTCAGGAATACTACGGCGTAAAGCCTGATATCAGCACCTTCGGCAAGGCTCTGGGCGCGGGATTCCCCGTGGGTGCGGTCGCGGGGCCGCGTTCCATTCTTGAGCGGATGCGCTGGAGTGAAAAAATGGTGCTGCATTACGGCACTTTCAACGGGCACCGTCTGACTATGAAAGTAATTGCGCAGAATTTGGATTTGCTATGTGCGAAAGATACGTATCGCAAGCTCCACGCGGTGGGGAATGCAGCGATAGCTGGGCTGCGAGAAGTGTTTCGCCGGCGGCAGGTGAAAGCCATCGTCCAGGGCTTCGGACCCATGTTTCAGATTTACTTTACTGAACGCGACGCCATTCACGATTACCGCGACTACTGTACTTACGTCGACACAAAAACATATTCGCGCTTTATCCACCAATTGCTGGAGCGCGGAATTTACATGACGCCTTCCAACGGCCTGCACTGGATCATCTCCACCGCTCACACAGAGGCCGATGTGGAAGCTTTTATCAAAGCGGCCGATCAAGCCTGTGCAGGAATCTCGTGAAGCCGGTTGTCTTTCTCGGTGGTGGCCGTATCACCAGCGCCCTGATTGCGGGATTGCGGCTCGCCAAGTTCGGCCGACCTATTGTCGTGCATGACCGGCATGCGAAAAAACTGCAACAACTCAGGCGTCAGTACAGGGTAATCGGCGAAGCGAATCTGCAGCGGGCGGTCGAGTCGGCTGGATTGCTGATACTCGCGGTGCGCCCAGATTCGGTTCGTGAGTTATTAAAAGAAATTGTGCCACACATTCAACAGCGTTTGACGGCGGTCAGTCTGGTTGCGGGAGTTCCGTTGGCGAAGCTGCGCGAGGCCGCGGGCTCGCGAGTACGCTGGGTTCGCGCCATGCCGAGCCCGGTGTGCCGCAGCGGCCGTGGGTTAACGGCTCTCGCATTCGATGGCCCGGTTCCCGCAGCGGCGCGCGCCGAAGTCAGAAAATTATTTGCCCTGGTCGGCGGGGTCATCGAAATACCCGAGAAACAATTCGACGCCTTCACCGTGACCTTCTCCAGTAGCCACGGCTACCATGCGCTCGCAACCGTAATTGCCGCCGCAGAGACTATCGGGCTCGACTCAAGAACGGCGCGAATGGCAGCAACTCACGCGCTGGCCGACGGGATCGATGCCTGGCGCAAAGGGAATGTGCCGCTGCAGGAATTATTGCAAGAGGCTGCCACGCCCGGGGGCACTGCGGCGGCGGTGATGGCCTCGCTCGATCGCGCTGGATATAAAAACATATTGAAGGAAGGTATGCGCGCCGGAATCCGGCAAGCCCGCAAAAACGCTGCTCGATGATTCCAATCTCGGCGACGCTGTAAACTTCTGCCATGTCGCAATCTCCTGCTTCGGTCATAGAGGTGCCTGTTCTCGAAACCCAGCGCCTCGTATTACGCGGGCATCAACTCGACGATTTCAGCGATTGCGCAGCCATGTGGGCGGACTCTTCAGTCACTCGATTTATCGGAGGCAAGCCCCTCAACGAAGAAGAGTCATGGACGAAGTTTCTCCGTTACGCAGGTCATTGGTCTTTGCTGGGATTCGGTTACTGGGCCGTGCAAGAAAAGTCCTCGGGAAACTTTGTTGGAGAAATCGGATTCGCGGACTATAAGCGCGAACTCGAACCGTCGCTAAAGGGCGAACCGGAAATCGGCTGGGTGCTTGCGTCGGCGGCACACGGCAAAGGCTATGCCACCGAAGCGGTTCGCGCGGCCACTCAATGGGGCGATGCGCACTTCGATTGCGCAAAGACTGCCTGCATTATCGCGCCTGATAATCTTGCATCCATTCACGTCGCCGAGAAGTGTGGGTATCGGAAATCGCAGCTCGCGACTTATAAAGGACACCCAACCCAGATGTTTGTTCGCGAACGGAAAATATTCCCATGAGCTCCACCTCTGCCCCGACCTCTCTCTATGCCCCGACCAAAAATCTGCGGCGAATTGGTTTGGCTCCGTTTGTCGCCTTGTTGTTCGCGTACTGCGCCGGCGGGCCATTCTCGCTCGAATCGATGGTCTCCACCTCAGGGCCTGGACTGGGCCTGACTTTCCTTCTGGTGGTTCCACTGTTGTTCTCGGTCCCCATCGCCTTGGCTACGGCGGAAATGACCACCCTCATGCCCGTCGAGGGCGGCTTCTACCGCTGGAGCCGCGCCGCTCTCGGCGACTTCTGGGGCTTTCAGTGCGGCTGGTGGAACTGGACCGGAACGTTTTTAATGAGCGCCGCCTACGGCGTGGCCATGGCCGACTATCTGGAAGATTGGATGCCCGTGCACTCCCGCGCCGAGCACTGGGGCGTGGCCTTCGTTTTTCTTCTGATCGTCGCGTATCTAAATGTGCGTGGCATTCATCTGGTGGGTAACCTTACGCTCATACTGCTGTTGGCTATGGCGATTCCGCTGGTGATCTTCATTCTGCTCGGATTTCATCACGCGCACTTCAATCCATTTCGCCCGTTTCTGCCCACCGGCACGCCGTGGCAGGGAGCGTTCGGCGTGGGACTCGCCATTGCTCTGTGGTCGTATGCCGGATATGAGCAACTCTCCACGGTGATTGAGGAGGTGGAAAATCCGGAGCGGAATTTCCCGATCGGACTCGCCATTGTGGTGCCGCTTGCGATAGGGATTTATGTCATAACTCTGGCAGCGGGATTGACTGCGCTGGGCAACTGGCGCGAGTGGGAAACTGGATACCTGGTCACGGCCGGTCGCCTGCTCGGAGGCAACATGTTGGGCACGTCGATTTTTGTGGCGGCGGTGATTTGCAACTTTGTGTTGCTGGACAGCACGCTGCTATCTATCACGCGCGTCCCGCTTACCATGGCAGAAGATGGATATCTTCATCCCGCGCTGGCGAAAGTGAGCGCGCGTTTTGGCACGCCAGTGCGATCAATTGTGCTCTCAACCGCCTTCTGCGCCGTGCTGGCGTTTTTTACAGTTCCGCAGCTTATCGGCGTGTACGCGTGGACTCGTATGGCAACCTCCATCGAGACCGTGCTTTCATTCTGGCAACTGCGGCGAAAATATCCGGACGCGCCGCGCACTTTTCGTGTAGCGGGTGGCGCCTTGGGCGCGTTGCTGATCGTTCTCGCTCCAATTTTGCTGTTCGTGTGGGCAATGATCTACAGCGATGTGCCGACCAGAAAATGGGGTCTGCTCAATCTGGCCTCCGGGCCGGTGGCATATTTGTGGGTATGGCGTCGGCGTCGAGTTGCAACCAGCACCCCTGCGGTAGTCGCGGAGTAATAGCAATAAAATTTACGTTTCGCCGCGTTTCGACTGATGGTAGGATAGCGGGCTGCTTCTAGAGGCCTTGGAATTGCAGATGACGAGAGCTGCACGATCCGTAGCGTCGCCGCGCGTTGTGAGCATCGAAGACTTCCGCCCCATCGCCCGCCGGCGCATTCCGAAATCTGTATTCGATTATCTCGACGGGGGCGCCGAAGGCGAGGTTACGCTTCGAGAGAATTGCAGAATATTTAACGACGTTACCTTTCGACCGCGGCACGCAGTGGCGCTCGCCGACTGCAGCATGTGTACGACCGTTCTTGGTTTCAATCTTTCGCTTCCTATTATGCTGGCGCCCGTAGGATACAGCCGACTGATGCATCCCGGTGGGGAAGTGGCGGCGGCCCGCTCGGCAGGCAACGCCGGCATCGGCTACATTCTCTCCACCATTTCCGGGCACAAATTGGAGGATGTTCGGGCCGGTTCGAAGGGACCAGTTTTCTATCAGCTCTATCTAATGGGCGGCCGCGGCGCGGCTGAAGCTGCGATTGAACGAGCGCGCGTCGCCGGATTTAATGCGCTCGTGGTCACGATTGATACACCGGTGTCTGGAATCCGCGAGCGCGATTATCGCAACGGCATGAAGGAACTCATCAGCGGCGGGCCGTTCGAAAAGATTCCGTTTCTCCCCCAAATTCTCTCGCGCCCGGGCTGGCTCGTCAGTTATTTTCTCGACGGCGGTCTCCCTGGATTGCCGAATGTGATTGTGCCGGGGAAAGGTCCGTTACCGCTCATTGATGTCGCCGCTGCCTTGGCTGAATCTGCGGTTACGTGGGCCGACCTGAAATGGATCAGAGAAATTTGGAAAGGGCCGATTGTCGTCAAAGGTGTGCTGACCGCGGAAGATGCGCGGCGGTCAATTGACGAAGGCGCAGCGGCGATTTCGGTTTCCAATCATGGCGGACGCCAACTGGATGGAGTTCCCGCTTCCTTGCGTGCGCTGCCGGAAGTAGTGGAAGCGGTGAAGGGACAAATCGAAGTGCTCATGGATGGCGGCGTGCGCCGCGGCACCGATGTTGCCAAGGCTCTCTGCATGGGGGCGCGCGCCGTGCTGTGCGGTCGGGCCTACGCTTATGGGTTGGCGGCAGCGGGTGAAGCTGGCGTCGACCGTGCGATTGATATTCTGCGGGTTGACCTGGAACGGACTCTACGTTTGCTCGGGTGTCCGTCGGTGGCGGAGTTGGATCGATCGTATGTGAATGTTCCGAAGAGTTGGGAAGTGAACTGAGTGCAGCCTTGTAGATAGAGACAATTCGATAAGGATGTGACAACGAGGAGGTTTTGATGCAGTGGACCCAGATCTACGATCCACTTGGTCATTGGTGGCTCTCCACGCTGGTTGCGGCTCTTCCCATCATTGTTCTTTTTTCGTTGCTTGCCGGCCTCAAAGTAAAGCCGCATTGGTGCGCGATTGCCGGGGCGGCGACCGCCGTCTTGGTCGCGATTATTTTTTTCAAAATGCCTCCCACGCTGGCCGCGCTCAGCTTCACCTACGGCGTGGCCTTCGGTATTTTGAAAATTGCCTGGATCGTCCTCGCCGCCGTTTATCTCTACGATATTTCCGTGGAGACCGGACAATTTGAAATCATGAAAGAGTCGATCGCCGGCATCACGGCTGACCGGCGCCTGCAGGTGCTGCTGGTGGCATTTTGTTTTGGCGCATTCATCGAGGGCGCGGCGGGATTTGGCGCGCCCGTGGCCATCGCTGGCGCATTCATGATCGGACTCGGCTTCAGGCCATTTCACGCCGCGGCCTTGAATCTGATCGCCAACACCGCGCCAGTCGCCTGGGGAGCGATCGGCACGCCTGTGCACACGCTGGCCGCAGTCACGGCTTTGCCGGAATCCGATCTCAACGCCATGATCGGCCGCATCCTTCCTTTCACCGCCATCATCGTCCCGTTCTGGCTGGTGAAAGCAATGGTCAGTTGGAGGGAAACCTTCGAAGTATTTCCCGCCATCGCGGTGATTGGAGTTTCCTTCGCGCTCACGCAATTTTTCTGGGCGAATTACGTAGACAGCAACCTGGTTGACATCATGGGAGGAGTCGTCTCGCTCGTCGCGGCTCTCGCCTTCTTGCGCTTCTGGAAGCCCAAGAAAATCTGGCGATTCGACTACGATGACAAGCCGACCGCGATGGTCGCTGCCACCGGGAAGATTAGCGACGACGTAGGCGGGGAATGGTCCGCGAAACAGTTCGATGGAATTGTGCAGCCGCGCTCTTACACCGCCGCACAAGTCTTGAAAGCGTGGATGCCGTTCGCGATTCTTTCGCTGTTTGTGTTGCTTTGGGGCTTGCCCAAGATAAAGCTGGCAATGAATCAGGCCACCACCCCGGCGTTCAGAGTCATGCTTCCCAACGGCAAAGTTCGCCCCGGGCCGCCGGGATGGGATGTGCCTTATCTGCACAATGCCATTTCTCGATCAACGCCGGTGGTTGCGAAACCCACGCCCGAAGCAGCGCGATACGATTTCAACTGGCTCTCTGCAACGGGAACAGGATGTTTTCTTGCTGCGATCGTTTCCGGATTGTTTCTCGGCCAGGGCCCAGTGCAGTTGATGAAAATCTTCTGGCGAACCCTGGTGCGAATGCGGCTGGCCATGATCGCGATTTCTTTCATGTTGGGCTTGGGCTACGTGACGCGATATTCGGGACTGGATGCGGTGCTCGGCCTGGCCTTCACCCGCACCGGGTGGCTGTATCCGTTCTTCGGAACATTTCTGGGGTGGCTGGGCGTGGCGCTCACTGGCAGTGATACCTCAGCCAATGCGCTCTTCGGCAGCCTGCAAAGGATCACTTCGCAGCAACTCGGAATCGACCCAATTCTCATGTGCGCCGCTAACAGTTGCGGCGGAGTGATGGGCAAGATGGTCGATGCGCAATCAATCACAATCGCCACCGCAGCCACCGAGCAAGTGGGCAACGAAGGAATTATTTTCCGCTATGTGGCGTGGCACTCGGTGGCGCTGTGTTCCATCGTCGGGATTATCGTGATGCTCTACGCTTACGTTTTCAAGTACGCTGTGCCGCACGGGCTGACGTTCGTAAAGTAGCGCGGATCGAGACTGGCGGTACAAAAAGGGGTGCGGACGGCTGCCTTCGCAACCGTCCGCTCAGATGCGTTCATCCTTTTTAGTTTTCGCCGGCTCCTACACTGCCTCCCCAAAGCACGTTACCGCCCCACAAAACGTTGCCGCCCCAGAGCGCATTGCCGCCCCATAACACGTTACCACCCCATATTGCATTGCCGCCCCAGAGCACATTCGATCCAGAAACCGTAGAGGTTGTTCCCGTCGTCGTAGCCGCAGGTGCCACTACGAATTGCAAAGATCCCCAGACAGCCGCATTCGACCACGTCGCCGAAGTGTTCCACGTGGACGATCGATCGTCCTTAAGAGTCACAGTATTGTTAGTCGAATTGAACGTCGCGACCGGCGACATCGCAGTTCCCTTCGCGAGATCGGTGTTGACCAAAGCTGCTTCAACATCGATATAACCGGCCCCCACGGTGAACACATCGTCCTGATCGGTATAAGTGATTCCTGAAACCGGATCTGTATAGCTGCTAAACAAAGGCAGCGACTTCCATGCTGTCTTCATAATCCGGGCTTTCACCTGATCCGGCGTCAGAGTCGGAGTCTTCTGCAGCAGATCGGCAACTGCTCCGCTCACCACCCCCGCGGCCATGCTCGTTCCACTCAGAGTGAAATAGCTGGAAGACGATGCGCTGCTTCCCCCATTCACGTAATAACTATAAGGCACCTGGTTAACAGGTAACTCGGTATACAAAGTGGAATTCGGAGCTTCCAGCGAGACCAGCAGATTTCCCGGCGCCACAACATCGGGCTTCACGATGGCGTCGCCTGCGGTTGGTCCCTTCGAGCTGTAGCTGGCCATTACATCGTCCAGCCGGGTTGGCGTTCCCATCGGCTTCATCGCGCCCACGGTGATCACATAAGGATCGTTTCCCGGAGATGTGATCGTTCCATAGCCGTCCGTAGCCTGAGCGCGGCCATTATTTCCGGCCGATACCACAACGACGATGCCGCTCTTCCAGGCCCGCTCCACCGCCTGGCAAAGAGGATCGAGCTTGTAGCTCTCGTAGACCTCGCGGCCAAGCGAAAGGTTCATGACGCGAATGTTGTATTTCGACTTCAGCGCGATCGCTGTGCTGATCGCCGCGATCACCGTGCTGTCGTTGCCTTCTCCGTTCTGGTCGAGCACTCGCAGGTTCACCAGATTGGCCCCCGGCGCAATACCTTCAAACGTGCGCGTATAGTTTGGCCCAGTTGAACTCGCGCCATCGCCGGCGATTAGCCCCGCGATGTGCGTGCCATGTCCATACTGATCGAAGTAACTCACATTGCCGGGAATAAAACTCTGGTTCCACACGACGCGGGATTGTCCCATGTATCCGCCATTCAGATCGGGATGGCTGTCCACTCCACTGTCGATCAAAGCAACGCCAATGCCACTGCCGGTGTACCCCGCTTGCCACGCCGCGAAAGCGTTTACCGCCGGCGCTGCATTGCTCAGGGCCCCGCTGTTACTGCGATCCAAGCTGATGTATACGACGTTCGACTGGTTCGAGAGGCTGACAATGCCGTTGCCGTCCAGCACCGCGACCAAGCCGTTGATCAGCGGCAGGCTTCCCAGGATCTCGCCTCCCAGTTGCAAGATGTCGTTTACCAGACAACCCAGCAGGCCAAGCAGTCCACTGCAATTCACCTGGGTTCCCGGAGCGTATTGCACAATGACCTGAGCTTGCTGGTTTGCGGGCAGGTTTTGTAAATCGGGCGAGATCTTCGAGTTGTCGGCACGGGCAGTCGTTGCCGTCGCTACCGTCAGTGTGGCGATCAACACCAAAATCAACAACTTTTTCATAATCCCCCTGTGGAGGCACGCAAAGCTGCGGGCCGAGGACAGCACTTCTCTGGACTATCAACGTGCAGGTGCGGTACCAAACCAACACCGCTGTGTGGTTGAGCCTTAAAGACTTAGCCGATGGTCGCTTTTATCGGTTTGGGACAGTTTGTCGCAGTACGTACGGCAGAGGACAGAATGGCGCGACCCAGCCCTTGGCCCGCTCTTGACGTGGCTTAGCTTATCGAAGATCGGCTCTCCAGATCGCCAGAGTCCCCCCGCCAAGCCCTTGATGGCATTACAGAACACGATGGTAACCACAGAACCAACTTTGGCGCGGACATTCCCCCTAAATCACGAAAGAATCTAGAAATCTACGTCATGCCAGATAAACGCAAATTTGGCGCCAGCCAGTTCATTGCCGCAATGGCAGCTGCGGCTGCCGGCTGCTTCGCCTTGTCGTTCAGCCGCGGGCACTCTGGCGACCAGGTGAAGTTTATCTGCTACATGGCAGCCGCGCTCCTTGCTTCGCCGCTAAAAGTGAGCCTGCCCGGCGGAACGCTCTCTGTGAACTTCTTGTTCACCTTGCTCAGTATTCAGGAACTGAGTTTGCCGGAGGTACTACTGATCGGCCTGGTCAGCACTCTAGGTCAGTTTTATTGGAAGCCAGCGCGCCGCGTGCAGGCCGTGCAACTCATATTTAATCTTTCGCAAGTGACGGTCTCCGCCGCTATTGCCTACGGCGCTTACCAGCTTATTTCAATCTACGTTCTGCATGGCCGAGGCCCGCTTGCTTTGGTCGGAGCCGTGATCACGCTCTTCACGGTGAACACGCTGGCTACCTCCACCGTCATTGGCTTGACGGAGAATAAGCGGCTGCTGAAGGTTTGGACCGACTCCTTTCTCTGGCCGTTTCCTTATTACATGGTCGGAGCCGCAATCGCGGGATTGGTCAGCTTCCTCAACCGGATCATCGGCTGGCAATCGTCGCTGCTGGTTCTGCCGCCGGTGTATCTGATTTATCGCTCGTACCGCATCTACATGGGGAAGCTCGAGACGGAAAAAAAGCACGCCGAGCAGATGTCGAGCCTTCACCTAAGAACCATCGAAGCTCTGGCGCTCGCCATCGAGGCCAAAGATCAGACTACCGGCGAGCATCTGCAGCGAGTGCGGGTCTACGCGATGGAACTGGCCAAGCAACTGCGCTTGAACGAGGACGAGACCGAGGCCCTGCGCGCGGCTTCGGTTTTGCACGACATTGGCAAACTGGCAGTTCCCGAGCACATTATTTCTAAGCCCGGCAAGCTTACGCCCGAAGAATTCGAGAAGATGAAGATCCATCCCATCGTGGGAGCCGAAATTCTGGAGCAGGTTGATTTCCCCTATCCCGTCGTTCCCATCGTGCGCGCCCATCACGAGAAATGGGATGGTAGCGGGTATCCCAGCGGACTCGCAGGTGAAGCGATTCCCATTGGCGCCCGCATCCTTTCCGCCGTAGATTGCCTCGATGCCCTGGCCTCTGACCGCCAATACCGCAAAGCTTTGCCGCTGGATGAAGCCATGGCCAAGGTGGCGTCCGAAGCCGGCGCTGCCTTCGATCCTCAGGTCGTCGACATCCTGCAGCGCAACTATGTAGAGTGGGAGCAACTGGCTCGCTCGCAACCCCTGCGGGCTCCTCCGAAACTTTCGACGGATGTTAAAGTCGCGCGCGGCCTGGCACCCGACGCCGGTTTTGCCAACACCGAGGAGGCACCGGCAACGTCTTCTGCGAGCGTGCACTTCGCCGATCGGCTCGCCGCGGCCCGTGAGCAGAGCGATGCGCTTTCCGGCCTTCGCAGTCTGTCCGGTGCCCCGCTCAGCCTTGAGGACATCCTCTCGCTGCTTGCACTGCGCCTGAAGTCGTTGGTGCCACACGATTCCATGGCCGTCTACCTCTGCAAGAATAATGTGCTGGCGCCGGTGTTCGTAAGCGGCGAAAATCATCAACTATTTTCTTCTTTGCAGATTCCTCTGGGAGAAGGTTTGTCAGGCTGGGTCGCCGAGAATCACAAACCCATCTTGAACGGAAATCCGTCAGTCGAGCCTGGATATCTCAACGACCCCACGCGCTACAGCACACTCCGTTCCGCACTCGCCGTTCCGCTGGACGGCACTTCGGGAATGGGAACCGTATTAGCCCTCTACAGCGCCCGCGCGGATGCCTTCACCAAATACGATCTTCAAGTCGTCGAAACCATCGCATCCTGTCTAGGAAACAATACAGAACACCCAGCTACCCCCAAGTCTGCCGCCACCAGTGCAGGGTCTCGCTAATTCGCTTCTCTGTAGTTGAACGCTACTCCTCTTTCTTCTCCGGTTCCCTCGGCAGCGCCTTCTCGATTGGTTTGCGCGGGAGCATCTGATCGCGCATAGCGGCGTCATAAACAAAGCCCGCGACGATGACCGCCATCTGCTTCAGATCATCCGGCTGTAAGCGGTCATAAACGTCCATGTTCGAGTGATGAGTTCTGGTTTCATACTCGATGGGATCCTGAATGAACTGAAATCCCGGAATACCGACCGCATCGAACGATAAGTGATCAGTGCCTCCGGTATTGCGCATCGTCAGCGCGGTCATGCCAAGATCTTTAAATGGCTTCATCCACGCTTCAAAGATAGGAGCCACAGCTTCATTTTCCTGCAGAAAAACTCCGCGGATTTTTCCCGTCCCGTTATCTACATTAAAATATGCGGAAACCCTCGCCTGATCGGGTTTCACCGTAACGTCTCCCGCTTCACGCCGCAGCAGAGTCGGCATATCTTTCATTCCTGGATCGTCCATGCGCGGGCGCGAACCGAAGTGGTGCTCCACATATCCTTGCGAGCCCAGCAGCCCCTCTTCTTCGCCACTCCACAGGCCGATGCGGATCGTGCGCCGCGGTTTGATGTCCAACGCCTTCAGGATGCGCACCGCTTCCATCATCACGATGGTTCCCGCGCCGTTGTCGGTTGCTCCAGTGCCCGCATGCCATGAATCCAGATGCGCGCCCAGCATCACCACTTCATCTTTCCTGTCGCCTCCGGGAATTTCCGCAATCGTGTCGTACTGCATGGGATCGTCATCGTAAAAAGTATTGTTGACGTTGAGTTCCAGCGTCACATCTTTTTTCTGCTGCAGTAGCCGAGCGATGCGCGTCCAGTGTTCTGAAGCCATGGTGAGCTGCGCGACCGTAGTGGTTTCGCCGGTCTTGTACGATCCGCCCGACTGCACGAAGACGGTGCCTCCGCCCGATGTGCCGCGGCTGTGATCGATGACAGCCAGCACTTTTTCGTCGGCGAAGAACTGGTTCAGATCTTTGACGAACTGCTGGCGCTTCACAAACATCGCAAAGTTGAAGGGCGGATGCTCCGGCGGCATCTGGTACTCGGCCAGCTTCGCCAGGTCGTCGTCAGTGTGACGTTTGTAGGGCGCTTCGGCGATCGGTTTCACCTCGGCATCGGCCCCGAGAATTACAATCATTCCGGCCAGCTTGCCTTTGTATTTGTCGAAATCTTTCTTGTCATCGATAGTCGCGCGAACGCACTTCCCTTGAATCACCCCGCCAGTCCCCGGAGTCCACGCCTTCGGATAGGCAAGCAGCGTCACCACATCGGGCGACGTCATGCGAACGTTCACATACTGATTGGCCCACCCGCGCCCGAACGGCCCCCAGGCCTCGAGATGGGAATTGACCAGGCCCATCGCCGTAAGTTGGTCGCGCGTCCACTCATTGGCGCGCTTCATATTCGGTGAGCCGGTAAGCCGCTCGCCGATCGAATCCATCAGCCCAGAGGCTAATTCCATCACCTTGGAATCGCGAAACCCCTCATAGCGAATCCGGCTCATCGTTTCCAGATCAACTTTTTCCTGCGACCACAACGGCGCAACCGACGACACAAAAAGTAAAAAGAGGCAGGCCTGCCGGACAAATTTCTTCATGCGAACGCTCCTGGGAAAAGATCAAACCCGCGATTATACAGTCCGCTTTCTCAATCGCGTGGCAGCGAATTGTAAAGTTAGTTCAAGGAGCTTCCAGCTTCGAATTCACAAATTGCGGAGCGAATCCACACGAAAAAACTTCATTCTCGAACGCGGACAAAACGGTGTACAACCGCTGCCGTTTTTTGCTACGAGCAAAATTCAAATCTGGCTTTTTGTTGCAGAGTGCTGGTCCCCTGCGAGCTCTTAGAAAAGGTTATGAAGTTACTCCCCGCTTGAGATTTTATTATCCGCCGTCAATGTATGCCTTAACGATACAAATTGTTTCGTTATTATTCCACGACCAGTACTAAGGTAAATGCGGTATTGTACGGTCGTTTATTTTAAATAGACTTTGGTTCGTCTTCCGCTTTTGAGGTGTGCCGTAGCGGATACGAATTGCTACCGCTCTGCCCTCGGTGTGTCTTCCGGGTGATCTGATTTTCGGAATGCTCTCCGCGTTCCGCCATCACCCTCTTACCAAAATAAAAAAATACTCCGTAACCAGTATGCGCTGCGCAGCATCACCCGCATAAAGGAGGGTATTCCACTAACCCAAACAGCAGCCTGAGTTTCTCATCGGCCACCCATTGGCCATACACCTTGGGCAGTGCCAGGCTCGAATGAGAATCTTTTGTCTTCTCAGTCTGCGAACAGTAACCAGCGAACAACAACCCATGAAAGGGGAAGTTTATGACTCGCCGACGGTTGACCGTAATATCGGTCGTTGTGCTTTTAAGTGTCGCGCTTTCCATGACCGTGGCCGGAAGAAAGGTATCGGCCCAAAACGCTGCGGTGACTTCAGCTCCTGTTTACAACCCATATCCACCTGGGATCCTCCCGTCCGATATTAGTTCCGAGTTAGCGAGAGTCCTTCGTGAGGTAAATTCCATCGAAGCTGAGGCCATTACACAGTGGCACGCCATACCACCCCCGGTTGTAACCGGCCAACCGCCCATCCTTCAAAACAGCGGCGTTCCCTTAGTCGAAATACTCGGCAAGCTTATGAATTACGACAGGACGATCTCGCCCAACGAAAATAAGGCGTGCGCGTCTTGCCACATGCCCTACGCCGGCTTTAGTGGACCAATCCCGTCAGTCAATCTGACCATGATCGCGTATCCCTCATCGTCTCCCTATCGGGCGGGTAAGCGAACTGCACAGAGATATAGTTATTCGAGCTACTTCCCTCCGCTGCAATACAACGCAACCCAGGGAGCTTTCTTTGGCGGCAATTTCTGGGATTCGCGTGCGACCGGATATTTAACCAGGGCTCCCGACGCCGAGCAGGCACAGTTTCCTCCCGTCGACCCTAACGAAATGGCCAACCCTGACACCGCCTGCATCACGTACAAGCTTTCCCGGGCTCCATACAGATCTCTCTTCGAGGAAATCTGGGGTGCCGGGTCGTTGAGCAGCATAATTTGGCCCGCCGATGTTGCGTCGGTCTGCGCTACTCCGGAAGGAGCTGCCGAATTTGGCCCGAACACTCAGCCTGTGGTCCTAAGTACGGCAGACCGCACGCTGTCCGACAATGATTACCTTCACTGGGCAGCCTCCCTTAGCGCCTTCGAGCACAGCCTCTCGGTCAGCCCGTTCACCTCGAAGTTCGACGCTTTCCTGGCAGGCAAGTACAAGCTGACGACAAATGAGGCGGCTGGGTATGCCCTATTCCGTGGCAAGGGAAACTGCAACTCCTGCCACTTGGATGGGAGATCAACCGCTCCCGCCCCAACAGCTACGACTGCCGAGGACACGGGTGTCGCCGCCGACACAACTCCAGTCTTCACCTGTTTCGGTTCGGCCAACCTCGGGCTGCCTAAGAACCCCAGAGACTCGTTCTATTATGAAACTACGCCCGATTCCTTTGGGTTTACGCCCAATCCGGCGGGGTTCACTTACACCGACTTGGGATTGGGAACTTTCCTCAGGAGCGGTTACGGTTCCGCTGCAAACCCCAACTCGGCGTGGACACCGTTTGCATCCACCTCGGACGGCAAGATGCAAACCTCTACGGCGCGCGATGTGGCCATGGCGCCGCCCCAGTGCACAGGCGGCACGGAGGCTCCGGGGCCCTATTTCCAGAAGGAGTTCTTCCACAACGGCTACATCAAGAGCCTGAAGCAACTCGTCCACTTCTACAACACGCGCGACGTGTACCCGTTCCCCGTCCAGTCCGGGGAGTGCCCGGCAGGAACCGTAGAAAAGGTGACCTGCTGGCCCGTGCCCGAGGTCACTGCAAATGAAGACATGACAGTCGGCAAGCTCGGTTTAACGGATGCGGAGGAGAATCAGATTGTCACATTCTTGAAAACACTGAACGACGGTTACACCACGCCGTTCCCCGACATCAATACCTACACAGGCGCTTGTATGACGGGGGGTACCGCTGCAACTCAAGGAAACTCAACAATAATTTCCGCCATAAAGCTCAAGGAGCTTATGGGTCAGCACTAAACGCCGGAAGCGAAGAAGGCGCATGGATTCGTCTCCATGCGCCTTGATCGCCTTTGCCTTACCCCATAAATTCAGTAATTTTCTTAGGAGGTCTGGACATGAATAGACTTCACTTGAAACCTGTGATTGCAGCTGCTGTCGGCAGTCTCCTCTTTTTCTCAAACCTACTCGCTGCCCAGGACAGCCCTTACGCCCCCAAAATACTTCCTCCGGCGCCGCATGCTGCGCGCGTCCGCATTACCCAGGGACCGGAACTCGAATCAGCTAACGAAAAATCCGCCATCATTCGCTGGGAGAGTAACAATCCTGGCGGCTCGGATGAGCATTTCGCAGTTCTGCATTACGGCACGGATCCAAATGATCTTAGCCAGACAGCGAAATCTCACATCCGGCTCAACCAGAACCATCCCTCCACAGTTTTTCGCGTGCGGGTGGAAGGGCTGGCACCGCAGACAAAGTACTACTACACCGTGGACTCAATGACAGCCCAGGGCAGGAGCGACGGCGTAAAGAGCCCGGTCAAATCTTTCATGACCCGTTGATGGCTCGATAACTGGATCCGGTCTGTCGAGTAAGTCGGGGGCGTCTCCCGCGGCAGTTGAGGAGGGGCTGTCGAGCTTTGCTCGACTGGACGGCCGAGGGCGGTCGTCCCTACATGGCTGTTGCTACGGTCGGCGCCATTTATGAGGCCCGGCTTCCATCCCCTGTATAATCGAACCTTAGAGTAAATCGATTTTCGATCCATCCTGATCTCATCCTTTTGGAGTGTGACCCCTTGAACGCACATATGCCGCATAATCCCGGGCAAGCCACTCCCGGCCCGCAACCCTTGCCCGGAGTCGATGCCATCATTGCCGTAGGTTCCGGCAAAGGCGGCGTAGGAAAAACCACGCTGTCTGTGAATCTCGCGGTCGCTCTCGCCAAGATGGGTCACAAAGTCGGCCTGCTCGACGCCGATGTCTACGGCCCCAACGTCCCGCTAATGCTCGGCATGAGCGGCCAGCCGAAAATGGTCGGCGAAAATCGTATCGAGCCCCTCGAAGCCTTCGGCGTAAAAGTTATCTCCGTCGGATTCCTCAATCCCGGCGACAAGCCCGTTATATGGCGCGGCCCCATGCTCCATCAGATCGTGAGGCAATTCCTCAGCATGGTCGAGTGGGGACGCCTCGATTACATGGTCGTCGACCTTCCGCCCGGCACCGGCGACATCGCGCTATCGCTCGTTCAATCGGTTCCACTCACTGGAGCGGTTGTAGTTTCCACGCCATCAGACGTCTCATTGCAAGACGCCCGCAAAGCCATCGAAATGTTCCGCCAGATGAAAGTCGATATCGTAGGCGTAGTCGAAAACATGAGTTACTTCGTCTGCCCGCATTGCAATCACGAAATCGACATCTTCTCCCGCGGCGGCGCCGAAAGAATGGCCCAGCAATTCACTGTGCCATTCCTCGGCAACATCGAACTTGACGCCGACGTGCGCAAATCCGGCGACGGTGGCAAGCCGGTGGTCTTGGAAGGCGAGCACTCCCCCCATGCCAAATCAATCTTCGCCTTCGCGCGCAAAGTCGCCGCTCGCGTGGTAGAAATCAAATCAGGCGAATCGGCCAGCGTGATTCAGATTCAGTAGACCTTGACTATTTTTGATTGCCGACCAGGCCTGATCCGTGCGATGGCTTCAAGGCAGGCCTTTGCGTGCGGCAGCAGATCGGCCAAACGAGCTGACTTGGCGCGAATGAGAATAATGCCAATCCTTCGACCGGTGAGGTTCTGTTGGTAAGCAAGACCTTTATCGAGGGTGACAAAAGCGCCAAACCTGCCTTCAGCCAGCAAAAGCAGTTCGCCATTTGACTTTCCAGCGAAGTCAGCCTCGGGGACGGTTAGGCACTCGTTCCCTCCGCCCGATAAGCTCTCGCTAAACCTGCGCGGCACGCACTCATCGAGCAAGATTTTCATCTACAGTTGCGCAACCAGAACAGACTTCGCCTGTTCCAAACCAGCAATGGCCGCTTCACGCGTGACAGTCGGAAAATCGACCAGGAAGTCGTCCAGCGTCTGCCCTTGTTCGAGATAATCCAATAGATTCTGAAAGGGAACGCGCGTGTGCCGGAAAACCGGCACTCCCCCCAAGATGTTCGGGTCTTTAATGATCACGTTCTCCACTCTGGTCACCTCGCGCCTTTTAGTCTACAACCAACGCACCGTTGAAAGAATTTACGACCTTCCCCAGGACAGGAAACAGAAGCCACAACCCCTGTGTGACCCTGTGTCCTCTGTGTTTCAAGCTTTTGTGTTTCAGTTTCTTACCCGCTTCTCGAATCGCGACATCCGCCAATCAGCTCTAGGTTCTCCATCCTCCAGCACCAACTCCGCCATCATCTCCCCCAGCGCCGGCCCATGCTTAAACCCGTGCCCCGAGCCTCCGCCCACCACCCACACATTCTCCATCGTCGGATGCCGGTCCACAATAAACCCGCTGTCCGCAGTCTGCTCATACTGGCAAACTCGCGTCTCAACCAGCGGAGCATCGTTCATTCCCGGAAATCGAAACGCAACATACTCTCTAACCCGCTTCAACGTCGATGGGCTGACAATCCTCTCCCCATCCGTAGGATCGAACTCGCTCCCGCGCGTATCGTCCGCCACCTTGAACCCACGCCCGTCGCTTCCCGGAATCCCATAAAAGAACCGCTCCCCATGATCTCCCCACACCGGAAGCCGCGCATCGCTAAACCGCGAATCCCCCGCCGGAGTTCCAAAGAAAAAAATATCCTGCTTCGTTGGACGAACAACGTTACCCAGAGTCTCAGGAAACATCTTTCCCAGCCACGGCCCGCAAGCAAACACGTAAACATCAGCCTTGACCCGCGTCCCATCGGAAAGCCCCAAACTTTTTAGAGGCGAAGCCTCCAGCCCATCCCCCAACACCGCAACCTGCCGATATTCTCCGCCGCCTTCAACGAACGCCTCCACCACAGCCTGGCAACTCGCCCTCGCATCCAGATATCCGCATTCCGGCTCAAAAATTCCCCAGCGAACCTCCGCGAAGTTCACCTGCGTCCACCGCCTCTTCATTTGCGCGTTCGATAACTCCTGAAACTTAATCCCCGCTCCGCGAAGCACTCCCAGCGATCCCCGCTCGAACGAATCGTCGCGGTCGCTCGCCATCCACAAAACGCCAGTCCGATGCAGAAACCGCCGCTTCCACCGCCGCTCATACTTCTCCCACAGCCTCAGTGCCCGCGCAGCCATCTCGGTATAAGGCTGATCAGGCCCGTAGGTGACACGCATGATGCGCGTCTCCCCGCCCGAAGACGCCCGCGAGTTCCCCGGTCCCCAGGCATCCATCAGCGTCACTCGCGCACCGCGTTCCAGCAGCCGCAGGGCAGTCCAGCCCCCAAACGCTCCCGCTCCAATCACCGCAACATGTAATTTGCTTTTCATTCCAGGTTTGAGTTTTTCTTTGTGTCCTTCGCGGCCTTTCGTTCGCGCGCTTTGCAGTCAAAAGCTTTCATCCCCCTCTTGACAGCCCCCAAATCGCATTCCTAGAATCCCCACCGGCAATCGCAACTTTGATTCAAAACCTAACCTTTTGCATCTAATATACTTAAGGCCAGAGGGTTTCCTGCGGCGGAACCTTCAGCTCACGATAAACTAGTCCTGTATTCCATGCCATCGGATCCCAATATCGGCAAGCGCGAACGCGAAGTCCTGACTGCCATCGTGGAAACTTTTATTTCCACCGGCGAGCCCGTCGGTTCTCGCACCCTCTCGCGCTCCAACCGTGAAGGCCTCAGTCCAGCCACCATCCGCAACGTGATGGCCGACCTTTCCGACGCTGGCTTTCTTGAGCAGCGTCACACGTCTTCCGGCCGCGTCCCCACCACCGACGCTTACCGCTACTACGTCGAACAAATCAGCGGCAACGCGAAGCTGGCTCCGCAAGAAGAAACCATGATCTCCGAATCGCTCGCCGGCATCAGCGATGTGCAGGAATTCATGGAACGCACCTCTCGCGTGCTCTCCCTGATTTCCCGAAACGTCGGCGTCACCGTCGCTACCAGCGGGGCCAAGAACGCTCTGGAGCACGTTTACTTCTCGCGCCTCGGCGATCAAAAAGTGCTGGCAGTCCTGGTCACCCGCTCCGGCCTGGTTCGGGACCGCGTCCTGCGCCTCGATCTCCCGCAAGCCGAACTCGATCTGGCTGCCCGCTACATCAACGAAAATTTTCGCGGCTGGACCATGGAATCCATGCGCACCGAGCTCTCCCGCCGCATCGAACAGGAACGCAGCGAGTACGACCGAATGATGCATTCCATCGAACAGCTCTATAAGCAAGGCGCGCTCGCCGGTGAGACCGGAGAGCAGGTGGTCTTCGTCGATGGCACGGCAAATCTGGTCACCGGCGAAGAAGATCGCAAGCGCCTGCACGAAATCATGAAAACTCTCGAGGAGAAAGAAAAAGTTGCAAAACTCCTCGGCGCCTATCTCGACGTTAAGCAAGAGGCAGTCCGCGTAGTAATCGGTCTCGACAATGAACTTCCGTCGATGCAGAACTTCGTGCTCATCGGAGCCCCCGCACGCTCGGGAAGCGATATGTTCGGCTCCCTCGCGGTAATCGGCCCCACGCGCATGGATTATCAGCACACCATGACCGCCGTTTCCTACATCGCGCGCCTCTTTGACAAAATTCTGAATGAATCGGAGTAACCAAGCTTTTTATGCGTAAAACTAATGGAAGATCAGAAGCAGAAAATACTACGCTGGATATCGAGCACGAGTTGCCTGCACCCTCCGGCGACGGCGATGACATCGCCGCAGCCATAGCGGCAACCGGGGAATCGTCTCCCGCGCAATCGGAATTGCAAAAGCTAAAAGCCGAGCGCGACTCGCTCCTCGACCGCCTCAGCCGCGCCCAGGCAGAGTTTGAAAACGCCCGCCGCCGCGCCAGCAAAGAGCAGCAGGATTTCCGCGACTACGCCACCGCCGACGCCATCAAATCTCTGTTGCCAGTAGTCGATAGTTTGGAACGCGCTGTGCAGGTCAGGTCTGACCCGGCCGAGCTTCGCGCCGGAGTCGAGTTGATTTACAAGCAACTGCAGGCCGCTCTCTCCAGACTTTCGGTGAACCCAATTGTGGCTGAAGGCGAACCCTTCGATCCCCGTTTCCACGAGGCCATCGAAATGGTTGAAACCACCGCCGCGCCCGATCATCAGGTAGTCGAAGAGTTGCAGCGGGGTTACAAGTTCAAAGATCGCCTGCTGCGTCCCGCGATGGTGAAGGTCGCCAAGAACCCCGGCAAATAGCTCTTAACGGCAAGAGTCTTTTTCATATTTTTCTAGCTATGGTTTTCTAACAAAGAAAGGCAATTTATTCTGACCACCAACGCAAAACGCGACTACTACGAAGTCCTGTCCGTGTCCCGTACCGTCACCGATCAGGAATTGAAAAGCGCCTACCGTAAGCTGGCCATGCAGTACCATCCCGATCGCAATCCGAACAATCCGGATGCCGAGGAGCGCTTTAAAGAAGTCACCGAGGCCTACACGGTTCTCGCCGACTCTGAAAAACGTTCACTCTATGACCGCTTCGGTCACGCCGGCGTAGGCAGTGTTGCAGGCGCCGGATCGGGTTTCGACGGCACGCCCTTCCAGGATCTCGGCGATATCTTCGGCGAGTTCTTCGGCTTCGGAGATGCCTTCGGCGGAGGCAGCCGTCGCCGCACTCGAGTCCAGCGCGGCCCCGATCTTCGTGAAGACCTGACCCTCGAATTCGAAGAGGCCGCCTTCGGCACCGAGACTCGCGTAAGCGTCCGCCGTCACGAAGCTTGTGAAGATTGCCACGGCTCCGGAGCCGCTCCGGGCAAAGGACCCACCACCTGCCGTTCCTGCGCAGGTCGCGGCCAGGTTCGCTATCAGCAAGGTTTCTTCAGCATCGCGCGCACGTGTCCTTCTTGTCAGGGAACTGGCAACGTCATCACCGATCCTTGCCCTAAATGCAAGGGCGAAGGCCGCATTCTTCGTCAACGCACCGTCGATGCAAAAATTCCCGCCGGCGTCGAAGACGGCACCCGCATCCGTTTCACTGGCGGCGGCGAAGCTGGTCCCGCCGGAGGCCCCGCCGGCGATCTCTACGTCGTGCTGCACGTAAAAGAACATCCGTTCTTCGAACGGGAAGGCAACGACCTGCACTGCACCGTCCCGCTTTCAGTAACCCAGGCCGCCATGGGCACCGACATTCAAGTCCCCACCCTCGAAGGCGAACACACGCTGAAAATTCCTGACGGCACTCAGCCCGGCACCACCTTCCGCATCCGCCACAAGGGAATCCCAGTTCTCAACGGCCACGGCAAAGGCGATCTCTACGTCGAAGTCCGCGTGCAAATCCCCTCCAAGCTTTCCAAACGCCAGAAAGAATTACTGCAGGAACTGGAAACCACAGCCAAGGTCGACAACCAGCCCATGATGCGCACCCTCATGGGCAAAGTGAAAGATATTTTCGGTTAGAGAAGATTCGTATCAGGATATGCCTTTAGGCATATCATCAAGGCCGCATTTATTCCTTCGCCTTTAGGCGCTGCAATCCCAATCCATGACCCGCCGCCGCTGGATCGCCGATGAAGTATCTAGCAATCATGCAGCCCTCACCGGCGACCACGCCGATCATCTCATCCGCGTCCTCCGCGCCCAAGTCGGCCAGGATTTCGACATCGCCACCGGCGCATCTATCCGTCGCGGACGCATTACCTCCATCGCCGACAATCGCGTCGAATTCGACTTAGCCGAAGAAATTTCTGTCACCGATCCAGTCCAAATCACCCTCCTCCTCGCCGTCTTCAAATTCGACCGCATGGAGTGGGCCATCGAAAAGTGCACCGAGCTCGGCGTCACCCGCATCATCCCCGTCATCGCGCGCCGCACCGATTCCCATCTGGCCGCCGCTTCTAAAAAACGAGTCGAACGCTGGCAGCGCATCGCTCGCCAGGCCAGCGAGCAATCGCGCCGTGCCTCCCCCCCTGAAATCACCGACCCCATCAAACTCGCCGACGCGCTAAATCTCTCCGCCGCTCTGAAGATCGTCCTCTCCGAATCAGAAAATCAAACTCAACTCCGCGACACCGTGAACCCGGATACAGCCAACGGTGAAATCATTCTCGCCATCGGCCCCGAAGGCGGCTGGACCGAAGACGAACTAAAATCATTCCATCAAGCCGCATGGACCTCCGCGTCTCTAGGCAACACAATCCTCCGCGCCGAAACCGCCGCCATCGCCGCCACCGCCATCGTGGTCTCCACATTGTCCTCGCGGTAATTACCCTGTGTTCCCCCGTGTCCTCTGTGTTTAAGGTTTTTCTTTTCACGCCGGAGATCACAAGCCCTGATGATATTCTGACCCCCAATGGCAGTCTCCAAATCAAAATCTCAATCCCCATTTCTCCCCGACGATCGCCAGCGTGAAGCTATCGAGCACACTCACGGCCCCATGCTCGTCATCGCCGGCGCTGGCACTGGTAAAACTTCCGTCTTAATCTACCGCATCGCCCGGCTGTTTCAGCAAGGCCATGCCAAGCCTGACCAGATCCTCGCCCTCACCTACACCGTGGCCGCCGCCACAGAAATGCGCGATCGCGTCCGATCCCTGCTCGGCCAGCCAATTCATTGCACAACCTTCCATGACTACTGCCTCGATCTTCTCAAGCGCTCTCAAAAAGATTTTGGCGTGCTCGACGATAAAGATCTCTGGATCTTCCTTCGCAAGCGCATCCACGACTTGCATCTCAAACACTACGTCCGCGCCGCCAACGTAGGAAAGTTTCTCTCCGAACTCCTGAACTTCCTCAGCCGCTGTCATGACGAACTGGTCACGCCCGAAAAATACGCCGCCTATGTTGCCCGCCTCGAGCGCGGCGAAGTGCCAATCCATCGCGTGGCCAAGTCGAAAGAAGAGCTCACTGACGCCGAAGTCATCGCCCGCTGCCAGGAACTCTCCCATGTCTTCGCCCTCACCGAGTCCTGGCTGCGCGAAAAAAATCTCGGCACTTTCAGCCACATGATTACCCGCGCCCACGACCTGCTCACCAGCGACCAAAACGTCCTGGCCTCCGAGCGCGCCCGCTACCCCTTCATCCTCGTCGACGAATTTCAAGACGCCAATTTCGCCCAGATCAAAATTCTCGCCGCGCTCGCCGGCGACCAAGCCAATATCTTCGGCGTCGGCGATCCCGACCAAGCCATCTATCGTTTTCGCGGCGCCTCCAGCGCCGCCTTCCAGCTTTTCCGCCGCAATTTTCCCCGCACAACATTAATTGTTCTCGGCAAAAATCGCCGCTCCACCACTCCCATCCTCCAGTGTGCCTTCACTGTCGTAAACAAGAACCCTCCCGTCTTCGCCGCCAAGCCGGCCGATCCTCTCTCCTATCGCCGCACTCCACTCCAATCGGCACGCGAAGAAGATGCAAACCGGGAAGGGAAGTCGCTCCCTGCTCTTCCCGTGGAAGCAATCTCTTTCGCCCGCAAGGAAGCCGAAGCCCCTGACGTAGTCCGCATCATCGAAGAAATTAAGCGCCATTCGCGCTGCAAGTGGAAAGACATCGCCATCCTCTACCGCTCGCACATTCAGCGTGATGAAGTTGTCCAGGAGTTGGCAGCGCACGACATTCCCTTTTCCATCGACAACATGGACGTAAGCGACACGCCTGAGGTCCGCGACCTGTTCGCCTGCGTCGACGTTGTCGTAGACCTCGGCTCCGACGCCAGTCTCTTTCGTGTCGCTGCTCTTCCGCAATTCGATGTCGACCCCGAACAACTCCGCACCGCTTTGCGCGCAATTGCGAAAGACTCGAAAGATGGACTCACCGTTCCACTTTCCTCGGTCTTAGGCACAATTGCCGGCGGCCCTGCGGTGTTGGAGTGCGTCCTTCGCGCCCGCGCCGAAGTTGCTCGCAAGCAAGCGAAAACTCACGCTGCCCTGCAATTGATTGCAAAACATTTCGGCCTTGGCCTGAGTTCTCCTGCCTTGCCGGCCGCCCTGCAATTCGCCGCCGCTTGGGAGAGCAAGGCCACCACTGAAACCAAAGAACTCGGCGAATGGATCGAATACCTGAACTACTTCCGCGAAGCCGGCGGCGCAATTCCACTCGCGGCAAAATCCGACGAGGACGCCGTACAGCTCACGACCGCCCACGGCGCCAAAGGCCTCGAGTTCGCTCACGTCTTCATCCTGCGCGTCACTAGTCCTTGTTTTCCCGCCAGCTACAAAGAAAATCTCGTGGAGCTTCCTCCTGCATTGCGCGATCCAGATTCCGCATCTACAGGCGATGACAAAACGCTTCACGATCAGGAAGAGCGCCGCCTCATCTACGTCGCCATGACTCGCGCCAAAGATTCCCTGCATCTCTACGGCAAGCAGGGATTCGGCCGGGACAAAACTCCCCCCGGCTATATGCGTGAGATGATCGCCAACCCCGACCTTCGTTCTTGGCTCCGCTCACGCGTCGCTCTTCCGTCACAGCCCGAACTGATCGAACTCGCTGCCGCCGCCGACGAAAATTATCCGCCAGCTTCAAAGCTCGCCGCCTGGCTCGCTCTCCCCGCAATCGATGGCCTTGACACCCGCCTTAGCGCTTCGGCTGTCGAAACCTACGAGACCTGTCCGCTGCAGTTCAAGTTCGAACGCGAATGGAAACTTTCGCGTCAGCTTCACGCCGCCCTCCAGTACGGAGCGGCTGTGCATCGCGTTCTCCGAACCTACTACGATTCCGTTCGTCTCGGCCGCCCTAAAACTGACGACGAACTGATCGAACTCTTTCGCGAAGATCTTGCCGCCGCTAAAATCCAGGACGAATACCAGCGCGACTTATATCTGAAACAGGGTCTGGCGCAGTTGCAGGAATTTCTCGCAGGCACCCGCACTCTTCCGCAGCCAGAAGTCCTGCACACTGAAGAATGGTTTGACATTCAAATGGGCTCGACAAAAGTTGCGGGGAGAATTGATCGCATGGATCGCGCCCCCGACGGCACCGTGACCATCGTCGACTACAAAACCGGCAAGGGCCGTCCTCAGGAGGACGCTGACGAGAGCCTGCAGCTTTCCATCTACGCCATCGCCGCCCGCGAGAAGTGGGGATACCGCGTCGGCGAAGTTGTCTTTCATAACCTCGAAGGCAACGTTCCCGTGATTTCCCGCCGCACTGATTTTCAATTGGAGCAGGCGCGGGAACGAGTCCACGCCGCAGCCCGCGAAATCGCCGCCGGAAACTTCGCTCCCAAGCCCGGCTTCCACTGCACCTTCTGCGCCTTTCGCGCCTTATGTCCCGCCCGCGAAAAGCAAATGCCTCGCTCGGGCAACGCTACCGCGACCGCGCAGCATTCTTGATTGATCACCGCGCCGATACGGCAGGATTCTTTTACACAAAAACTTAGGGGACGCTTTTGGCGTCCCCCTTTTTTATTCTGCTAACTTCTTAATGCTTCTTTTTCTTCTTTGCCTTTTTCTTGGTTGCCATTGTTTCTATTCTCCCTTCCATTTTCATGGAAAAATCTGCAACGAATGTTTTGTTGCAACTTATTGTTGTATAGAGTTAATAAAAAACGAAGTCAAGAAAAAAATGCATGTCATCTCGCGTGTGGTGCAGAACCAAAGTCACACGACCATCCATAGTCAAGAAGAAAATTAAGAATTCTCTCTTCCAAAAAAATGTCGCGCGCGAAAACGCAAGCTCAAAAATGCAGTCTACAGTTCCTGACGCAAGTCCTCGTGCTCTGCGCCGGCAGAATCGCAGACTCTCCCCTGCGTTTTCCCGGCTTCATCTTTTTCGTCCGCCGCGCATCTATAATGAAAGCTGCGAAAACCTTCGCGGGAGCATGATCAATGGCGGCTTTCGATGATGTTGTCATCATTTCTGGATGTCGTACCGCAGTAGGAAAATTTCAGGGAAGTCTCAGCGATTTGAGCGCTTCGCAGTTGGGTGCCATCGTAGTCCGCGAAGCAGTAAAGCGTGCCGGATTGAACTCCGATCAGGTCGACGAGTGCATTATGGGCAATGTCCTTCCCGCCGGACTGGGACAAAATCCCGCACGTCAGGCTGCAATCTTTGGAGGATTGTCTCCCGCGACAGGTGCCATGACAATCAACAAAGTTTGTGGCTCGGGATTGAAAGCGGTGGCTCTCGCGGCGCAAGCAGTGCAGACCGGAAACAGTTCCATCGTGGTCGCGGGCGGCATGGAATCGATGACTAACGCTCCTTACCTGCTGCCGCAAGCGCGCAAGGGATACCGCCTTGGCAATGGCCAGGTCATCGACTCCATGGTGCACGACGGCCTGTGGGACATTTATAACGACTATCACATGGGCATCACCGGCGAGAACGTTGCCGAGAAGTAC
>DATNMU010000359.1:0-14864 GCA_035602195.1 Candidatus Acidiferrum sp.
TCCGCTAGTTACAGCGGCGACCCAAGTTTCAATGCCAGCAATACAGCCCAGCCCATCACTTTCACCATCACGCCGGGATTTTTCATTGCCATGCCGTCGAATCAACCGACCGTACAGATCTCCGCACCCGGTTCATCAGGCTCGATTTCGCTTGCCGTTGCATCGTCAACTGGATTCACCGGCACCATCGCGCTTGCCTGTTTCGGACTTCCAGTTGGCGCGGCGTGCCTGTTCACTCCTGCATCCGTCGCGGCAACCGGAACTGCCGCAACGACTATTTCGACGATCACCGTTACCACTACAGGCACCACCGCGGCCACGCTGGAACCCCCAACCCGCTTGCCCTTGCCGCGCTGGCTGGCCGTGAGCGGTCTTGCAATATTCTCGATCGTGGTGATGAACATACCTTACAGAAGGCGCTCGTCTCTGTTACTTCTAACGATTTTAGCGGTGATCATCATCGCTCCGGGCTGCGGCGGAGGTAGCAGCAATAGTGGAAGCAGCACACAGACCCCACCCCCCAAGCCCGCCACCGTGGCGGGAACTTACACCATAACCGTGAATGCCAGCAGCGGAACTGTTACCACCAGCACAAGTTTCACACTCTTCGTACAATAGCCGTTCTGCAATGATGGCTGTTGGGAAGCGCGATCGGGACAACCCTGGCTGTGGTGTACGATTGTTCACATTCCCTCATTACTATGAAACTTTCGACTATCGCATCCTCGCTCAACGCGCGACTGGATAACGGATCTCCCGACACCGAAATCACCGGCCTCAATGGCATTGAACAAGCAGGGCCCAAAGAAATTACTTTCGTTGCCAACCCGAAGTATGCGCCGGCCGCGCGAGTCACCAAGGCTGCGGCTGTGATTGTGGCTGAGAATTTTCCTGTAATTCCAGCGGCGACACTTCGGGTGGAGGATCCTTATCTTAGCTTCGCGCGGGCGCTCGAATTATTTCACCAGCCGCTACGCTATGCGCCTGGAACTCATGCGACTGCGTTCGTGCATCCGTCCGCGAAGATTGGCCAGCGCGCTCATCTCGGTCCGTATGTGGTGATCGACGAAAATGTAGAGATTGGCGACGACGCGGTGCTGCTGGCGCATGTGGTGATTTATCGCGGAGTGAAGATTGGCAGCAACTTCTTCGCGCATGCCCACGCGGTAGTGCGCGAGAACTGCCGCATCGGCAACAATGTCCTGCTGCACAACGGCGTGGTCATCGGCTCCGATGGATTTGGTTTCGCCAAAACCCCGGAGGGACACTGGCACAAAATTCCGCAGCCGGCTCCGGTGGTAATTGAGGACGATGTTGAAATTCAGGCGAACTCCTGCATCGATCGCGCCAGTGTTGGCGAAACCCGCATCCGGCGCGGAGTGAAGATCGACAATCTGGTGCAGGTGGGTCACGGTTCGCAGGTTGGCGAGCATGCCCTGCTGTGTTCGCAAGTTGGCCTTGCGGGTTCGACGGAGATTGGTAATCGCGTGATTTTGACAGGACAGGTTGGGGTAGTGGGCCACTGCAAAATCGGCGAGGCTGCGATTGTCACTCCGCAGAGTGGAGTCGCCAATGACATTCCCGCTGGCGCTTTATTCAGCGGCGCTCCGGCCGTCGATCACAAGCTGTGGCTGAAGTATTCGGCATTGCTCCCCAAGCTGCCGGAGATGGCGCGTGCGCTGCGAGCGAAGTTGCGCAAGGCCTAGCAATTGTTATTCAACTTCCGTCGTGCTCAATCGCGATTTCAACCCGTAAGCCTTCCTTCGTGGACCTTCGCGTCCTTCGTGGTTGACTCGCCTCCCCTGAACTCTTCCGGCAACCCGCTCTCGATCGCAGCCCGCACTTTCTCCATCAGGCACTCGCGGCTTCCGAAATCCTTGGCCTCAATCGGAGGATGAAAATTTACCGTAACCATTCCCCGTTTGATGGCAAATCTTCCTTTCGGCATCACATCGTGCGTGCCCGTGATCGTGATGGGCACCACCGGCAGCCCGCATTCCATAGCCAGATAGAACGGTCCTTTTTTGAAGGGCAAGAGCTTGCCATCGAACGAACGGTGGCCTTCCACGTAGATGGTCATATTCAGTCCCTGCTGCGCGACTTGCTTCGAAATGCGCACCGCCTCGATCCCTGCATCGCGATTCCCCCGGTCGACTGGCACCAGCGATCCCATGCGCATGGCGCGCCCGAGAATTGGGTAGTTGAACAATTCCTTCTTCACCATCACGGAACTGCGGCGCGGAATCAGCGGAATGGTAATCGGCGGATCAAGATTCGAAACATGGTTCGACATGAAGATGTAAGTGCGCGCCGGGTCGAGCTTGTCGAGTCCGATGGTATGCACCCGCACTCCGGTCAAGCGCACTCCGTTCCACGCTCCGAACATGAACATGCGATAAAGCAGGCTGACGTCGCCGGTGATGAAAGTCCACGGGAACCCAACGAGAGCCGCGATGGGGGCGGCCAGTACCCAGAAGGCGAGCATGGTGAGGGTGCGGATCATGATAAATACAACCGGTAATCACAGCAGTAATCACAACCAACTTCAGTTGGTTCGCTTTTGCGGCGGGTTCTCGGCCTCTCCCTTCAGCCAGGCCGCACGCCTTGCCCGTTGATCCGAATTCATTTTCTCAACATCCTTAAACTCGTAGAAAACTTCTTCCCGGCTTGCCATTTTCCATTTCAACTCGCGCTCGCCGTCGCGGCGTCCGCGAATTTTCACCGCGATCGTATCGCCGGGATTAAGTTGAGCCGTAGCCTCCGACGATTCTAGCCCGGGAAGCTTGCCATTGATCTCCAGAATTGTATCGCCCATTTGCAGGCCCGCGAGTGCCGCGCTGCCACCGTTCGTCACCGCGGTTACTGCCATGGGAGCGTCAAAGTTCCTCGACGCCAGGAAGCCCGCATCCGCAATGGTCGTGGTCGATGCGACGAGCCGCAATCCTACGCCACGAAAGAAATCATTCCACGGAATCTCTTCGGTGCCTGCTACATACTTCGTGAAAAACCAACCTAGGTCCGCATGGCTGACGGCTTCGGCGGCTTCGCGGATGCCGCTTGAATCCGGAAAGAAACGTCCCTGCTTTCCGTAGTTCTGATTCATCCACTGAAAGACCTCGCGCAGCGATGCTTGACCATGGCTGGCTTCACGCACGGCAAGATCAAGCGTAATCCCCAGCAATTCCCCCTTATTGTAATAAGACACGCTGCGCTCGGGACGGCGGTAATAGGCATATCCCTCTAACCACGCATCGAGGCTGGATTCCTCCGCCGACTGCGTGAGGTGCGCCGGCCGCCGCTGCAGCTCTCCGATATCTGCCGCCAGATCTTCTTCGAAGTGTCGCTCATCGAGCAAGCCGCTGCGCAGGCGAATAAAATCAGCCGCGGTGCTGGTGCAGCCTTCACTGAACCAGAGCGCGCGTGTGTAATTTTCCCTGGTGAAGTCGATCGGCTCGAGCGTTTGCGGGCGAATCCGTTTCACGTTCCAGAGATGGAAAAACTCGTGTGCGGTGACCGAGGCCAGTTCCTCCGGTGATTTCGTCAGCACGTCCGCATTCACTGCAATCGCGGTGGAATAAGCATGCTCCATGCCCCCTCCAGCGGGGCCGCGCGGAAAATGATAAAGAAACATGTAGCTGTCGAAAGGACGATCCTGCATCCACGTGGTGGCTGCGGCCACTATCTTATGCAGCATGGCGGTAATCTTGGCCATGTCGAAGTCTGAGGGTTCGGCATCGACCACCACTTGATAGTGCGCACCGGCTTCATCAAAGTCAGATTCCTGGAAATCCCCGATCTCCACTGGAGAATCAACAGCCCGGTCGTAGTTGTCGGCAACAAAAGTTTCGTCGCGCGAGTGCAGCGGGGTTGCGATGCGCCACCCTGCTGGCACTTGGCTGAAGTGAAGGTTGAGCGGCGAGTTGCGTGCATCCAGCGGATACATGAGAAGTTGAGCCAGATTGAAAAAAGCATGGTGCGAATTCAACTCTGCTCCAAAGGGTCCGGGGGAATTTACAAACATCTGATACTCGACGATTGCTCCATCTTGCGCGCCAACAACCTGCCAATGGCTCTTATTTATTTTGACAATGGAAAGCGGCCGCCCCGCGCGGTCTTTGGCGCGAACCCAGTTGACGAACTGCGCGAAGTCGCGAATTTGGTAGAGCGCATTCCATACTGGCAACTGCAACTCACGCTGCGCCGCGCCTTCCGGCAGCACGATCTGCACTTCCACTAAATGCTGTTCAGGGTTTGCCAGCGAAATTGTGTAACTAGTTGCGGCATAGGCGGGCGCAATCGCGATTGCGAACAGCAGAGACCAGCGACGAAGACAAACCGCCGCCAGTGCGGTCAGGGCCAAACGCTTCATCGCTTCCCAGCGGCGTTCGCCGAGTTAGCGCCGCCAACTTCAGCCGCAAGAGCTCGCAGACGCGCTGGCAGCTTCTCATAAATCCCGCCAAAGCCGCCGTTGGAAAGAATAGCGATCACATCGCCGCCACGCATTTCCGGAGAGATGGTTTTTACAATTTCATCCGCGTCCGCCAGCAAACGAGTTCGACGGCCATGCGATTGAATCTCCGCGGCCAGTTCCGGCAACTCCAGCCGCTCGTTGGCTGGCACCAGGTCTGAGCGAAACACGCCCGCGACCACCACTTCATCCGCCAGCGCGAGACTTCGCGCGAGGTCGGCCTGCAGCACACGGCGGCGAAGAGTGTTCGAGCGCGGCTCCAGAATCGCCCATAGCCGTGCGCCCGGATACCGCGCCCGCAAGGCCTTCAACGTTCCCGCGATGGCTGTGGGATGATGCGCAAAGTCGTCGATAATCGTAATGCCATTGACTTGCGCTTTCACTTCGAGCCGGCGCTTCACGCTCTTAAACGTTTTCAGCGCGGCCGCGATTTCTTCTTTTGAAATCCCGTATGCGTCGGCCATCGCTGCCGCAGCCGTCGCGTTCCAGACGTTATATTCGCCGGCGAGCGGGAATTCGAGATCCATCCAAGGGCGTCCGCTGTGCATGACCGACCACGACGTTCGCTCAGCCGCGAATTTAATGTTTGTGATTTGCCAGTCGGCGCGCAGGCTCGAACCGTAGCGCTCCACTTTGCAGAAGGCTTTGCTCAAGCATCGTTCGAGGCTGGCACTCTCAGCGGCGTTGGCTGTAAAGCCATCAAAACCAACAATTCGCCCGCGCCTTGGAATCAGATTTACCAGGCGCTTGAATGCGGTTTCGACCGCATCCAGATCTTTATAAATATCGGCGTGATCAAACTCTACTGAAGTCAGGATCACAGCATCGGGAAAGTAGTGCAGAAATTTCGGGCCCTTATCGAAGAATGCCGTATCGTATTCGTCGCCTTCGAGAATGAAATGTTTTCCCTGGCCGACACGAAAACTCGAACCAAAGTTTTCCGCGATGCCACCGATAAGAAAAGAAGGCTGCATTCCGGCGGTATGAAAAATCCAGGCCAGCATTGAGGTAGTCGTAGTTTTACCGTGCGTGCCGGCAACGACCACTACTTCTTTGCCGCGCAGGAATTCTTCGTGCAAGAGTTGTGGCAGCGAACAAAATGGAATGCGCTGGTCGAGCACCTGCTCCAGTTCCGCATTTCCACGCGAAATGGCGTTGCCCACTACGATCAGGTCGGGACGTGGCTCAAGGTTGCGCGGGTCGAAGGGTTGCGCCACGGGGATATTAAGTTCCGAAAGAAAGTCGGACATCGGCGGATACGCCGCCGCATCCGACCCGGTGACGCGGAATCCGCGCTGTTTCAGCATGCCGGCGAGCGACGCCATCGCGGTCCCGCAAATACCGATGAGATGGATGTGTTTGTTTTCGTTCATGAGATGTTTGCCGCGGGCCTGCTCGATACCGAGACTGCAGCAACCGCCGCTTCCAGAATTCTGAGCCTCACTTGTTTACCCTCGACCGACAATTCAGCGCGCACACCGATCGGCAGTGTGATGTTGCCGGTTGTCACGTGGCCGGAACGCACTCCGAACGCAACTGGCAGTCCCAATTCGCCAACAATTCGCAGCACAATTTGTTCCAGTGTGTACCCTTGATTCGCCGTCTGAAAACAATCCCGCATCTCGCCGAACACGATGCCACGCACAGCATTCAACTTCCCCCCCAGTTTCAACTGCATGAGCATGCGGTCGATCTGGTACGGTTTCGCGGCAACATCTTCAAGAAACAGAATGGTTCCTTCGGTGTGAATTTCGTACGGAGTACCGAGCGAGGCGACCAGAATGGAAAGGCAGCCGCCATAAAGAATTCCTTCGGCAGATCCGTCGACTAGTCCAATCGCGCCGGAACCCGCTCCCAGATTTGGCTCCCACGCAGAAGCTCCCGACAGGGCCCCTTGCCACGACGCAAGATCGACGCCATTTTCATGCGCCCAATCTTTCGCCACCATTGGCCCGTGGAAAGTGATGAGTCCGAATACATCGTGAAGATGCGTGAGCAGAGCTGTCAGGTCGCTGTATCCGACAAAAATCTTGGGATGCGCTTTGATTTTGTTCCAATCGACGGCTTCCAGCAAATAATTGGAGCCATAGCCACCACGGGCGCAAATAATTGCGTGTACCTCTTCGCGACTGAACATGTCTTCGAGTTCTCGGGCGCGCCGCTGCACCGATCCCGCGAAGTACAGGTCCTGCTCTAAGATGGAATCGAAATAAAATGGACGATACCCGGCACGGCGCAAGGCTTCACAGCCAGCCTCCAGTTCGTCGCGCTTGACGTTACTGGCCGGGGCTACGATGCCGACCACGTCGCCGGGTCGCAGCGCGGGGGGCTTGATGCGCGGAACTGGAGTTGATGACATCAATCAGAAGATTACCGTGAAATGGTGCCGCTCAGCCGACTCGATTCGCGAATATCGATTACAGAAGTGCTTGGCCTTCAGCCCACCAAAAATTCTCCCCGGCACACTAGTCTTGCCGTCCCGCGAAGAAAAACTACATTTCCGTCTTTGCGCACCATCTGCGTTCCGCCCGGCGCGTGCACGCGAACCGGCGATTCCACTCTGCCGGTCGCCAGCGCCGCGACCGCTGAGGCGCACGAACCGGTGCCCGAGGATTGCGTCTCTCCCACCCCTCGCTCGAAAAAACGTACGTTGACGTCATGCTTTCCCGTGATGACGACCATCTCAACATTCACGCCTTTCCTGAATTTTGAACTACTTTGAATCTTCGCCGCCTCGCCCTGCCATCCTTCGCGGACCTCGGGCACAAAAACTACATAGTGCGGATTTCCCATCGAGACCGGTATGCCGCGCACTTCCCTGCCGTCGAACTGCACAGCCAACTCTGCTCCCACCTCAGCTTCGCCCATCGCGATCTCAAACTCGTATTCCGGCGGTTTCTGTCCCGTCAACACGCAAGTCTTGAGCCCTGCTCCGGTTTGGAGCGCAATTTTCTCCTTACCATTTTCCGCATAGAGAAAAGCAGCGACGCAGCGCGTGCCGTTGCCGGAAATCTCCGCCTCGGAACCATCGGCGTTGATCAGTTGAATCTCCACGTCCGCGGTTGAGTGCGGACGCATCCACTCCACACCATCGGCGCCGACTCCGTCATGCCGATTACAAATGCGTCGCGTAAACTCGGCTATGTTAGAAGAAGCGAACGCTCCCTCAGCCTGCGACCAATCGATCAACAAAAAATCGTTCCCGCAGGCGCTGGCCTTCACAAACGGAATCCCAGCGGTCTTGAAGGTCACTCTACTTCCACCGGACCCAACGAGGTTACACTTCCGAAGACAGGCGAAGCTTTGAGTTCACGCAGATACGTTCTCTGTTCGTGATTGTTGCCGAAAACGTCGAATTGCACGCGCACATGGTCACCCGCATTTCCGCTGGCGACATTCTGCATCATGCGATGCCCACGCTCCAGAATGCGGTTGACCTCTTGCGTGATTTGCTCGACGGTTGCACCTGTAACCTCGTAACAGACGAGCAAAATTTTCAGATTGAAGGTTCGCTCAGCGTAGCCGAGAATGAACAATGCCAGCAAAACCACGGCGGTGGCGAACACCGCGGTGATGTAAAAGCCGCCACCCACGGCCATCCCCACTGATGCCACCACGAACAACGTGGACGCGGTGGTCAAACCCGTGGTAAGGCCTCGATTATGCAAAATCGATCCCGCACCGATGAACCCGATGCCGGGGATGATTTGCGCCGCGATGCGCGCCGCATCCGAAGGCACTCCGGCAAGTCCGCTGGAAAGAACCGTGAACATTGCCGCCCCAAAACAGATGAACATGTTGGTGCGCAGCCCGGCTGGGCGATGCCTGAACTCGCGCTCCAGACCGATAGCGCCGCCAAGAATTGCCGCCAGCAAAAGCCGCGTCAGAGAGGTGGCAACAAAGCCGCTTGCCATCTCGCTGTGCAGCAAGCCGAAAATGCGATGCCAGTTCATCGTGCCATTGCGGGCTGAAGCAATATCAGGATGGCCGGATTTTATCACCGCGCCGCCGCGGGTTCGCCGACCTTCCACGTTAACCGGTCTGATTACCGCGCCTGTCCTGGGTTGCGGTTGGGCGTTCTTCCCTGGAAAAGGACTGCCGCAGGTTCGCCCGTGGTGTGGATCTCGACGAATTCCATCAGGTGGTGATCCTTCGCGCTCTGCCACACCGAATCGCCCTCGAAACCGATTATGTAATCGGCATATTTTGCAGGGTCGGCAAGCGCATGCTCCCATAATCCGTCAGGGTCCGGCTGCTTCCATGGGCGATGATTGCCTTCGTTGATCACCCGCTGCAACGGAATACCTGCCTGCTGCAGCGCGCCCACGTGCTGCCCCAAGTACATCAGCAGAGTAGAGTTCGGGGGCAGCGATTTCAGCCAACCACTCACCTGCTTATCCAACTCGATCCGGCCGCGGGAGTTGATCACAGCTTCACGGTAAGAGATTGGCTCGGCGCGCCACACGCCGGCACAGCTGGCACTCGCGAGCGATACAACGCTGATCAAGACTACAGCGGCTGACCAGCGCCTGACAGCATCGTTAAGTCGAGCAATCTTTGCACCCGACTGAACAACAAAGAAAATTCCCAGCGGAACGAATACCGCAAACGCCGGAAGCAACTGCAGGCCATAGCGGACGTTGTAATAAGAAAAAGGCCACCATGTCGGCAAAAAAATTGGAACGCTCCCATAAGCCAGCGATAGCGTATAAAACGGCAGCGGCGTCCAGAACCATAACGCGCTGCGCCCGCGCCCGGTGAACGCCGCCCCCAGACTTCCCACCAAGGTCAGGGCCAGCCAGAGCCGGCCCAGCCAGTTCGCATCAGAAACATTAAGTTCCGCAGACTTAAGAAAATAACAGCTGGCAGCCCATAGATTTCCGTTCGCTGGATTCACAGTCGCGGTCTGTCGGGCAATTGCTCGCGCGGAATAAGGCCCATTAGCGAACTCCAGCGGATTGCGATAGACGACCGCGTTGTAAGCCAGCCACAGCGCCGGTCCAATCGCCGCCAGCAAGATAAATTTTATGAGCGCCGTACGCGGGGTTTGCGCAACCAGTTGCTCTTGATTTCTGTGCTTAAGAGAAAGGATGCTCACCACAACAGCGCCGACTGCCATCGATGCCGCCAGAAACCATCCGTCGTATCGTGTAAGGCACGCCGCAGCCAGGCACACTCCGCATCTCGTCAGAGATCGAGACGACTTTGCATCACCGCGCGCGAACTCGGCGAAATATAAGACCGCCCAGATGAAAAACGCCAGATATAGCGACTCGCCCATCGCGGTTGACTGCATATAGATGAGATTGGGATTGGCGCAATAGATAATTGCCGCGGCCCAGGCCAGCGTTCGCGCGACGCCGCCGTTCCCTTCGCCTTCACGGGTGAGCGCCGTGCGCACCAGGCGAAATATTCCCAGGACCCCGAGAACAAACCCGGCCATCGATGGAATCGAGCCGCCCAAACCGCTCTGCCACATTCTGTTCGACACGATAAAGGGCAGGATGAGCAGGTGTGGCAGCGGTAGCCACACGGTTCCGAGCTGCAGCAAGCCGGGAGTTTTGGAGTCGAACACGCGGCGCGCGATATTGATGTGAGCTACCGCATCGCCGTACAGCAGAACCTCGTTATTGCGGTTATAGACGAGAAACGAAAATACGGAAACGAAGATCGCCAGCCACACCAATCGCACAATTTCAATTTCTGAATGGGCCTTCGGAGGCGGGGGTTGCGGCTTCAGACGTGGCGGCTTCATTCGAGGTGAGTCAGTTCGCGAAAAATCTGAAAGCGTTCGTCAATTTCTTCGCGGGTCAGCGACTGCAGGCGTTCGGTGCCGAAGCTTTCCACGGCGAACGACCCCATCACTCCACCGTAGAACAGAGCCCGCTTCAGCGTTTCGCGATTCAATTCTTCTTGCGATGCCAGGTAGCCCATGAATCCTCCGGCAAAAGAATCGCCCGCGCCGGTTGGATCTTTCACTTCATCGAGAGGCAGAGTGGGCGCGCGAAAGGGATGACGGCCGATGCCGAATGCTCCCTCGCGAAAGAAAATCGTCGCACCATATTCGCCATGCTTGATGACCAGCGCTTGCGGTCCCATAGCCAGAACCTTTTGCGCGGCGCGCGGCAGATTTTTTTCACCGGCCAGCATTTTGGTTTCCGTATCGTTGATCAGCAATACGTTCACCAGCTTCAGAGTCTCGGCCAATTCGTTACGCGCGCCCTGAATCCAGTAATTCATGGTGTCGCATCCGGTAAGCTTTACGCCGTTCATCTTGCGGCGCACGTTGGCTTGCAAAGTAGGCTGAATGTTGGCCAGAAACAAAAACTCCGTATCCTCGTACTCCTTGGGAATGCGCGGTTGGAACTTCTCGAAGACATTCAGATCGGTGAAATGAGTCTTGGCCTCGTTGAGATTCTCGGCATAAGATCCGCCCCAGCGAAAAGTCTTGCCGGCCGCGCGCTCGATGCCGCGCGTATCCACGCCGCGCTTTTTCAGAACGCCTTCGTGTTCCGGACCAAAGTCTTCGCCTACCACTGCCACCATGCGCACCTGGGTGAAATAGCTGGCGGCGAGAGAAAAATAAGTCGCCGCACCGCCAAGAATGCCCTTTACGCTGCCGGAAGGCGAAGTAACATCGTCAAACGCAACCGATCCCACCACGACAATGCTCATCTTAAGCGCAAACTCCTTTGCAAATTAGTGGTCAGTGCTCAGTGGGAGGTGCCCGGTAAGCACCTCTACGAACCCTGCTTTTGACCAGACACTGGAAAACGGAAACTGGCATTAGCCCCTGCTCACCGGCCACTGCCCTTCACATACTTCCCAATAATCAGTTTCAATTTCTTTCTCGTTGTCGCCGGAATCTTCTTGGGATCGGTCATGATGGCATGAGCGAGGGCAGAACCGCACTTGCACGAGCGCTGCCGGGGCATGGCGGCCACGGTTTCGCGCAACACTTTCGCCGCGTTCTCAGCATTCTTCGTCAGCACAGCGATGATCTGATCCACGGTCACCGAATCGTGATGAGGATGCCAGCAGTCATAATCGGTCACCATCGCCACGGTCACATAGCAAAGCTCCGCCTCCCGCGCCAACTTGGCTTCCTGCAAATTGGTCATGCCGATCACATCCATGCCCAGTCCGCGATACACGTTCGATTCCGCCTTGGTGGAAAACTGCGGACCTTCCATGCACAGATAAGTGCCGCCGCGCCTGCCAGCTACGCCGACCTTTTCGCAGGCGGCCTCGACAATGTGAGCCAGTTCGCCACACACTGGATCGGCGAATGCAATGTGCGCGACTACGCCGCCACCAAAAAAAGTATCGATGCGATGCCGGGTGCGATCGAAGAATTGATCTGGGATCACAAAATCCAGCGGCTTGTGTTCTTCTTTCAACGACCCCACGGCGGAAACGGAAACAATGCGCTCGACGCCCAGGTGCTTAAAGCCGTGAATGTTCGCGCGAAAATTCAATTCCGTCGGCATGATGGTGTGGCCGCGACCGTGGCGCGCCAGAAAAGCCACCTTGCGTCCCTCCAGCGTGCCGCACATGTAGGCGTCGGAGGGCGCGCCGAACGGCGTCTTCAGCCGGACTTCTTTAACCTTGGTCAATCCCGGCATCGCGTACAGGCCGCTGCCGCCAATAATTCCAATTTCCGCTTGCGCCACTCGTCCTCCAGAAGACTCCGCACATGAGCGCGGAATCGCGATTATACAGGACAGGATTCTCAGCCTGGCTGATCCGAACAGCTACAATTTCCTAATGAAGGGTCCAATCATCTGCAGTTTTATTTTTGCCGCGGCGTATGCCTGCGGACAGAGCGGTCCACTCGCATCAGTCACGGTCCCAATTACGCTCGATCACAATCGAACCATCATCGAAGTGGGGCTGGCACTGCCCGATGGCTCAAAGCAGCGCGTGCGCGCCTGGGTGGATCCGGGAAATCCCGATCTCATGCTTTCTCGCCGCGTCGCAGGCTTGCTGGGGCTTGCAGTGACATGTAGTGACAAAGATTGCACCGCGCCTCCTCCGCCCGAAATTGAAATTGGAGGCACGAATGTTTCTCTCTCGCCCGTGAAAGTGGCGAATATTCCGCTTAAGCCAGTTTCGTCGGCAGCGGTCCTGGCGTCCGGCATGAACGCCGAAATCAGCATTCCATCCTCCGTCTTGCGCAACTACGACGTGCTCTTCGATTTTCCTGGCCACGAATTGACCATTGGGAAACCGGGCAGTCTGAAGTTTAACGGCGTCAAAGCGAAAGTAATGGTGAACACTGCGAACGGCTTGATCGAGGTTCCCAGCCAAATTGAAAACAAGAAATACAATTTTGCTCTGGATCTGGGATCGTCCATCAGCTTTCTTTCGCCGGAACTCTTCAACAAGCTGGCCGCGGCCCATCCTGACTGGCCGCACATGACTGGAGCGATTGGGCCGGCGAACATGTGGGGACTGGAAGATGAACCAACGTGGAAACTGATGCGAGTGGAACGCCTGCAGTACGGGCCGGTCTATCTGACAAGCGTCCCGGTTGTCGATTTTCCGAAAGAGCGGGCCGCGTTTTTTGAAAAGCGAGCCGGCATCCCAACTGCCGGATTGCTGGGCGCGGAAGCTCTGATGAATTACCGCATCGGGCTCGACTACTCCCATTCGGCGGCTTACTTCGAAATCGGACGGACGTTCAAGTTCCCGGATTTCGACGTCGTCGGACTCATACTTCGACCGGAAGATGACGGGCGATTCACCGTCTTAGCAGTCGCCAATTACGACGGCAAAGCCTCAGTCGCTGATGTACAAGCGGGCGATCAACTCGTTGCCGTCGACGGCATTCCCGTAGTGGGGTCTACGTTGGGCCAAGTGTTGCTGATGTTGGGAGGCGAGCCGGGCAAAGAACGTAGACTTACAGTTGGGCGAAATCAAAAACAATTTGAAGTCGTCGCCGAAGTGCGTCACTTCCTGGCGGACGCAGATGCGGTCGACAAAATAGGACGGTCGTGGAGAAACTAAAATCGAGTCTCGCAGGTCTCGCGTTTTAGAGTTCGTTTCATTGACTTACGCCAAACACTTCGCGCTCCAGCTTGGCCGTCGTCGTTGAGTCCAGGCCCTCACTTACCAGCACCGTGTCCCCTCGTTCCTCAATCACCACCGTGCCTTCTTCTGTGGTCCACGCGTGGCGGCCTTTGAGAGTTTCCGCTTTCGCCTCTTGATTCTCAGGCAGTTGGGATGAAGCATCAGCGACCACCTCCACCTTTCTGTAACGCTCCTTCAGCGAGTCGGCATAAATCTCCGCAAACTCTGAGGCCTTTTCCGCACTCGACCAGCGCGATGCGTACATCAACCCCAGCGGGGCTGCGGCATCATTCTTGGCTCGCGCGGCATAGTAGTATCCCCCTCGCCATGCCGGATACATTTCGTCCGACACCTTCTTTCCCGCGTATTGCTCAATCAGCACCGCCACGTCGAACTCACCCATCGCCCCGATGTCGAACTTAATGTAATCCTTGAAGTCGTGTTTGAAATCGGGCACGCGCATGGGCTCGATTTTTTCACCGGAAAGATAGGCCTCAGGCTGCATGATCTGCCGCGTGGTGTGCGGTGGATTGGCGAGCACCGCTGCAAATGCTTGCTGTTTGCCTCCTTTTTGCATCAACTTCACCACAAAGTTCAAACCATAACTGTAGGGAAAGGTCAGCGACTCCCGCAGAAAGATTGGCGCATCACGGAATACGGTGGAATCGTCGGTGCCGTTGGCCATTTGCGATTCCATGGTCTCAACCAGATCAGGCGAGTCCGCAATCGACCGGCCCACAGGAGCCAGTTCGTACTCCAGCATCATGGCCTCTGCCTGGCCCTCGACGACCGCCTGGCGGGTGTCGTCGATTTCGTCATTTTCGATATCGGTTGACGTCGGATCCTTCCTCATCTCGCCCAGATCTTTTTCGCCTTTCTTCATAAACCGGTTGAGATTTATGGTCTGATCTTGCAGCGCGTGCGTGAGTTCGTGCGCCATCACCGGCTCTTGCTGCTCGATCGGAACCCAATCGAGCAAATTTACCGTCTTCGTCTTAGGGTCGTAATAACCCGCAACCTGCTCGCGCAGTAGAGAGACCAGAAGTTTTTCCAGATCAAAATCGCGCGGCAGCAGCCCAAATTTTTTCAGCACCAGCTCTGAACGCCGCAGCCGCTTCACGTCTTCGTCCTTCATGTGCTTGGTGAGATAGGAGACGACTTCGTCGCGGCTGGTAAGCCGGCGCTTCACATCTTTCTTGATGGCCAGGCCCGTATGCTTGCTGTCAAAAGCCAGAATTTCATCCACGGAATGAAACAACTCTTCCGCCTCCCGCGGAGTAATCTTCACCTCCGGCGCTTGTGTGGGGCGGACACTCTTGTCCGC
>DATNMU010000360.1:0-8101 GCA_035602195.1 Candidatus Acidiferrum sp.
AAATTTGCGGGAGATGGCCCGCCTTCCTGTTCCGATCATCGTTACCGTGACGGGCGAAGGCGGCTCCGGCGGAGCTTTGGCTATCGCCGTCGGAGATTACGTCAATATTCTGGAGCACAGCTTCTATTCCGTGATTTCGCCCGAAGGCTGCGCCGCGATCATGTGGCGCGACGCCACCAAGAAAGAACTGGCGGCCGAGGCTATGCGCATCACCGCCACCGACCTCAGCGAACTAGGCTGCATCGACGGCATCGTTCCCGAACCGGAAGGCGGCGCTCATCGCGATTACGAAGCCGCCGCGAATCTTCTGGATATCACCCTGCAAAAACATCTGGCCGAACTCAAGAAAATGCCGACCGCCGAGTTGCTCGTGTCACGATATAATAAATTCCGCACGATCGCGCAGTTCTTCAAGACGGAGTAGCGCATCTCTCATTGGTTTCATTCTGGTTCTCAAGCAGGTTCCCTCCGCCTTTCGGGCAGGCGATTTGCCGCGCGGGGTGACCCTCGCCGCCGTATAATCGTCTGTTCCCCTCAAGATGAATTCGGGCGAATTACCTCGCCCCTTAATCTGAAGGAAGGTGTTGTGATGGCTACTACGGATGTTGCACGCCAGAATACCGGCGGGCAGTTGGAGCGCAAACGCATTGTTAATGACATGAGCATTCAGGTAGCAACGGTGAATGGCTCTGGGTCCCAAAGTTCAAATACAGTTTTATTGCGCGCCATCTTTCAGATGGGCGTCCCTATCTCGGGCAAAAATCTTTTTCCCTCGAACATCGCCGGTCTGCCCACCTGGTACACCATTCGTGCCAACAAAGACGGCTACATCGGACGCAAGAAGGAAATCGATTTCCTGGTGGCCATGAACGCCGAGACTGCGCAGGACGACGTGGTATCGCTTGCTCCCGGAGCTTCGGTTCTCTATGACGAGCCGCTCGCCCTCGACAAACTGCGCAACGATTTGACTTTCTATTCTGTTCCCTACGACAAAATCGTGGCTACGGTTTGCCCGGAAGCCAAGTTGCGCAAGCTTGTAAAGAATATGGTTTACGTTGGCGTTGTCGCTCAATTGCTCGAAATTGAAATGGGCGAGGTCGAAAAGGCGATCCGCAAACAGTTCGCCAAGAAAGTGAAAGCCGCGAACCTGAATCTGGCCGCTGCGCAAGCTGGATTCGACTATGCCAAAACCAGTCTGCAGAAGCGCGGTGTCTTCTACATCGAGCGCATGAACAAGACCGCGGGCAAGATCATCATCGACGGCAATTCCGCCGCCGCTCTCGGCTGCATGTTCGCCGGATGCACCGTCGTCACCTGGTATCCCATCACGCCGTCATCCTCGCTGGTCGAGACGATGATCGAATACATGAAAGAGCATCGCATCGGTCCCGATGGCAAAGCCACCTTCGCCATCGTGCAGGCCGAAGACGAACTTGCTGCCATCGGCATGGTCATCGGCGCAGGCTGGGCAGGCGCGCGCAGCATGACGGCGACCGCCGGTCCCGGCATTTCTCTAATGGCAGAATTTGCCGGACTCGCTTATTACGCGGAAATCCCCGGCGTCATCTGGGACATTCAACGTGTCGGGCCGTCAACCGGCTTGCCTACGCGCACGTCGCAAGGTGACATTCTCACCACAGCTTTTCTCTCTCATGGCGATACCAAACACATCATGCTGATTCCCGCGTCGGCCGCGGAATGTTTCAGCATGGCATCAGAGGCTTTCAATCTCGCCGAGCAGTTTCAGACTCTGGTCTTCGTCATGTCCGATCTTGATCTTGGCATGAACAACTGGATGTCCGATCCCTTCGAATATCCTACCGCGCCCATCAAGCGCGGCAAGGTCCTCGGCAAGAAAGAACTGGACAAGTTAGGCGGCTTCGCCCGCTACAAAGATCTCGATGGCGACGGCGTAGGCTACCGCACGCTGCCCGGCACCGAGCATCCCGCCGCCGCATATTTCACCCGCGGCAGCGGCCACAACGACAAATCGAATTACAGCGAGCGCCCCGACGATTACGAAAACAACATGGAGCGTCTCAACCGCAAATTCGAATCTGCTCGTTCCTTCGTGCCGCGTCCTGAAATTCAAAAGGGCGCTAACGCGAAAATCGGAATCATCGCCTACGGCACCTCGCACTGGGGCATCATCGAGAGCCGCGACCAGTTGCGCAACGAGTATTCCATCGAAACCGACTATCTGCGACTTCGCGCTTACCCATTCACGCGCGAAGTGCACGAATTCATTGAGCAGCATGATCGCGTGTACGTCGTCGAACAGAACCGCGACGCGCAAATGCTGAGCCTGCTCAAGCTCGACCTGAAGCCTGAACTCATCACGCGCCTGCGCAGCATCGCCCATCTCGACGGCCTGCCTCTAGACGCGCGCTCCGTCACCGACGAACTCAGCACCATGGAGGGTAAGTAAATGGCGACTACGCCCGCAGCAGAACCTAAAACTAACCACATCGGCCTGACGGTGATCGATTACAAAGGCGGCAAGACCACGCTCTGCGCCGGATGCGGCCACAACGCCATCTCCGAGCGCATCATCGAAGCCATGTACGAGATGGGCGTGCAACCCGAGCGCGTCGCCAAGCTCAGCGGCATCGGCTGCTCTTCAAAAAGCCCCGCCTACTTCATGAACCGCTCGCACAGCTTCAACTCCGTGCACGGACGCATGCCCTCGGTCGCCACCGGCGCCATGCTCGCCAACCGCAATCTGATCGCGCTCGGCGTCAGCGGCGACGGCGACACTGCATCTATCGGCATCGGCCAGTTCGTTCATCTCATGCGCCGCAATCTTCCCCTCATCTACATCATCGAAGACAACGGCGTTTACGGCCTGACGAAAGGCCAGTTCTCGGCCACTGCGGATCTCGGATCAAAACTAAAATCCGGCGTGATCAACGATCTTCCTCCCATCGATACCTGCGGCCTCGCCATCGAACTCGGCGCAACCTTCGTCGGCCGCTCCTTCTCCGGCGACAAGCGCCAGCTCAGCACCATGCTGAAAGCCGCCATTGCCCATCACGGTACCGTGATGCTCGACGTGGTCTCGCCCTGCGTCACCTTCAACGATCACGAGGGCTCGACCAAGTCCTACAAGTATGTGAAGGATCACGAAGAAGCCTTGCAGGATATGAGCTTCGTTCCGCACTTCGAAGATATCGACGTGGAATACGATCCCGGCACAACGGTCAGCGTCACCATGCACGACGGGTCTCATCTGCAACTGCGCAAGCTGGAAGAGGATTACGATCCGACCAACAGAATCGCAGCCATGACACGCCTTTCCGAAGCTCACGACAAGGGCGAGGTCTTGACCGGAATCTTCTACGTGAACACCAAAGCCCCCAGTTTCCTCGACATGCTGAACATGGTCGATGAACCGCTGGCCACGCTACCCGAATCGCTGACGCGGCCCGGCAGAGAAGCGCTCGAAGCAGCGATGGAGGAGTTGCGGTAGCTTTCGGCGATGTCGTCCCAAAGAGAGCGAAGCTCTCGGAGGGACCTTACGCTGCCCTTACATCAGTAAAGCAGCCGGCAAGAGTATTTCCAATGCGTACAGCATCGGTTTTCTTATCCGCAGCAAATCAACTTTCAGATACCGTAAGGTCCCTCGCGCTGCTTTCGCCGCGCATCGGGATTACATCCAGCAGTGGAAATCTTAGTGACATCTGGCACATACAACCACGGAGCCGCCATGGCACTCTGGCGGGATGCAAAAGACTTATTACCTCTATATTCTGGCAAGCCAACGCCAGGTACTCTACGTGGGAATGACCAGCAATATCGAGCAAAGAACTTTCCAGCATAAAACGCACGCCTTCGGTGGCTTCACCGCACAATACAATGTCACAAACCTGATGTATTTCGAGCGCTACCGCGAAGCCCTTAAGGCGATCCGCCGCGAGAAAGAAATCAAATCATGGCGCCGTGAAAAGAAAATCGAACTCATCGAATCGGCAAATCCAACCTGGCGCGATCTAAGTTACGGATGGTCTCAGCGTCACCAGTTTCAACCGGAGCGGAAGATTTCGTCCGACCAACCTTGATGTCATCCCGAAGAGAGCGAAGCTCTCAGAGGGACCTTACGACGCGCGAACATTAGTTCAGCAGCTGGCAAGAGTGTTTCCGATGCGTATAGCATAGGTTTCTTGTTGGAGGCAGATTAAGATCTCAGCCTGTGGTAAGCCCCTCAGATAGGAAGAGCCCAGCCGATGACGGCGCAGGTCGCGGCGTCATCTACTTCGCCCCGCTCGCTCCCGCCGGCTGCAGTCCCGACCCCGCCCCGTAATACTCCGCCAGTCCCTTCCGCTCGTCGTCGCTCAACAGCGCTGCAATCGTCCGCATCGGCAGATTGATGTCGTTGGCGCGACTCTTATCCGCAAACGCTTCCAGCTGATTCAAAATGTAATCGCCATTCTGATTCGCCAGCGACGGGACCCCAATCTTGTAAGCCACCGGCCCGTGGCAAGCCTGACAGGGCGGAATGCCGCGCTCTCCATCGCCAAACGTCACCAGGTGCGAAGCGATCGCCGCGTGCCCCGCTCCCGGCTGCATTCCAGGAAAAACTCGATTATCCTGCGGGTCCGCAAACATCGGCAGCTCTGCATAATAAGCAACAACGTCCGCGACATCGCGCGACGAAAGCGATTCCGCAATCGACTCCATCACCCGCGACCGCCGTTTATGCGCGCGAAAATCCTGCAATTGCTTCCAGATCGCCAGCCGGTTCATGCCTGCCAAATTCGGAGTCGATGCCATCTGACTAAATCCTTCCGCGCCATGGCAGTGCTCGCAACGCTTCGCCAGCAACGATCCGCGAAACGCATCTCCTGACGAAGCGGCAGAAATATTGTCCGACGTCCACGCCACAAAAGATGGAACGCGCTCCGGCGCCGTATCGCTCGCCCGCAGAACGAATGAGCCTAGCGCAAGAACGAGGGCACTAACATACGCAAAGCTTCTTTGCCAGGAAAGACCTTGTCTATTGCGCTGCACAGTTTCCCCTTTCCTCGCCCCGCAAAGCAGGGAACTGATCGCGCGGCACCACCTTCAACTCCGATCGCATCGCGTAATGTCCCGCCCCGCAAAATTCCCGGCACACCGTTTTATATTCCCCGGCGCTAGGAAACTGAAGCTCTGCCACGCTTACCGTGCCCGGCAAGGTTTTCACTGCGTATGGCGTTCCGTTGAAAGTAAGCGCGTGCACCGCGTCCGCGCTCGTGATGCGAAGATGGACCGGAACCCCGGCGGGAACCAGAATGCAGTGGGGGACGAACAGATATTGCTGCGCAATCATGCGTACGGTCACAGAACCATCCGCATCCTGCTCGGTTCCTAGATTATTCTCGACGAACTCTCCGGAGAGATGAAGAGCTAATGGATCAACATGGTGAGACCCGCGCAAAAGCCGCAGCAACGGTTCATCGATTTGATAAAACCGCGTGGCTGGAATCAGGCAAAGAGCGAGCACCGTGAGCAGGAATATTTTTAGCTTTCGCCAGTTCACAGTACGCTCTCGTTCCGAAGCAACTAGGCTCCGAGTTCTTTCAGCACCGCACTACAGCGCTCGCACACGGTCGGATAGTCCTTGTCTTCGCCGACGTGAGTCGAGTAATTCCAGCAGCGCTCGCACTTCGCTCCATCGGCTTTCTTGACCTCTACACGCAGCGCGCCAGTGCCGTTGCCCGCACCCTGAGTAAGTTTTACCGCCGAGACAATAAACAAATATCGCAGTTGATCGGCGTGCCGCGAGAGCACTGAATAAACCGGATCCGGCGCGGAGATAGCCACTTGCGCCTCGAGGCCAGTTCCAATCAGCTTGTTGTTGCGCGCTTCTTCAAGAGCCTTGAGAACTTCATCGCGCACCGATCGCAAAGTAGTCCAATCGTCAGCGGCTTTCTGGGTACAGGATTCAGCCGTGCTTCTCGCGTCCTCCAATATCTCCTCCGCTCGCGGAAAGAGGGCAAGATGCACACTCGCCCCGCGCCCCGCGGACTTCGGCAGATAATCCCAAACCTCTTCCGCCGTAAAGCTCATGATCGGAGCCAGCAACCGCACCAGTGCCTCGCCAATCCGCCAGATCGCCGTCTGCGCGCTGCGCCGCCCCTGCGACTTCGGCGCAGAAATATAAAGCCGGTCTTTGAGCACATCGAAATAAAACGCGCTCAGGTCAACGATGCAGAAGTGATTCACCCGATGATATATCTTGTGAAACGCAAACTCCTCGTACCATGCGCGAACATCCGACGCAAAAGTCTGCGTCTGGCACAGCATGTACTGGTCGAGCGCTTCCATCTTCTCAAACGGAACTGCGTCCGCCTGCGGATCGAAGTCCCCCAAATTTCCAAGAATGTAACGAAAAGTATTCCGAATCTTGCGGTAATTCTCCGCCACCCTCAGCATCAGCGCTTCCGACCCAACCACGTCCTCGCGGAAATCCACCGAAGCTACCCATAGTCGCACTACTTCTGCGCCAAGCCGGCTAGAGATATCGACCGGGTCCACGTCGTTGCCGCGCGACTTCGACATCGCCTGACCTTTTTCGTCGAGCGTCCACCCGGGCGTGACCACGCCTTTGTAGGGCGGCGTGCCGCGCGTACCCATGGCACAGAGCAGGGAAGACTGAAACCATCCTCTGTATTGATCGCCGCCTTCCAGATAAAGATCAGAGGGCCAGGGATACGACGGCTCATCGTCGATTAGAGCCAGGTAGCTTGCGCCAGATTCCAGCCACACATCGAAGATGTCGGTCTCTTTTTCAAACTTCGTGCTGCCGCAATGCGGACACTTCGTCCCCGGCGGAAGAATCGAGTCCGATTCCGAAGTGAACCACGCATCAGCCCCGGAACGCCGGAACAATTCAACCACCTTCTGATTCACAGTATGATCCTTCAGTGGCTTGCCGCACTTCTCGCACAAGAACACGGCGATGGGCACGCCCCAGACCCGCTGCCGCGAGATGCACCAATCAGGCCGCGTGGCGATCATGTTCGACAACCGCTCTTCGCCCCACGCTGGATCCCACTTCACATGCTTGATTTCTTCCAGCGTGCGCGTGCGCAGCGTGTCTTTTTCCGAACCTCGCCCCCCCTCTGATCCTCGATTTCCAGACGCACCCGGCATTGGCGTTTCCATCGAGATAAACCACTGTTCGGTCGCCCGAAAAATTACTGGATTATGGCAGCGCCAGCAATGCGGATACGAATGCTCAGTTTTCTCGGCATGCAGCAAAGCGCCTCGGCTCGCGAGCAAATCCATGATCGGCTGATTCGCCTCCCACACGCGCTTCCCGGTATATTCCGGCAGTCCGTTGCGCAGGATTCCTTTCTCGTCCACGTTGCTGGTGGCGTCAAGGCCGTACTTCATGCCGGTGATGAAGTCCTCGGCTCCGTGCGAAGGCGCGGTGTGCACCACCCCGGTTCCGGTGTCCATCGTCACGTAATCGGCCAGCACGCCAAGGATCTTCCGATCCAGAAACGGATGCTGGAAATTCAATCTCTCAAGTTTGCGTCCTGCAAAGTGAGAGAGTTCGCGCGCATCAGAAAGGTTGCACTTTTCCGCGACATCCTTCGCCAGCTTCGCTGCCACAATGTAGACTTCGCCGCCCGACTCCAGCGCGACATACTCTTCATCGGGATGAAACGCCACCGCCATCGACGCAGGCAAAGTCCATGGAGTCGTGGTCCAAATAATCGTAGATACTTTTTTCCCCGCGAGTGCTGCGTCAATCTTCGCCGGATTGTCGAGCAGTGCATACTTCACGAAAACCGTAGGGCTGGTGTGGTTCTCATACTCAACCTCAGCCTCGGCCAGCGCCGTCTCGTCGTGCATGCACCAGTAAACGGCGCGCAGCCCCTTGTAAACGAATCCGTTCTCGTAAAACGAAAAGAAAGTCGACAGAACCACCGACTCGTACTGCGGCGTCATGGTTGCGTAAGGACGATCGAATCGCCCGAACACGCCGATTCGCTTGAACTGTGTGCGCTGCAAGTCAAGAAACTTCTGGGCATACTTCCGGCATTCCGCCCGCACGTCCGTCGGACGCATCTGCAGCTTCTTGCCGCCCAGTTCTTTATCCACCTTGATCTCG
>DATNMU010000361.1:0-55095 GCA_035602195.1 Candidatus Acidiferrum sp.
TTGCGTCATATGGTTACTTCGCCTGTGCTCACCTTTTCGCAACTCACAAGCTAGAAAGCGGCCTTGAAGTCATTGGTCGGCTTCGGGCCACGAATGAGCTTTAGATCATGCTGCCCGTAATCGTTCGCGGCATGGCAGAGGGTACAGTACAACCGCATCGTCGCAGTGGTTGGGAGCGCATAATTGCCCTGTGGATCATACAGTCCGAAATGTCGCACCACCAGATGAACCCAGCAGCCCACGGTTTTGCAATCTGTTACTAGAAAAGCGTGAGTGTTTAGGGTCTCCTTGTCGCGCTCCGCGTGTATTGGCTCCGTGAAAAGCCGCGGCAGGGTGAACGTCGTTTTACCGTCGTTCCATTCGGTGATCTTCCAATGGTCTTCGATTCTCCAGTTGAGCGCCCGTGCCATTGGCAGGCCCGCCCCGGTCGGTCGCCGCATCCCTTTCGCATATTCCTCTCGCGTCGTTCCGGGAAAATACAAAGCATCGCGTAATTTGTCGCCTGCTTCGTTGCTGTCGTCCAAATCGTCTGTGTCTTTATCCCTGTACTTGAGCAAAAGTTGCATCAGATATGGCTCGCGGGCGGAAAGGCGGCGGTAGGCGCGGGGAGTGATAAGGACGTAGTCGGCGGGATCGCCTACGTCCTTATCGGCGCGGGCAGCTTCCATTGCCTCTGCCACGTGAACTATGGTGCGCTGGAAACTTGTGTTCGCTCCCTGATTTCGTTTTGCCAATGAATTGTCAGCGTAGGGAGCGCCAGTGCCGATGGAGGAATACTCCTTCACTTCCGGCGGGTAGTTGAATTGCGTTTCAAGCAAAACCAACGAACCACTAGTAAAGCCGCCAACAATAAGCTGCATCGGTAACTGGAATCTTTTTATTAAGCGTTGTGCCCTGCGGAACTGAAGTGTCGCTTGTCTAGTGTTCTCCATTCCGCCCGACTCATCCCGCACTCATTCACCAATTCGTAGTCGAGGCGATCTAGTATTTCGTTTATCTGTGACTCTTTTACTGCATTGCGAACGTGATCGTGGCGAATGATTGGCAGTCCTACCAGTTTGTCCATTTCGGCAACCACGTGGGACATTAACGATTGGCAAACTGGAACGGTGCCAGCAATGTTGGCGGTGAGCAAATGGTGAGGAAAAAAATCGTACTGCTTGCCGATGAGCTGGTCAGAGTACCGAGGATCATTGTATGTTCCCTTCGTATCTGCTGCCATCATCACGGCAGTTCCAGAGCCGCACGCCGCGCCGATTCCTATGGTCATATTCCCCGCCTGCCAATCATAGGCAGGGCGCACTCGTCCCTGAGTTCCGCGAAATGGTCGTGGCCCGATGAGGAGCGCAGGAAGTCCTCTGCCATAATTCCGCCTTGGGGTCAAATTTCACCCCCGGCGATGCTTTTGTCAAGTGAATAATCTTGCCAGTGAGTAATAGATGGTCGAATTCTGTTGGAATGCCCTGTCATTCTGAGTTGGGCAGGCACTCCATAGTTGACGGGGACAGCTCATAAGGCCGACGATGAAAGCGAGTTTCAATGCTTTTCTGTGGTTCATGCGGGCACCCTCAATTGAGAGTCGGGGTCACGCCGGAGCAAGGCGCTGACACGGCAGCACGCACTTCTGTCAGGAACGCATCCTGTCGCTGAGAACTTTTTGCGCCTAGCTTCTGCGCGGAATTGTCAATCGGGGCTACGCCGCCCTTAGAGGTCAGGATGAATGTTCCACTCCTGAAGGCTCTGTAAGTGTTCGTCTCGGGCAAGTATCTGAGGAACAACAAATATTGCTGGTTCGCTTCAAGCAGCGGAAAGTTAGCAACAGTCATTCTTACTTCGTGCCCATTGAGCTTTGTTTCACCACCCGGACGGGTAATAACGATCCTCGAACCTGCCATTAGCGGCTCAGGTGGGCGGGCCTTTACAATCGACTTCACGCTGACAACATAATCGGTGAACAGAAAGTCCCCAGCTTCGGTAACGCCGGTTTCTGCCGATATTGGTAATCCCAGTATGATGGCGTCCGCATCACAGACGATACTCCGTATTCCGGGATCGGGATACTTGGGAAGGTTTTCGGAGGGGTCAAATGCGTACAGTGGAGGAGCAATCTCCATGCTTCTTACCACATCGTTTCCTGCTCGCGTTTCACGTCCAATATCTACGCCCGTGTGGTAGTCCGAGTATTGTTTGGCGTGCTCGGCCTTTATCGCCTCTCGGGACTGCCCGCTGCTAAAAGCTAATACAAAAGGAAGCAGTAAAAGCATCGACACTCTCTTCATGACAGCAGCTCCTTTGCGCTATCCGCGGACTGCGGTGGCGCAATACGAAATACTTATCGCGATCAACTTGGCAAATGGTAGATATTTCGCTTGCAATTGCGAAGATAATACTCGTTTTCGATACAACCACTAGGGCTATTTTATTTTGTTACGAAAACCGGACTGAGCCGAGGCTGAATTTTGAAAAACCGAGAGGGGATCATCGAGTCTCCTGATTTAAAGCGCCCAATCTTACAGTAAAACGGCAGCCCATGGACATGTCGGACGCAACGATGCTGACTTCACGTGGGAACGCCTCGATAAAGCCGATGCTCTGCGAAATAAAGCCGGCATCGTTAGGGATACGGAGCACGTTGACGCGAAGGGATGGCGCACCTGGGGTGGCCATTCGCGGCCTAGGGTCCCCTGTATGCCGCCAGAATTTTGCTTAGAGTCCAGGCGCATGTGCTTCTCCGACGGGGTGGAGAATTCGCACTTCGGACAGACGGTATTGGGTGACGCCAGGGACTTTGGCGAGTTTGATTTTCTCTTTGCGGGGCATCGCCATGAGCGAAGAATAAACGAACCCTCCATTCCGACCATCCGGAAAAATTGCTATTCCAAACCAGCCAAAACCACCCAAAAGCTCGGTACTCTAATGTACCGTAAGTACCTGTAGAGTCAAGCTGGGTACTACATTTCTAATCCGGCGGTTGCAGGTTCAAGTCCTGCCGCGCCTACCATGAAACTGCAGTTAGTCGCCGGCCTGCTTCCGGCTCAGTTCCCATGCCTTCGCATATTTCCACGATACGTATCCCGCATGGTAAAGGTGAAGAAGCAGCCCCTCGCGGCCATCGAGAAATCCCAGCCTGATGAAGTAGTTGTAGACGAATGTCGCCAAAGGCCGCAGAACTATGTTGACCACGCTGAAATTGCGGTGGCCTTTGTTCACAGCCAACTGCGCGCCCAGTGATGAATAGCGGTTCATGTGGCTGAGGTAGAGGGTGAGGGTGGGATAGGTGTAGTGAATGAGCGCATTGGTGAACTGTCGCGTAGGTTGCGGAGCTTCCCCCGGTGCCGCCGGTTTCAGTTCGCAGCGGTCATGCGGGTCGTGCCCGGTGACGAATCCCTGCCCACGCCTGAACAGTCGCAGCTTGGGATCTGGGTAGAAACCGCCGTGACGAATCCAGCGGCCGAGAAACAGATTCTTGCGGGGAAGTTTGTAGCCGCTCGCGGCGTCCGGGTTGGCGATGGCGGCACGAATCTCTTCGGCCAGGCCGGGACTCACCTCTTCGTCAGCGTCGAGCAGCAGCACCCAATCCTTGGAGCACAACTCGATCGCGTACTGCTTTTGCGCCACGTAGCCGCGCCACGGTTCGACCACCACCCGGGCTCCGTGTTCCCGCGCAATCTCGCAGGTGCGATCTTTGGAGCCGGAATCGACGAGCACGATTTCATCGGCCCAGCGCACGCTGGCCAGGGTTCGGCCGATGTTGGCCTCTTCATCCATCGCGACGATGGCCACAGAAAGGGTCATAGGGAATTGCCGGTTGTTGATTACTGATTGTTTACTGCGCCCAAATTCGATCTGCTTTTCAATGTCAATCAAATAATCATCGATCAACAATCAGCGATCAGCAATTACCTCTTGCGCCACTGTCTTGCGTCTGCCCACTTCGGAAAGCAGAAACACCGCCAAAATAAACAACTCAGGCTCGATAGGATGACGGTAGCGCGCGTGTGGAAATACGAAGTAATAGACCGTGGGATAAGTCGCGATCAATCCTGCGAAAAGCCAAGCCCCGGGCAGTGCTTGCCGCAACGCGCGTAGCAGTCCCCAGATTGCCAGCACGGAGGATGCGAGGAAAAGCGAACTGCGAAAATCCCACGAAGCGCGACTATCGGTGGGCCGCGGCACGCCGTCCCAATAGTAAAAAAATCTTTTCAAGCTGATTAGCGCGAACCGCTCCGGATTTTCCCGAATCCATTCGAATGCCAGCCGTCTGCAATCCGCCTCATAGGCAAGTTCGCCCATGCGCCGAAACTTTTCAAACTCCAGCTTATTCAGATTTGGCTGCAGATTCGCGAACAGCATGCCGTCGGACATCTTGTTGTTGCCCAGCCGAAACTGCAATCCGAAATCGTCGCGGATAAAAACGAACCGACCGAAAACCTCGTAATTTCGCGTCAGCCACGGCGAAAGAACCAGAAAGAATACAACTGAAGAGAGGACGACTCCGCCCAACGACGGCAAGCCGCGCTTATATCTGCGCCACCATATCCACAATCCGCAGAATGGTAGAAACGGTAGCATTGCAGGGTTGGCCAAAGCTCCCACGCCCCACAACGCGCCGAATAGTACCCAGCCTCGCCAACCCGGCCACTGCTCCAACTCCAGCGAGACCATAAAAATCAACGCCAGCATGAGGGGCGTGAAGGTGGTGTCCCAGATCCAATGGATCGACCAATACCAGACATAGGGATTCACAGCCCAGGCTCGCGCCGACCAGATCGCAACCCGCGGACCGAAACTTCTGTGCGCAATCAGATAAACCGGGATTGTGGTGAGCGACGCGAAGACACTGTTAATCGAGAGCAGAACCCAAGCCGAGGCATAGGTGAAGATTCCAAAAATTCTGAACACCCCCGCAATCAGACAAGGATAGAGCGGGGGTTCCCACGCGCTAGGCCCGGTATCGTCGCCGTAAGGATTGCTGAAGCCCTGCCCGAGCGCAATCGACCGAGCTACGCGGCCCATCTCAAACCCGAAGCCGAAGTGGTCTTCTCCCGCACGGGTGTGATATTGCCGAAAAATTCCAATTGCCGCCACCTGGAGCACGAAAGAAATCAGCACCATCCAAAGAACGGAGCGGGGGATAGCAGGCAGGCGCGGTCGTTCCATCAGGGGCGAGTTTACCAGTTCTCACACGCACGTGAGTTTACTTCAAGCCGCGTCGTCTTTTTTCTAGATACTTCCCGCTCCGCATCCGCGAGGAGAGCTTCAGTCCTTCGACGGATATCGTTCACTCCTAAGACTGAGGCGTTGGCGGCGGCTGCTGCGCAGGCTGCCCTCCCGGCACAACATCCTGCCGCGGCACGACGTAGGGCACATTGGGCTGATGTGTGACCTGCCCACGCGTAGCCTCGGCCACATCGATGCCGGAGTGATCGAGCAGCAACCCCGTCGCTCGATCCAGCTCGATGCGGGACTTTTCGTAAGCCGCTTTAGCCGACACCAGGTTCGATTCTGATGTTGTCAGGGTTGAAGCATCCTGCAGGATCGCTGTTGTGGTAGTCAGTCCGACCTTCAGTTTCTGCTGATCGGCGTCGAGTGTTTGGCGAGCCAGATCCACAGCCGATTGCGCGGCCTGAACCGCGGCGCGGTTCTGCTTCACGTCAAATTGCGCATTCCGCACCTCGATGCGCACCTGGTTTTCAAGTTGGTGCAGGCGGACTTGCGCTTGCCGGTATTCCAGTTCCGCGCGTACCTGGTTGGCCTGCGCCTCGCGATTGCGCAGGGGGATATTCAGCGACAGTCCTACGCCCTTGTCGGGCGCGGTGGAGTTGACTAGCTGGTTCAGGGTTCCACCGTAGCCAACGGAATTTGTATTCTGGAACGGCGGCGGAACAGTAGTGAAGCACTTCGAGGAGATCACGCCAGGTGGGCATGGCGGGAGAGCAATATCGCCCCCAACTCCGGACCCGCCATAATAAGCAAACGCATCCAAAGTGGGCAGCATGGCGTTGCGGACGGCCTTGCTGCTCAGGTCGCGGGAGTTGAGATCGATGCGAGACTCCGACAGTTCCGCGCGATGCTGCAATGCATCGTTAATCATGTCCTGGATCGGCACCACGGGTTCTTCCTGCGGCAACTGCATCGTCGAGGTGGGTACTACGTCGGCTTCCGCGAGGACTGGATCTTCCATACTGCGGCTGAGTGCATTCTTCATGAGCAATACCTGTAATTGCAGGTTGTTCTGCGCCACAATCAGGTTCTGTTGATCGGTGGCCACTGTGCTCTCCGAACTCACCACCTGAATCGGGGGCGCGGTTCCGACCTGCGCCTGCCGCTTCGAGTCATCCAGGGCCTTCTGGGCGTAGGTCAACGCCTCCTGCTGCACATGCACGTTCTCATAAGCAAAGACGAGATCCCAATACATGTTCTCGACCTGGTCGACCGTGGTGATGATCTGCAAGCGGAAAGCCACATCGGAAATTTCCCGATTGTTCTTCGCGATGCGAATAAAGCGGGTATTCGGCAGCGAGCCAAAGCCCTGGAGCAGGTTTTGCGTGATGCGAAACTGGAAGTTCGAACTCAAATCTGGAGTCAGGAGGCTGGTCGGACTATTAGTGGTGAGGTGAGTATTGTTGAATCCGGCAGTGAAACTCGTGCCCCACTGAAAACCTTGGGTGTAGGCAAAATCGGCAGTGTAAGTATTTTGCGCAAGGATGGGCACGGGAGCCAGGCTGCTGACCGATTCGGTTTGATTCTTATCCAGTTGCAAAGTTCCCGTCAGAGCCGGGTCGAAACTGGTTATGGGCGAGCCGATGCCGAGCGTTGAGCTGACCAGGCCGTTGGTGCCGGTTCCAGCGCCGCCCGCCGCCACGGTAGTGCCTCCGGTGCCTGAGCCCACGGTTCCGCCCAGTCCGCCGACGCCACCCCCGGGCGTGTTTTGTACGATTCCGGTGTTGATGCCAAGAATATTGGCTCCTGATTTGGCGCGCAGGTAATCGGCGGCGGCGATGTTGAGGTTGTATCGGGCAATATCGATATCGAGATTATTCTCCAGAGTCAGCGCCACCGCGTCGTCAATGGAAAGATAAATTTTCCCATCATGGATAAGTGAATCGATACGGGGCGAGTTGGCAAAATCCGGCTGGGCCAATTCCTTCGGAAGGTAAGGCTGCAGGATACGAGGGAACGACGAGCGCGCTTTGGAATAGTCCTCCTCGTGAACGGCCTGCGGCTTGGCGGGAGCCGGCGCAGGCTGCGGCGCGGGTGCCGGAGGAACCTCCTGCGCGCGCAGAAACGGTAGCGATGACGAGCAGGCCAGGACCGCAAATGCGGCTACCAGGAAGGATCGCCGGCAGTTGCTCACGGTCTCTTGGGGTAAAAGAAAAGACATGGTTCTTCTCCTTGAGTCAGAAGGGTGTCGCATCCGACGAAAAGCGAACGACAGATTGCGAGATTTGGATGCAGAAAACATAAATGCGTCGTTCCATCTTAGCGGGGAGATGCGGCAGATAGCGTCGCAGTTTGTAAAGAATTGTTGGGAATGGGATTACGATGCCAAAAATAAACACAGACGCGAAAAGGGCACGGTCTGAAGACCGCGCCCTCCATCGATGTTCAAATGAGAAATTACTGTGGCTGTTGTTGCGGTACATTCGGCGGCGGCATCGGCTGACTGACGGTTGGTGTATCTTTTCGCGGCGCAATATACGGAACGCTGGGCAGATGCGTAACCTGGCCTCGAGCGGCATCGTCGATGCTGATTCCGGCATGGTCAAGCAGTTGCCCGGTCGCACGATCAAGTTCCACCCGCGACTTTTCATAAGCAACCATGGCATTCACCAGAGTCGATTCCGCTGTGGCCAACTGGCTCTGGTACTGCAGAACCAGTGTATTGGTGGAAGTACCGAACTGGAATTTCTTCTGCTCGGCCTCCAAAGACTGGTGGCCCAGTTCCACCGCTGCCCGCGCTGAATCCACGCTGGCCCGATTCTGCTGCACCGCGTATTGCGCGTTGCGGATCTCGATTCCCACCTGGTTCTCGATCTGCTGCAGCCGCATCTGTGCCTGCCGATATTCCAGTTCAGACCTGATCTGCACCGCCTGCGCCGCCCGATTGCGGAGAGGAATGTTCAGCTGCAGTCCTACGCCCTTATCCGGCGCGGTAGAATTCACCATCTGATTCCAGGTGGAGCCGAGGCTCGTCGCTTGCACCGTCGGAATCGCGTTAGGATTATTGGGAATGTCAGGATTTGGTCCCGCGCAGAAGCCCAGCAACCGCTGCTGTGGTGTCTGATCAAGGCAAAGGTTAGCGGGACTCTGTGCCCCACCAAGACCCGATCCGGCGTAGTACGCGAATGCGTCGAGAGTAGGAAGAAGGGCGCTGCGGACCGCTTTGTTGCTCATATCCCGAGTATTCAGATCGATCCGCGATTCCACCAGTTCCGCTCGATGGCGCAGTGCTTCGTTAATAAGATCGTCGGTAGGAACAATCTGCTCTTCGGCGGGAACGTCCATGGTCGAGGTGGGAATAACCTCGGCGTTGGCCAGCCGTGGGTCTTTCAGCGTGCGCGTAAGCGCATTTTTCATCAGCAATTGCTCTAATTGCAGATTGGTCTGCGCGGCGGTGACAAGTTGCTGATCCTGCGCTACCGTGCTTTGCGCGCGTACCGTCTCGATCGGGGCCAGACTTCCGATCTCAACCTGCTTCTTGGTATCGGAAAGCGTCTTCTGCGCGAAGGCTAACGATTCGTTCTGAACGCGGGCGTTCTCGTAGGCATATACCAGATCCCAGTAAATATTTTCGATCTGATCGACGGAGTCGATAATTTGCAGGCGGAAGGCCACGTCTGTTAACTCGCGATTGTTTTTCGCAATGCGGATGAAGCGGGTGTTGGCAGGGAATCCCATGCCCTGCAGCAAATGCTGGGTGAGTTGGACGCGCAAGCCGGAATTAATGACGGGGCTGTAGGTAGTGAAAGGAACGTTCGTGGTGGCGCGGGTGTTGTTGAAGCCAACTTGCAGGTTGGTGCCCCAACTGAAGCCCTGATTGTATGCAAAATCCACCGTGCCTGTGTTCTGCGCAATAATTGGCACACCGTTAAATAGACTCGATGACACACTCTGGGCATGATCTTCCTGCAAGGTGCCGGTGATGATGGGATCAAAGCTGGTGATGAGAGGTCCGAAACCCAGCGTAGAACTTACCAGGCCATTGGTGCCGGCGCCGATGCCGCCTGCGCCCAGGCTGGTACCACCGGTGGAAGCTCCGGCAGTCGCGCCGATACCACCGACACCGCCGCCCGGCGTATTCTGCACCACGCCGGCATTCACGCCCAGAATTGGCGCGCCCGCTTTTGCCCGCAACACGTCGGTGTCGGCAATATTCAGGTTGTAACGTGCGATGGCGATATCCAGATTATTTTCCAGGGCCAGCGCGATGGCATCGTTGAGTGAAAGATAGAGCTTGCCGTCATGCATAAGGGAATCAATGCGCGCGGTGTTGGCAAAATTCGGCGGAGCCAGGTGCCGCGGGGTATAGGGAGCGATCGGGTTCGGAACATGCGAGACTGCCTTTGAATAATTCAACTCAGGAATTGGCGCCGTCAGCGGCTGGGTTTGTGGGGCCGGCCCCGCGGGAGCTTCCTGCGCCCAACCCCCTACTGCAAAAACGGAAAATAAAAGACTGGCAATGGTCAGCCGGATACTTGAAGCTAAGCGTGCAAATGGCATCTACTCATCTCCATTCATTAACTGGCAAAAATGCTTGTAACACACAGACGTGGATGCAAACGTAAGGTAATCCGATTCACCGAGAAGAAGCTTTTAGTTCACTTGTTGGTACGTAATCAGCCGCGCTTGGGTTCCGGGAAAAGCACCAGGAATGCGAAATTTTTCGGTTCATCCCCACATGCTACGGTCCTTTCATCTCGAATAGTTCTGGAACAGTTTAAATGAGGCTGAATAAAACGCGCAGTGCGGAACAGCTAAAGGTGGTCTGGCTGTCGTGAAAGGTGGAACTCCAAGCTTGTGAGGGGGAAACCGGAAAGGGGGAAACCGGAAAGCGAGAAGCCACAAAATTTTAACAGAAACCAGAGAGTCAGTATGTCTCGAGCGGCGGCCTTTGGGCGCGCTCGCCGTCGGGCGTTTGCCCTGGTTCTGAAGGCGCTTCGCGCTTTTTCTTGCCCGGAGTAGCTGAGTGTGCGGCGCCCGCGCTCAGGTTAACATTCTCATCCTCCAGGACGATGTTGAGCAGGGAACTGTGGACAAATAAATTCTCGCCCGCGTCGTAGTTGATGTAACCCAGCCGCCGGAATCGATTCATGAAAAAGCTGACGCGCGATCGGGTCGTTCCCACCATCTCCGCCAGGGTCTCCTGGCTCAATCGTGGAATCGACATTTCCGACACTCCTTCGGTGCCGAAGTGCGCCATCAGCAAAAGGATTCGCGCCAGCCGCTTTTCGCTGGAGTTGAAAAGCTGGTCAACCAGATCATCCTGATATCGTATGTTTCGTTTCAGCAGATATTTCAGAAACGTTTCCGACAATTTCGGTTCCCGCCGCAGGGCTAGCAGCATTTCGTTCTTCTCAATGTGGAGAACGTGGCATTCGGTCATTGCGGTCGCTGACGACGTGCGCAGGGGCTGACCAGCAAGTCCGCCTTCGCCAAAAAAATCGCCATCTCCCAGAATGCCAAGCGTGGCTTCTTTCCCCGCTTCTGACACCACGCTGAGCCGTACTTTTCCGGTCTTAATAAAAAACAGTCCATCCGTGGAATCGCCCTGTGCGAAGACTGTCTCCTTGGTCGAGTAGCTCAGGAAATCCCTGCCTTTCCCAACCGTCGAAAGAAAGATCAGGGGATTGAAATTAGCGATTCTCTTCGAGTCTTGGGTTCGTTTGACCAAGCAGATTGCGCCAGAAGTTAATAATCGCGCAAAGAACAATCGTCTTCTGATCACTAATGCTCACAATGGCCACGTTCCATACCGCCTTGACTAGCAAAATCAGCCACGCATGCCAACCGACAAGGTGGCGACTGCCGCTGAACCGCAATGGGAACACTGTGAGCAATTGTGAACAGACGATTGGAATCCAGAATGGGATAATTCCCGTACTAGAACCGAACCATTGGCTGGGTCTCCCCGACCGCTCTCAGGAGGACTTATGTGGAAAATTTCAAAACACTCTAAGCAATTGGCACTTTCGCATGCCCAACTGGAAACAGTGATCCTGGAGCGCACTGCCGAATTGCAAATCCTCTCCCAGCGGCTTCTCAAAGTGCAGGATGAAGAGCGGCGCAAGTTGGCTCGCGACTTGCACGATAGCACCGGCCAAACCCTGGCTGCGCTTAAAATCAGCGTCTCGTTTCTGCAGGAAGAATGCAAACAGAATCGGGAGGTCATGGTCATCGTGTCCGACGTTGCGGCATTGGCGGATCGGGCCATCGAAGAAATTCGTACGATGTCATACCTGCTGCATCCACCGCTGCTCGATGAGATAGGTTTTAGTTGCGCCGCCGAGTGGTTCATCGAAGGCTTTGCCAAGCGCAGCGGCATCGACGTCAGTGTGGAGCTTTCCGCAGATCGCAAGCGCTTGCCCATGAATGTTGAGATTGCTCTTTTCCGGGTGCTGCAGGAGAGTCTGACCAATGTGCATCGCCACTCTGGAGCGGTACAGGCTAGGGTTTGTTTTCAGCGTCAAAACGGTGCCGCCATTCTTGAAGTGAAGGATTTCGGACGAGGTATTTCAGCCGAGCGTCTGGAACGGCTTCGTGAAACGAGCGTGGAGACCGGTGTGGGCCTGGCGGGCATGCGCGAGCGCATGAACGAACTGAACGGGAGCCTTGAACTTGAATCGGATGAACACGGAACCACCATCCGAACTACCGTTCCTCTATCCGCGATATTTCCCGAGAATGGCCGCGAGACCGGCCAACAGGTTGTCCCGCTGCAAACATCCTGTGACGTTTTTAGTTCGCCGATTGGCGCCGGGTCGGAATAGAAATATCTTGAATTCTGCGCTGCCCACAAGCGGTGATCGATGTAGCGCGCAGATGCGGATGTAGGCCCGCCCCGGCCTTATCCGCGCACGCTGATTCTCGAAAACGAGAGCACGGCCTTCGACGAAATCGGGCGTCCCATCGACATTGCGGGACGGAAGGTTGTGAAGATCAACATCCTTTTTACTTGCGGCAGCAGTTCTTGAGATTCGCCGGGATCGGACAGGATCTTGTAGTCCTGCACGCGTCCGTTCCTGTCCACGTAGGCCTCAATCACCAGGGAATCCGTGGTCATAGAACTCAACGTTGTTCCGAAAACACTTTGCTGCAACTCCGGACCCGTGTTTAAAACCAGCGGTATATCCTGATTGTTGGCCTGCACCTCTCCCGGCATGGCCAAGATCGCGGTCACAAGACCAAAGATCAGGAGGGCGCAAGCCAAGCCAGCCGTCGCCGGCACCATGAACATGTGCACGGCATTTTCCACGCGAAGGCGAAAGCCCTCAAACCGCGGCCGCCGAGCCTCCGCAGCTTCCCGCGAAATAGCGAGACGCAATTTCAGTCCGAGGTCTGCCGGCTCTTTTACCCGGCCAACGTTGGTGAGCAATTGCTGCGTTTGTCGCAGCAACTGATATTCCCGCGCGCAGGGATCACATTGGTCCAAATGCGCCTGCACGGCTAACATCTCAGTTCCCGTGACCGCTCCATCCAAATACGGAGACAGTAATTCCCTTGTCGCCGCGCAACGCAATGGCGGCCGATTCGCGGCCATATATTTCATGGCGTCACCTCGACCCTTCTGCCCCCTGCAGCAACCTGCGTCCCCAGACTTTGTTCCTTCATCGGCGACACCAACTCCAGTTCACCGCCGACCTGTCGCACATAGGGCGCCAGTCGCTGTTTAAGCGCTTGCCGCCCACGCGTCAATCTCGATTTCACCGTTCCCAACGAAATTTGCAGAACCTCCGCGATTTCTTCATACGACATTTCTTCGAGATCGCGCAGAATCAAGGTCGTCCGGTAGGGCTCCGCCAGCTTTCTCAATTCCGTATCTACCCGCCACTGCACCTCACGGTGCGCCACGCTGTCAAAGGGGGAGTCGCGCCGATCTGTCATTGCGTTCTGCATGGCCTCGCCGCCGCCCCCGCATCCCTCATCGTCCGCCGGTTCAATCGAAGTCTCTTGCGCCTTGTGCCGGAACCACCACCGCTTTCGGTTCGCAGCTTCGTGCAATGCAATCCGGTAGATCCAGGTTTTCAAACTCGACTCGCCGTGGAATTGCTTCATGCCGCGAAAAACTTTCAGGAACACATCCTGGGTAGTGTCGGCTGCGTCGGCGGGGTCGCTTACGATCCGATAAACTAACCCGTAGACCGGACGCTGAAACTCGCCAATCAGCCACGCATAAGCTTCTTCAGAACCTGCCTTAAGCTCGGCGACGATCGCCGCTTCTTCGACTCGTGCTCCAATCGCGCTTGCTAATTCGCCCAAGATGGTCACTCCCGCGATAATGCGCTACCTGTACGAAGAAGATTATAGAGTCGCTCGCCCCATTCCTAACCGAAAAATCGCCGACTTCTGGGTTTCCGCCCTAAGCGAATAGACTCCGAGCGGCGCTCCGAAGTTCCCGTTTCTAAGTATTTAGTTTTCAATAACATCGATGTGTCGACACGGGGTCAGCACTTAGGCGGCGCGGCACAAGGGACGAACGAGAACCCCGAGTCGTCGTAAGGTTAATAAGTTAGCGAATGATGATCGACTCTCTTCTGGAATTACCCAGAACATAAATTGATACCTGCACAACTCATCGGAACCGGCCTAAGATCACGCATCGATGAATCGATCTGACCGTGTTTGCAGAATGGGAACACATGGCATAAATGCCATATTTAGCACGGAAATAGCTTGACATTCATCGTGCTGTAACAGTATGTAGGTCGGCACCGGCTATGTGTCTGGCGAATGCCCCGGGGTTTTAGCAGTCCGACACTATAGTCTTTGGCCAGCGCTCAGCCGGTTCGCGCCCCCGTCGACAATACCCGAGCACACGACAAGACCGGGCGCGCGGGAGGTTCGGTTGAGTCGCCTTTCCCAATCACGCCCGACTGTGAGGCTAATCACTGCACGCCATTGCCTGCGCAGCCATCTTGGTAAATCTGTCAACGAGTCAACGGTCTCAAATTCTTTCCGGAGGCAGTTTCCAATGAAGAAAGCCGTCTCGTGTTTGATAGTTTTGACTTCCGCCGTTGTGCTGGCCTTATCGGCCATGGCGCAGCAGCGGGAAAACCGTCCACCCAATAACAGCGCTCTGGTCACGTTGCTTCAGGCGAAAGGAATTCTGACCTCCGGCGAAGTCGCGATGATCAGCCGGGCAACTACGCCTGAAGAAGCGAATGCTCGGCTAGCAAACCTGCTTGTGCAAAAAGGTTTGATCAGCAACCAGGAATATACGGCCACAGTCGCGCCCGTATCGGCAATAAATCCGGCCCCAACTCTCGCGCCTGTGAGCATGGAGTCTGACGGCGTCCGACTCTCGAACGCTGTCATGCAGACGCAGAGTCCGCCTCAGACTGGCCAGACGCCCACGGGAACGCCGCCCACTCCAATGGAGCGTGCGGGCATTCCGGCGGTGGCTCCTGTCCGGGTGTTGCCCATCGACATCCCCAAGCAGGGAGGAATGATTCCCGATATTCGTCTGGGCAGCGGCGCCAATGTGAAGCTTTATGGCTTCTACAAGGCGAGTGCGGTCTCCGACACAGCTGGCAGCGGAGGGGCGACTTTCGGCAGCCAGGACTGGCCTCTCCCGCTCCTGCTGGGCGACACTGCTGCCGCAACTCCCACTACGAATCCGCAAGTGCATCTTAAGGCCCGCAGTTTTCGCATGGGCATGCAGACGGAGTGGGTTCCGAAGGATTCAGGCTTCACCATCACAGGTCGCGTGGAGGGCGATTTCGAAGGCGACTACACCGACGTAAGCAATCGCAACATCAGCAGCGTTCGTTCCAACCAGTTCACTCTCCGCCTGGCTTGGATGCGCCTGGACCACACAATCGGCGGCCTGCCCTGGTTCGCCGAGTTTGGCCAGGATTGGTCTCTGCTTGGTTCATCAACTCTTCCCTCCCTTTTCGAAACCACCGGATTGGGTGTCGGCATGGGCGGGTTTTACGAGCGCGTTCCGCAGTTCAAAACCGGCGTGCAACTGCATGTGGGCGATCTGAAAATTCAACCTGAGGTTGCCATGGTCCTCTCGGTGGGGGGCACTTCCGGCCTAACCACGGACCAGCATTTGCGTTTCGGTGACTCCGTTGGTGCAGAATCCGATCAACCTGGAGTGGAAAGCCGCGTCGTGTTCCAGTTTCCGCTCTCCCACCATTGGAGGGGCGTGGCGCCCGCGCAGTTGATTTTCGCCGGCCACCACTCCCGCATGAGTGAACTCATTCCCCACGCAGCGCAGGTCATTAACCAGACGTCTCCCACATGCCTGCTTTTGCCATGCCCGGTTACGGTTTTCAACAGCACCACAGTTCCCAACATCGGATTCACCACCAACACCGCCATCTCCGGAGCCTCAAATTGCAGCGAAGCTTCGGGGATTTGCAACTTGGAGCAGCTATTCCCCCACGGTATTCAGGCGGGTAATCCCCAAAACGCATATGACGCTGAAATCCAGTTGCCTACTCCGTGGGTTACCTTCGACGCCAAGTTCTATCGAGGCAATGACCTGCGATTCTTCTTCGGCGGCCAGCTCAACGATGTTTATTCCAACCTGTTGGGTATGACCGAAGCGGGGAATGGAGTTTCCGAAGCCGGACGCGCCATCCTGTTCGGATGCGCGGGCGGTGTCGCCGGCGGAACGGCCGCCGCTCCAACGTTAAATTGCAACGGCTCTCCCGTGCTTTCCGCTAAACTTCAACCCATCGGCGGATCCGGCGGACTCGCGGAAATGAGCTTTCCGCTCTCGCGTGTTTTCCATGCCGACCCTGAAGGCAAGAATGCCGGATGGGTACTCCACCTGATGTGGGGCACTGACCGCGCCAACTACGCGGATGCAGCCCACGGTAACCACCTTGGCCGCACGGACCTCGACACCGCGTCACTTACTTATCGACTGAATAAGTGGTGTACCTTCGTGCACGAAGCCAGCTACATTGTCACGTTCACCGCCAACAACCACGGAGCCAACGGAGTGATCACACCAGAGTACCTGCAGTTCGGGCCTACGGTGACCCGGCAGGCTCACAACTGGCGCAACGAGTTCGGACCGATCTTCACCTTCTAACTCGTTCCAAAGCAAAAACTCCTGCGCGGCCCTCACGCCACGCAGGAGTTTTCTATTTCCAGCCTAGTTGAGAGGTGCTAGCAGCACCCCATCTTCACTTCGCCCGCCGCCGTAATCGGAGGCCCGAACGCCTCTTGTGGCGCGGGAGCCCCTTTCAGCACCGCAATCCACCGTCGCACCGCATCAAACAACACCAGCACGACGCCCGCAATAAAGATGCACATCAGCACCGTATCCAGATACCCCGTGAACACCTGCCCCGGCTTCGAAGTCAATGGCCAGAAAATATTTTTGATGGAGAGCACACCCGCACTGAGCGTCGTTACTCCGACGAAGCACATTGGAAGCGCCGTAATCCACGCATATCTCTGCTTCCCCATGTTAATGAGGAAGGTTGTGACCACGGCTAGCGCAATCGTGGCCAGCAATTGATTGCCGGTGCCAAATAACGGCCAGATGGTGGTAATGTTCCCGGTGTAAATCAAATATCCCCATCCCATGACCACCACAAAACTGGTGATTAGATTTCCCGGCAGCCAGGAGCTGTTCCCAAACGGCTTGTGAACCTTGCCCATTAGTTCCTGCAAAACATAGCGAGCCACGCGCGTACCCGTATCGATGGTGGTCAGAATGAACAGCGCCTCGAACATGATGGCGTAGTGATACCAGTAGCCCATCAGAGTTGCCATGCCGGGCAGCCCTTTGAAAATCTGTGCCATGCCGACCGCCAGTGAAACCGCTCCTCCGGTGCGCCCAGCCAGCTTCTCACCCACTTCGCTTGAAAACATATCGAGATTTACTGTGCCCAATCCCAAATGGCTGAACACGGCCGGCGTTGTGTTGATGGCAAAATAATCGCCGGGCGCCAGCGAGCAGGCCGCAATCAACGCCAGCACTCCTACCAGCGACTCGCAAACCATGGCGCCGTATCCGATGAAGCGGGCGTCGGTTTCCTTGTCCAGCATCTTCGGGGTCGTGCCTGAAGATACCAGCGAATGAAAGCCCGAAATCGCCCCGCACGCAATCGTGATAAATAAGAAGGGAAACAGCTTTCCTTTGATGATTGGTCCGCCTCCGTGCACAAACTGGGTGAAGGCGGGAAATTGAATGTTGGGATGTACGACGAACACTCCGATGACGAGCACCGCGATCGTGCCTAACTTCACATAGGTCGAAAGATAATCGCGCGGCTCCAGGACCAGCCACACCGGCAGCACCGACGCGATCAGCCCATAAATGGCCATCATGAAAGTGATGGCATGCGGACTAAAAGTCAGCGCCCCCGCCCATGACGTCTGCGCCACCCAATGTCCGGCGACCACACTGGCCAGCAATAGCACAACGCCAAAAATGCTCGGCCCAACCACTGTTACCTGGCCCGCATGACTCTTGAACATCCACCATCCCATAATCACGGCGATAGGAATCGTCATCCCAATCGTGAACACGCCCCACGGGCTATTCGACAGGGCATTGACCACCACGATGCCCAATCCCGCCAGGGTGACCAGCAGAATGAAGAGCACGGCAATCATTGCGACCAGCCCGGCAAACGGACTGATCTCGGTCCGCGCCACATCGGCGATCGACCGACCCTTATGCCGGACGGAAGCGACCAGCACAGTGAAATCCTGCACGCAGCCGCAAATCACCGATCCGATCAGGATCCACAGAAATCCCGGGGCAAATCCGAACTGCGCCGCGAGCGTTGGCCCGATCAGCGGTCCCGCTCCCGCAATTGCGGCGAAGTGATGGCCGAACAGCACCCATTTCGGCGATGCCACATAGTTGTGGCCGTCCGGATAAGCGTGCGCCGGAGTCGTGCGCCGATCGTCGAGTGCTAAAGCTTTCGCCGCAATGAACGCGCTGTAATAACGATAGCCAATCGCATACACACACAACGCACCCAATAAAATCGGGAAAGTATTCATTCATCGCTCCAAAGCGGCAGGGAAGTGGCCGATCCTGCCAGCCCAATCGAAGGCATCCTACACCTATTTTAGAATCCGACACAAACAACTTTCGTTGCCTCCAACACGCGCTACAATGGCGGGCATCTTGCAAGACGCCTTCTAAAGGGCGCGTAAGAAAGATTGCGTCCGAACCGAGAGGATCGCGTATGCACATGACCCAAAATCCGCAACCCGTTAATTCACCAGCAACCGCAGCGACAGATAAAGAGCAAGGCCTGGTCCGCTTCGGGCTCAGCCTCGCCAACTGGAGCGAGCGCTGGTTCCCCGATCCGCTAGTCTTTGCCCTGCTGGGAATCGTGGTGGTCTTCGTCGTTGGACTTTTGCTTCACCAGCCTGCAGCCAAATTGGCTATCCAGGGCGGAAAGAATTTCTGGGCGCTCGTGCCATTCACCATGCAGATGGTGATGATCATCGTGGGAGGATATGTCGTCGCTTCTACGCCGCTGGTCTATCGTGCCATTCGCGCCCTGGCCGCAATTCCGAAGACGCCGCGACAAGCCGTCGCGATGATCGCACTGTTTTCCATGCTGACCTCACTTATCTCCTGGGGCTTGAGTTTGATCTTCAGCGGCCTCTTCGTCCGCGAGCTTGCGCACCGCGTGAAAGGCATGGATTACCGCGCGGCGGGCGCTGCCGCCTACCTCGGTCTCGGCGCGGTCTGGGCCATGGGCCTCTCGTCTTCTGCCGCCATGCTGATGGCCACGAAGTCAGCCATTCCGCCGACATTGTTCAACATTAGTGGCCTGATCCCCCTCACGCAAACACTCTTTCTGTGGCCAAGCATTGCGACCACGGCGATCTTGATCGTGCTCTCCGTTCTGATCGCCTATCTCTCCACTCCCTCGCCCGAGAACGCCCGCACCGCCGAATACTACGGCATCCAGTATGAGCCCATCCGCTCCAGCCTCGAAGTTCGCAGCAAGCCCGGCGAATGGCTCGAATACAGCCCGCTGCTCAATATCCTCGTCGCCGCGCTGCTCTGCTGGTATCTAGTCGACCTGTTTCGCCCATCTCCGCAAAGCGCGCTGGCAAAGTTGGACCTTAATACTTATAACCTCATCTTCATCACGGTCGGGCTTTTATTGCATTGGCGTCCAAAGCGCTTTATGCGCGCCGTCTCCGAATGCGTTCCCGCGACCGGCGGAGTCCTCATCCAGTTTCCGTTTTACGCGGTCATTTTCGGCATGATCGTCGGTACCGGCATCGCGGAGGCACTCGCGAAAGTCTTCGTATCCATCAGCACGCACAACACCTATCCACTTCTGGTCGCGATCTATTCAGCAGTCCTCGGAGTATTCATTCCCTCCGGCGGCAGCAAGTGGGTGATCGAAGCGCCTTACGTTCTGCAGGCGGCGAATTTGCATCAGGTTCATCTGGGCTGGGTCGTCCAGATCTATAACGCCTCCGAGGCTTTGCCAAACTTGATCAATCCTTTTTGGATGCTGCCCCTTCTGGGCATCCTGAAACTGAAAGCACGGGACATCGTGGGCTACGGCGTACTGCAGTTAATCGTTCACGTCCCGGTAGTCTTCTTCTTATGCTGGCTGTTTGCCCGCTATATCCCGTATGTGCCTCCCATAAAGTAAAGACAGTGGCCAGTGGTCAGTGGTTAGTAAAAGCTCAGATCACCGAGCACTGCCCAGTGCTTACGCCGCCTCCCTCAGTTCCTTTCGGGTGGCGTCAACATCTTCGCTGCCCTCCTGCTTGAACACGGCTCGCGCCTTTGCGGCGTCCTCTTCTCTTTCCACATTTGCAATTACTATGGAATGCCCACGCCGCAACACCTCGTGATAAAACCGCACATCGTCTTTTGGAACTCCAACGTCCATGGCATGTTCGGCAACGTCGCCCGCCTTCGCTCCGGCCGCCGCTCCGCCCAGTCCTAGGGCTGCTGCGGCGCCAATGCCAATGGCAAAAATTGTTCCCACGCCGGGCACCATCAAACTTGCCACTGCTGCGCCGCCGGCCAATCCTGCGCTCGCGCCCATCGCTCCGCCTACCAGCGCTCCCATGGCTCTCCCCATGCCATCGCCCTCGGCATCAGAGGTCGGGATGTTGTCCAATTCCTTTTCCGACGCCACGGACATAGCGGCGGTCCCCGGAGCCTCATTGCTCAAAAAAATAATTGACTGCTCGGTCATGCCGCTACCCAACAGCTCTTCTACCGCCTGCTCTGCGGAATTCAGCGAATGAAAAATCCCCACCACGCTTTCCATAATTCCTCCTACAATTCGTAGTCACAATTCTAAGATTCCTCGCCGCGTCGAAAGAGTTGCCGTATTAGTTTGTGTGCGGGTTGGCCGAAGGCCGTGTCACGCATTGGGGATGCTCCACGGTCCACGCACAAAGATAACCGACAGGTTGAAATCTATTCTTTCTTGCCAGATTGTTCTGCGGCTGGTGCTGCGGTCTTTTCCTCTGGCTTCTTCTCATCGCTCTCAGAGGAAGGTTGGGCATGATCGTCTGCGCTGCTTTTCACGATGTATTGCACGATGAGAGAAATGCGTCGGTTCGACGGATTGAGTGGGTCGTCGGACTTTCGCAGGCGTTGATCTGCAAAGCCGCGGACTTGTGTGATCTGGTTCGCTCCGATTCCCTTGCCCTGCATGAGCCGACGAGCAGCATTAGCGCGGTCCGTGGAAAGTTCCCAATTGCTGTAATTGCGGGATCCGACATAAGGCTTGGAGTCAGTGTGGCCTTCGATGGAAAGCTTATTGGGAAGGTTGCCCAATTCCTGTGCCAGCGCAATCAGTAGCTCGTTGCCGTCTGCGTTGAGCCTGGAACTGCCGCTGTCGAAGAAAGTTCCGGCAGCGGACTCGCTGAGTTCGATGCGCAAGCCTTCGTTGGTGACCGTCATCTCGATGTGGTTCTTAAGTTTTTCGAAGTCGTCCATTTCTCGAATTTTTTGTTCGAGCTGATCTTTCAGCTTGGGCATGTTGTCTTTGGTGAGAACGAAATTCTCGCCGGCGCCCGCCACTGCAGATCCTTTCTTTTCGGCCGTGCCGCTGGGATCTCTGAAATAGCCGCCCACCGCCTCCTGAATCGGCTTGCTGGCGCTCATCAGCCACAGGACGATAAATAAGGACATCATAGCGGTAACAAAATCGGCATAAGCAACCTTCCATGCGCCGCCATGATGCCCGGCGTGACCGCCTTTTTTTTTGAGGATGATGATGGGGCGAGATTTGTCCATGTAATTCCGATTGGAGTCTTACTGACCTGCCGCCGCAGGAGCGGCTTCGGCTTCAGGTACGGCGGCAGTCGCGTCCTCGGGCGCTCCTTTGTTGCGGCAAGCTGTTTCCACTTCCTTAAAGGACGGTCGAACGTGGCCCGGCACTGCGCGGCGAGCTACTTCCACAGCCATAATGGGAGCGGTGCCCTTCAGAAAAGACACGATCAAGACACGCAGTACGTAAAGGAAAGCATGTTCGTCGTCGGCGATCTTCGTCATGTTGGAAGCAATCGGGCCGACCAGGCCATAGCAGAGCAGGATGCCGAGAAACGTGCCCACCAGCGCGGCCGCCACTTTCTTGCCGATTTCCTCCGGGGGGCCCCCCATGGCGCTCATCGTGATTACGATGCCCAGCACTGCAGCGACAATGCCCAGACCCGGCAATGAATCGGCGACACTGCTGAGAGCCGCCGTAGGCTGCGTTGCGCCATGGTGGTGAACTTCAAGGTCGAGATCAAGCATCTGATCCAGATCGAGGCATCGACTCCAGTAATTGCCATGCGCAGTGAATCACAAATGAAGTCACGCACGTGGTGATTCTTCAAGACTGCCGGGCCTTTCGCGAACAGCGGACTCTTCTCCGGTTCTTCCACGTCGCCTTCCAGCGCCATCAACCCGTCTTTGCGGGCCTTGTTCAGCAAGTCGTACATCATTTTCAAAGAATCGATGTAAGCCTGCTTGGTGTACTTGGAGCCCCCAAAAACTCCACCTATGCCGCCGGCAATCTGCTTAAGAATATGAAGCGGATTGGCGATCAAGACAGTTCCGATTGCAGCGCCGCCGATGGTGACCAGTTCTGCCGGCTGGATGAGTACCTTCAGGTTCCCATGCTCCATGAGATAGCCGGCGATGACACAGCCGAAAACGACGACAATGCCGATAATGGCGAACATAGTTAGCTCGTGGATCTCTTGGACCATGAAACGGCGGCGGCAGCCAGGGGAGCGCGATCCCGTACCGAAACCTCGTTTCCATGTAAAGCTTGATGCACCCGTTGCAACAGCGACTCGACGTTGTCGCCTGGCACCGCCACTGCGCCGCCGATCAATGAGGTGACCGACAGTTGCTCTCCCCACCAGCGGATACTGGCGCTTGCCGTCATATTGACAATGCGCTGGATAACCACATGCAGCGCGTCTTCGCGGCAGCCGCTTAGGATTAGGAGAAATTGATCTTCGCTCCAACGGCCAACAAAATCTGTAGGCCACACGGTATTTCTCAAAGTTCGAGCCAGCACCTGCAAGATCGAGCGGGTGGCAACCTGCCCATAGCGGGACCGAAATTGAGGAAGGTCCGGAATCTCCAGACAGATGACGGCAAAAGATATTTGCAGTTCGCTGAATGTGCCCAGCAGTTCCCGAAGGTGCGCTTGCATCATGGCCGCATTCGGCAATCCGGTAGTGTCGTCGAGGCAGCCACGCTCTCGCATGCTGCGGTCGTTTGGGCCGTGAGCACCCACGGCAAACTCGCCTTCAAAGGTCTGGATGATGCCAATAATCGAGCCGTGTTTGTCGCGCAAAGGGATGGTCCAACTATGGACCTGGGTGCGATGTCCTGACTTGTGGTGAATAAACGTCATCGCTTCCATTGGCTTCGCATCATGCAGGGCTGTGGAAATCGGGCAATGAGCGGAGCACATTTCACAACTATCGTGGTTGCAGTGCTCCAGAATATTGTCTGCGCAAGTGTGTCCCAGCACATCGATGCGCGAGTAACCCGTAATCTGTTCTGCGCCGTCACTCCAGAAGACGATTTTTTTCTGCAGATCGAGCACGCTCACTCCGATCTGCAAACCGTTGAGTATGTCGCGGCAAATATCGGGATCGTCGAAAACTGACATGTCTCAGCAAGAACCTGCTGATTCCTCTATCGGCGGAAAGCTCATTCAACTTCAGGGCTGGCGCATCGGACTCTCTCAGAATCCCCAGTCCAGCTTTGCGCCTGCTCCAGGGGGATAGCACTTTCGGGACAGGCAATTGGCACAGGGGAGCTATTTGCAAATTTCTGCGCCGCATTTAATTTGTCGGTGAGCAGTTCTGGGGGAGGGCTGCCCGGGCGCCTCGATCTCGAAAGAGATTCGGGGCGCTCGTTATTTAGGAGTGAACTTCCTGCTTCGTCTCGCACAAAAGGAACGGGCAACGGAGTCGCTCCGTTGCCCGTCGCTGCAATTTAGTTCCCGCGTCCTTTACAGGAGTCGAACTTGAAGGAAGCGATCTGGGTGCTCCAAGCGAAACTGAAATTACCCGCGGTTGGATAGTACTCGTTGGTATACCAGAAAGTGCAATCGTCGGTTGGGTCGACTGCCATGCTGCTGTAATCGCCCCAGCGTCTGTAGGACTGCACCTGCACGCCGAGGCCCCCAGCTAGGACCAGCGGTCCTGAGAGCGTGCCCAACGTATCCGAAGCTGCCCGGCCTGCGACATAGATGCTGGGTGGAAGTTGCTTTCCAGAAGCGCTGAATCCTAGAGCCAGGTTGCCAACTTTATCCATGGCAACGCTGCCCAGCCAGAAATCGACATTCGGATCCTCGATCGTGCCCTGTTGAAAGACCGCGGGCGCATTGCCGGGATTTCGAATCTCATACCAGCGAACGCCGCCTAAGGCTCCGCCGGAAATGGTGTGGTTGACGACCAGCGATTCGTGGTCGCCAAAATTGCGATAGGCCAGGCGGAACATTACGCGGTCACTGAGGGCATCGACTTTCTCTCCGGGGTTTGGTTCCGGAATGCAGGCGAGCGTGGTTGAGCGCGCGCAGATTTCGCTATAAGGGGCTACGGCGACCAGAGTTGAACCCACGAAAGTGGAGTTTGCCGGATTGGCGAAATCGGCGTGGAACTTGAAAAAATTCAAATGGCTGGAGTCAGCCAAGCCCACAAAATAATTGGGACTTCCCGCGGGCGGCAAAGTGCCGCCATCGAGGTCGGAAGGCAGCAAACTCGATACTGACGATGGCTGCTGGAAGCAGATCGCCGTTGCCGCCAATCCTGCCAGCATGGCATTGCGATCGAAGGCGCAGGCTTCCGCTCCGGCAAAACCATGGGCTTCGAAGATGTTAATGGTGTTGTAGTATGCGTCTGGCCAAATTCCGTATTTCGGATAGTCCGGGAAGTTGGCTCCGAAATCGAATTCGTAGCGGTTGTAGGTGCCAGTTGCATCGGAAGTGGTGGAGACGGCGACGCACTGTTCGTTTTGTGTGGCTGCGTTGTTGAATTGTAGCTGGGTGACGAGCCAGCGGTTGGCGAGGTGGTCGTAGAGGACGACGGGGTCGCCGCCATCCGGCAGTTGAAACTCGCAAGGACCACCGAAGCCGGTCCAGAGAGTGTGGATTGCGACCGGTGCCATCTCCTGCGCGCCTGTACTTTTGTTATAGACTGTGATGGTTACGTTCACAATTTGCACGTACTGATTTAAGCCAGGTGCGCCGTTTGTGTCGGGAGGGACAAAGGCGTAACCAAATACGTTAAAAGTGTCCTGCGCCGCCTGCCCTTCGAAGTTGAGCCCCGTGGTTACACCTTGAAGCGTGCCGCTAAGTAGCTGTGCCACGGGATCGGAGGTTCCGCTGCTGAAGGGCGCCCGTGTGGGGCCTGGCTCGTGCATTTCCTGAGAAGAGCCTTGCGTGTTTAATTTCACGGAAGCCATGTCTCGCAAGGAAGCGGAGACATCGTGACGGACTGCAGTCTTTACAGAAGGAGCGGCGGCGTGGGCAGGCTGAGAGGGAAATAAGAGAGCCAGGGTTAACAAAGTCGTGAGAGAGAACAGGAATCTTAGCTTCATTCGGACCTCCTGGAACCCGTTCGATGGGGTAGCTCGGGCGGGGAACATATTAGCCCAAGTCGTGAAAGTCGGCAATAGACGCGGGATTAGGGCGGGTAGGAGTGACAATTGGGCCGCAGCGTCATGCCGGGACAAGACGCCAGGATCAGTTAGTCGAAATGGTGAAGTTGACTGTGATCTTAGCCTGGGTTTCGACTGCTTCGTTGCCCTGAATATGTGGTTTGAAGTGCCACTGCCGGACAGCATCCTGGGCCGCGGATGCGAGGATATGAGGACCGCTCACCACCTGCAGATTCTGAATGATTCCATCTTTTCCGATCAGCGCCTGCAGAATCACCGATCCTTGCACCTTCATCTGCCGCGCCAGGAGCGGATAATTCGGTCGGACCGGGTGTGAAACCACTTGGGCGGCATCGGTGGACATCTCGACGTGTTCCGAGGCGTTGCTGGTTACATTCGCCGCCGTGGGTGTCTCGACCACGCTGGGCTCGTTAATGGATTGCGGCGCCGCTCCCGGCTGTAAGTCCACGCGCACCGAACTACTGCCCGGGCGAATCGTTCGATGATTGTCACCCGCGACTACTTCCACTTCCAATGGCGGCAAAACTGTGCGTGTGGCGGTTGTAGCTGCAGGAGCCGTCGGGGGCGCAGGAGCCGGAGTTTTAGCCTGTGCTGCTGCAGCCTGGTGCTTCGGCTTCGCGACGGAGGCAATTTTGGCTGACGAACTGGGCTGCGCCGCACCCTTCACTGCAGGGACGGTCTCAGCTGGTTGATCCAGGTCTGCGTCAGGCGAATCCGGGAACCAGAAGTCGCGCTCGCGCCACAGTAAAACCACCAGTGTGAGAAGAAGCAGGCTGAGCGCTCCCAGCATCAACTTCTTCTGCTTCGGATCCTCGGCAACGGTCGATCGGGACGCCGCCAGAAAAGGGCGATCCACTTTGGGTGCGATGGTCTTTATTTCAGTTTGTGACATGCTGGGAACCGGGCCATGCTGGGAATCGCGCCGTCTGGGGGATTGACGCTCCCGCTAGTATGCCTTGAAACCGAACCAAAGGCCAGCAAAAGATGAGAAGCGGCAGAGGTCCACGATTATTATTTGAGACTAGCCGCGGGACGAAACTTTGGCAGAGACTCGTGAATCCGATATTTTGCGGCTTTCGCGGAATTGTGTTCCAAAAGCGGCAAAAAAGGTTCATTCATGAAGAATAATGTTCCACAAATGGACGAAAAGAAAATCCAGGGCGTTACTCGGCGCCAACTGCTCAAATTAACGCCCGTCTTGGCTTTGGGGGCGTTTGCGATTCCCGGCCTGCAGGAAGGCCTGCTGAAGAAAGGGTTAGGCTTCAGCGACTGGGCTTCAGCGCGGCTGTTTCGTGCGGGGCACCCCGCTACAATCTTCGATGATTCCGAGCTGGCGCCCTTCGAGGAATTTCCGATTAACGGATATGACGTGGACGATCCTGGTGTCGATCTCGAAAATTGGAAATTGACGGTCGGCGGGGCGGTGCAGAAACCGGGTGAATATAAGCTGTCGCAAGTGCAGGCGTTGCCACGCATTCGCCAGAACACGCGCCATATTTGTGTCGAAGGCTGGGACGTCATTGGGCGCTTTGGTGGGGCGCGCCTATCGGATTTCTTTACGCTGGTCGGCGCTGATACCACCGCGCGATTTATTACCGTCAAGTGTGCGGACGATTATTACGAGTCGCTGGATATGGCGACAGCGCTGCATCCGCAAACTCTGCTTTGTTATGAGATGTACGATCAGCCCCTGACGCGGGAGCACGGCGCGCCTTTGCGGCTGCAGATTCCGACCAAGATTGGGTACAAGCAGGCCAAGTATTTGACGGAGTTGAAAGTCACGAATGTGCTGGACAAAGTCGGGTACTGGGAAGATCAGGGATATTCGTCGTTCTATGGGCTGTGAAGTTGCGCAAATTTGTTGGAGGTTAGGAAATGAGTGGTTCCGTGGTGGAGATTATTCGGCCTCAGGGTAAGACTGCGGACGGCGACGAAAAAGAGCCATTGGTGGTGGGTCGCGCGGTTTATGAACATCCTTACATTGTGCGGCTGTGCCACTGGGTAAACACTGTCGCGCTGTTTGTGATGGTGGGCAGTGGGCTGCAGATATTCCGCGCCTTTCCGAGTTTTGGGGCGAAGATTCCGCAGAAGGATTTGTTGCATTGGCCCAGAGCTTTCGCTATTGGGGGATGGCTGGGCGGAGCTTTGCAGTGGCATTTGACGTTTATGTGGATCTACATCGCGACCGGAGGTTTGTATCTGGGATATCAGATTTTCAGCGGGAATTACCACCAGGTGTTGTTCACGCGCCGGGATATTCCAGGCGTGTGGCCGATGGCGAAGCATTATTTCTTTTTGGGGGAAAGGCCACCGGCGACCGAGGTTTACAACCCCTTGCAGAAGCAGGCTTACACGACTGCAATTATTTTAGGCGGGCTTTCGGTGCTGACCGGCCTGGCGGTGTGGAAGCCGATTCAGTTTTCCTGGATGGTGTGGATGATGGGAGGATTTCATTATGCGCGCATCTGGCATTTCGCGGTGATGTGGGCGATTTTATTTTTTGTGCTCGGACATCTGGTGATGGTGATTCTGCATGGTTGGAATAATTTTATGTCGATGTTGACGGGGTGGAAAAAGGATCCGAAGTGCTAGTGATGGCCGCACTAAGGTACACGAAGGATGATCGAGTAATGCCTTCGGGATCTTCGTGGTTATCGAATTTTGCGTGATATGCGATCGATGCCGGAAACCAGAATGGTTCTAAATACGACCGTCGACAATCTGGCGCAGACTAGCTCGCGCGAGCATGATTTGATTTCGCGCGTACAAGACGGGCAGCGCGAGTTGTTTTATGAACTGGTCCGGCCGTATGAGAGGCGGGTTTATGCCGCCGCGCTGGCAATTTTGCGCAACGAGCAAGACGCCGAGGATGCAGCGCAGGAGGCGATGCTGAAGGCGTTGATGAATATCCGCCAATTTCGGGCGGAAGCGCGATTCAGCACGTGGCTGATCCAGATTACGGTGAACGAGGCTCTGATGCGGCGGCGAAGGGAACGGACAGTGCCCATGGAAGGACTCGACGGTCATCGTTCTGGCGGCGAGGAAGAGAGTGAATATGCGCCGCGGGATTTTGCCGACTGGCGCGAGATACCTTCCGAAGCCCTCGAACGAAAGGAAGTCCGGCAGCGGCTGGCGCAGGCGCTGGGCACGCTCGATCGAAAATATCGCGAGGTCTTCATGCTGCGCGATATGGAACATTTGAATATTCAGGAGACCGCCGAGGCGTTGGGCATTTCAGTGGCATCGGTGAAGACGCGGTTATTGCGCGCGCGGCTGATGCTGCGCGACCTGCTGGCCGCCGGATGGGAGCAGGGCTGGTTCAGCCGGTTGCCATTCGAGAAGGGAACCAAGCCATGGTGAACCACATAGTGAGCTGCGAACAAGTCTGGCGCGAGATTTCGAATTACGTCGACGGGGATGTGGACCAGGGGCTGCGTTCGTCGATGGATGAGCATTTCCGGACGTGCAAGAAATGTGCGTCGGTGCTGGCGGGAACGAGGAACGTGGTTGCGCTTTATGGCGACGAACGGATGCTGGAGGCGCCCGCCGGTTTTGGACGGAGGCTCGAGAAGCGGCTGACGAAGAAAGCACAGGGAAGCAGGTGGGCCAGCTGGACGGCGTGGCTGGTCCCGGTGGCGGCGATGGCTTTGGTTGCGGGGACTTTGATGCTGACGAGTTCGTCGAGAAATCCGATGAAGTCGCAGCATGCGGAGCAGGGGAAGGATATTCCTCCGGACATGGTGGTAGTGGTTTCGTCCGGCGCGAAACTCTTTCATGTGCCGGGGTGTGAGTTCATTCATGATAAGGCTTCCGAGCGGACGCTGACGGCGAAAGAGGCGATGCAGGAGGGGTATGTGCCGTGTCCGAGGTGTTTGCGGCAGTATTTGAAGACGGGGTCGACGAGGGAAACCGGGGGGCAAGTTGCCGAGGAGAGTGGGGTGGACGGGGAGGAGGAAGCGCCCGTGCAAGTGCTCAGTACGGCCGGACAGTAGTTGGAGATCTGATCGCCATATACTGAAACACGTTGTCATCCCGAGCAACCGAGGGACCCTGGTATTTGCTGGCAGCACCGATGCCGCAAGCGAAGACCAAGGTCCCTCGCTTTGCTCGGGATGACAAGTCGTGAAAAAGATACGACTTTGAACCGGCTAGTTCTGCTTCATCTGATCGTTTTTCATGCTGTCGTCTTTCTTCATGTCGTCGTGCTTCATGCTGTCGTCTTTCTTCATCGTGTCCTTCTTGGCCTTCTTGGTCTTTTTGGTGTCTTTCTTCATGGAATCGTTCTTCATCGAGTCGTCTTTTTTCATGGAGTCTTGTTGGGAGGAGTCTTGCTTCATGGAATCCTGTTTCATTGCATCCTGAGCAAACAAGGAAAGCGAGGCCGCCAAGATACACGCGAGTGCGAAACTGCCGAAAATCTTTTTCATAAGGTTCTCCTGGAAGAAATCTGATTTAGGTTGTCCGGCAGGGTTGCACCTGCAGGCTGAGATGGGATGTGCCGTAAGAGAGGAAGTTACAAGAAAGGTACACATCGGCGGCTAAAGCCGCTACAGTTTTGGGATGCCTTGACGGCGCGGCTTAAAGCCGCGCCCTTTCAAGGCCGGAACCAGAGCTGCGCAGCGAGTCTTTCTTAGCAGGTCAGTTGGTCGCGGGAGATCTTCAGCCCGCTCAGATTGCCGAGGGCGGTAACAGCGATCGATTCGGTTTTGAAGAATTCCTGAGCAAGGGTTTGCAGGTCTTCCGCGGTGACGGCCTCGATCTTTTCAATCAGCTCGTCGAGGTCCTGGAAGTGGTCGAAATACATTTCCTGGCGAGCTAAGTTTGACATCCGCGCCGTGCTTGATTCGAGCGACAGCATCAGGCTGCCTTTGAGTTGATCCTTGGAGCGACGTAGTTCTTCTTCCGGCACGACCTTATTCTTCAGATCGCGGAATTCGTTAACTACGGCCTTGACGACTTTGTTAGCGGAGGCCAGCGATGTCCCGGCGTAGACGGCCATACACCCGGTGTCGCGGTAAGGGTTGAGGTCGCTGTAAATCGAGTAAGCCAACCCCTGGCGCTCGCGGATATTCTGAAAGAGGCGCGAACTCATGCCTCCGCCAAGCAAGGTGTTGAGAATGTAGCCAGCGTGGCGTTTCTCGTGCGCGATGGGGTAGGCAGGAACACCGATGCAAAGTTGCACCTGTTCCAGCGCCTTCTTGTTGCGCAACACAATGCGCGGGACGATTTTTGGTTCGGCCGAATGAAAGCCATTCTTCGCGGGTTCCAGGTGTTCGAAGTGCTTGACAACCAGATCGACGAACTGGTCGTGATCGAGATGTCCGGCGGCGGCTACGATAATGTTGCCGGGGGCGAAGCGGTGAGAATAAGTTTCGAGCACGGCCTCGCGCTCGAATTTCTTTACCGTTTCTTTTGTGCCGAGTATCGGCTTGCCAAGAGGATGGTCCTTCCAGAAGTTCTGCGTGAAGATTTCATGGACTAGATAGTCGGGATTGTCCTCATCCATTTTAATTTCTTCGAGAATGACACCGCGCTCGCGGGCGATGTCCTCGGCAGTGAACGTAGGATGCAGAACCAGGTCAGTGAGAATCTCGAGGGCGACGGGAACGTTTTCGTCCAGCACCTTGACGTTGAAGCAGATACATTCCTTGGAGGTGAAGGCGTCCATATTGCCGCCGATGGAATCGACCTGGCGGGCGATCTCTTCGGCGGTGCGGTGCTTGGTACCTTTAAAGACCATATGCTCGATAAAATGAGAGATGCCATTGGCTTGCGGCGTCTCGTCGCGCGAACCGGTTTCGAGCCAGATGCCGATCGAGGCCGAGCGGATGTGCTCCATCTGCTCGGTGATAACAGTCAAGCCGTGAGGGAGAACCTGACGGCGAATATTGCGAACTTCCTTTACCATGATGAGATATTAAGCTCTTTATTCTTGGGGTCGAGTCGTGAGGCGGATTCCTCTTATAAGTATTTGATGCGGAACCAAGCTTTAAGACTTGTCGCTTTATTCTTACACATTCACGGTGGCGTGCGGGGAGCGTAGGAAGAAATATGCTAGTTGTTTACAATCAGGCAGTTACACTGAATTATTGATTATGTTGATTATGCCGAGACCGTCGAAATCATCGTTATTGGGCATGGATCGGGAGGAACTCACAGATCTAGTCGTCGAAGCAGGTCAACCTGCTTATCGTGCTAAACAGATAATGGAGGCAGTCTATCGTCAGCGTGTGGAAACGTTGGAAGACATTTCCACATTGCCGCAAGAGTTTCGTGAACGGATGGCGCAGAGCGGAATCGAAGTCGGAGCGCCGAAAAGCGAGAAGAAATTCGTGTCGGTCGATGGGACCGTGCGCTATCTCATCGGCTTTGGTGATGGGCAAAGTGTAGAGACGGTTTGGATGCCCGAGGGGGATGGCGGGGAAGCAGGAGATGGGAGCGAGGCTGGAGAAGAAGCTGAGTCTGGCACCTCGGGGGCTGAAGCCCAATTCCAAATCAGTGAGCCAATCGCAGCGCTGAAGCGCTGCGCCACCCAAAATCCTAGCGCCTCGCAAAAATCCAGCGGACAAAATCCAGGGCGGTCGACGATTTGCATTTCCAGCCAGGTGGGATGCGCGGTGGATTGTCAGTTTTGCCTCACAGCATTGCTGGGCGTAAGGCGCAATCTGACTGCGGGTGAAATTGTGGGGCAGGTATGTGCGGTGCTGAAAGAACAAAAAGTTTCGCCGCCGGAGGATCGCATAAATTTAGTGTTCATGGGCATGGGCGAGCCATTTTTGAATTACGACAACTTTATAAAGGCGTCGCGGTTGCTGGTTGAGGCCGTCGGAATTGCCGAGCGGAGGATGACGGCATCGACGGCAGGGATCGTGCCCCGTATCCACGACTTCGGTGGCGAGAAGATTCGCCCGAAGCTGGCGATTTCATTGAATGCACCGAACGATGCGATGCGCACAAGACTGATGCCGTTGAATAAAAAATGGAACCTGGAATTGCTGATGTCGGCGGCGAGAGAGTTTCCATTGCGCACGCGGGAGTGGATTACCTTTGAGTACGTTCTGCTCGGTGGTGTGAACGACACTCCTGAAAACGCGCGGGAAGTTTCCGAATTGTTACGCGGGCTGCGATGCAAAGTAAACCTGATTGCGCTGAATCCGGGGCCGGGAATCGACTTCACAACTCCCTCGACTGAGCGGGTAGCAGCGTTTCAGAAAATTTTGAGGGAGGCGGGAATTCCCGCATTCTTAAGGCGCCCGCGGGGCCGGGATATCTACGCAGCGTGCGGTCAGCTCAAGCGGACGGTTGAGGCTCCCACATTACCGGAACCCCTGCTCCAGGTGATTTCTCCGGCGGCAGAGGTATGACTGGGACCTCAATTCGGATTTTGATTCCACCACCTTGTTCTTGCCGCCAAATAAGTTCCCCATGATGTTGGCGCAAGATACCCTGGCACGCGCTCAGCCCTAAGCCGGAAAGATTCTTTCCCGGTTGAGCGGTCTCGGGTTCGGATCCCGCCAAACTGTCGACCAGATCGGTATCAGAGAAAGTGACGATGGCGAGGCCCGCCGTATTTCTTGCTGTGATGATGAGGGTCCGGCTACCTTGCTGGTCGACGGCGTGAAGTGCGTCATTGACAATCTGCACGCACACCTGGAGCAACTGATTCGAATCGCCGCGGACAGTCAGCAATTCTTGCGAAAAGTTAGTGCGCACCTCGATATTCAAGGCCTGCCATTGCGGTTGTGAGAGTCTGACAGCGGTGCGCAGCAACGTATTGAGATCGACGGCGGACATCGCCGCCGGCCCTTGTTTCGCGAAACTAAGCAGACTGGATACCAGAGACCTGGTGTGCCGCACGTGCTGCCCGATTTTGGCCGCAACTTCGCCCTGCTCTGCGCTCAGAGAAGTGGTTTGCAGTAGATCGGAATATCCCAGCATTGCGGTAATGGGATTATTCAATTCGTGCGCAGCGCCGGCAACCAATTGCCCGATCGAGGCCAACTTCTCCGACTCGGTGATCTGCGCCTGCAAGTGTTTCAGGTTGGCAATGGATTCTCGCGAGTAGGTCAGTAGACGCAGCAATTCCATATGGAGCAGGCGTTGGCGCAGAAAAACCATGACCCCCATGAGGAGCGCGGCTCCTAGAGTCAAGACCAATCGGAAAGAACGGATCGGCGGCGGAATGGGACCATCCATAAGAGCCCATGCCGCAAACAGAGGCAGGGAAAAGGCGGCGATCATTCCGAGCCGCGCCAGCCACACGCCGTGGGATGTGGAAGTTGTCCGGACACCGGCTTGTGGTTCGAGCTCGCTCGTGCACAAACCAATTACTGTGATCCATGCCATGGAGATTCCGAGTGGGATGTCATAGAGACTGCCACTGTAGTAAGCGTGCCGGCTGAGGGCCCAATTGGCAAGATGAGAACCGGCGGCATAGGTGAAGCTTGCTCCGAACAGACTGGCATAGAAAGTTTTCCAGCCGCCCTTGCTGCCCTTCCAAGCCACAATCAAGGTTCCAAGGAACACCAATTTCTCGATCAGGTATAACGCGTTCAGATTGGTATCGTAAGCGGCCACATTAGCCACCACGTACTGCCACGGGATCACAATGAGAACGTAAAGATATCCCCACCAAACCATCATTAGCGCAAAATCAAGCCGGCGCAGCCGCGCCGCATACTCATCCTGCGGGGCGTGAGGACGAAGCGCCAGGGCAGCCATTAACGGCACAATGTGGAGAAAAAGAATCATGTCGCCGGCGTACAAATCCGGGACATCGGTGTGCAGCCAGACTTCGTAGTACGTCCAGAATAATTGATAAGAAAACCAGAAGGTTATGCCGGTGCCAATCAGCGTCCAGAACAGGCGCAAGCGCCCGCGAGATCGGACGATGTGAGGAAGCAGCGACATGCTACCGGAAAATAGCAAAATGCACTGGATCACATCACTGAGCGCCTTGAGGCCAAACGAGGGGGGCAGGAACAACGCCGCCAGAATCAAAATCGCCAGACAGGCAGCGACGGCCGCGGTCCAAATCTTCGAATAGGCGCGCACGGAACGACCTCGCTGGTATTTTAGACTGGACTCAGGAACCCGACGTGGTTACCGAAGTAATCCACGCCAAGCTGTAAAACTATATGTCTCGTAATTACATAGAAAGCGCTGACGCAGGCGCTGGTGCAAAGTTTTGCTTGCCCTCGCCCTTTCTTGTCAATAGTATGCGATGCGTTCTTCTACTCTGGGAGCTGGGGCAGTTGCAGCGGGAAGTGGTCCGAAATTGCGCTTCGAAATCAAATATATCTTTAGTGGAAGGCCACTGGCCCCCGCCGACCCAGGTGAGATCCGCCGCGTGGAGCGCTGGCTCGCGACAGCGCGTGTATTTCTCGCTGTCTCTGCGTTTGCTGCGATTTACATGGATCCAACTCAGTTTGGACACGCCCCCTTGGCGTACGCCTTGCTGGGGCTGTACCTGATTCACGGGGTGCTGGTGATGACCTTGCTGCGACGAAGACGCCAGTCGACGGCGGCGTTTCGCATCCTGGTTCATGGCGCGGATATCGTGTGGCCAGCCTTCATCTCAATCTTCGCTGGGGGACGCAGTCCCTTTTTCTTGTTTTTCTTTTTTGTGCTGGCGGCGGCCGCATACCGATGGGGTTTGTGGGGGACATTGAGCACGGCGGCGTCGGAAGTGGCATTGTTGTGGATCGAAAGCTTTGTGCTGGTTGATCTTTCAGCACACCCCCGGCCAGCTCTTGTTTTGTGGCAGCTGCAAATCAATGTGCTGGAGTTCGAACCCAAGCGCCTCTTCATGTTGTCGGTTTACTTGCTGGTGATGGGTTTACTGCTGGGCTATCTCGCGGAGCAGCAGAAACGCTTGCGCGCCGAGAAAGCCGTGGTGACGCGCATGTTGGCGAAGGTGCGAGTCGAAGCAGGCTTGACCGGCACGTTGCAGCAGATTTGCCGGGAGCTGATCGCCATGTACGCGGCGGGCCGGCTGCTGATGGTGTCACAGGAGATTCGCAGTCGCAGAACGTTTCTCGGGGAGTTGCGGGATGCGGCTAGCTCGGATTTTATTTGGTTGAACCCCGGTCCGCGGGAAGCAAAGAGTTATCTGGAGGATCTTCCGGGAGAGGTGTGCTATGCGGCGCAGGAAAAGAATCGATGGTCGTTAATCGCTCTGGATCGTGACGGCAATCCGATAGCTCTTCCTTCGACTGAGCCCTTGATTCGATTGCGGGAACGGCAATCGTTTCACTCTGTGATTGCAATTTCGTTTATCTTTGCCGGGGAATGGCGCGGACGGCTTTTCGTGTTCGACCCTTTATGGCAAGGCGACCGACAGGAAGAACTTCGCTTCTTGCTCGACTTGTTTCGCCAGGTGGGTCCGGCCATTTACAACGTGTATCTGTTGCATCGTTTAAGGCGACGTGCGGGGGCAGCGGAGCGAACCCGCGTGGCCCGCGAGTTGCATGACGGCGCTGTGCAGTCGCTCATTGCGGTTGAGATGCAGGTCGATGTTCTGCGGCGCCAGGCCGAGAGCTCGCCCGATGTAGTGAGCAACGAACTGGGAAGAATCCAGGGTCTATTGCGCGAAGAGGTCCTAAAGCTGCGGGAGTTGATGCAACAGATGAAGTCGATTGATGTAGACTCTCGACGATTCCTCCATGTGGTGCGCGACGCGGTGGAAAGGTTTCAGCGCGAGACGGGGATATCGGCGCGTTTTGTGACCGACATTCAGAATCTGGAAATGCCCGACAAGGTTTGTCGAGAACTATTGCGCATCGTGCAAGAAGGGCTGGTCAATGTGCGCAAGCACAGCAAGGCGCGGCACGCGCTGGTGAGGCTGAGTTCAACTTCCAACGAGTGGAGCTTAACCGTAGAGGACGACGGGAAAGGCTTTCCATTTGCTGGCCGGCTGCGGCAGGACGAACTAGATCAGATGGGCAAGGGGCCGACCATTATCAAAGAGCGAGTCCATTTGATTGCCGGCGCACTCACGGTAGAATCGAATCCCGGTCAGGGCACACGCTTGGAAATCAAGGTTCCACGAGATGGAGAAAGTTCCGATGAACTTTAGGAAGTCACAGCCTATTCGTATCGTAATCGCAGACGACCATCCAATTTTCAGAGATGGGTTGCGCCGGCTTCTGGAAGCTGAGCCCGATTTAAAAGTGATAGGCGAGGCCTCCGACGGCGCCGAGGCAGTGAAGCTTGGGCGGCAATTGAAGCCCGATATTCTCTTGCTCGACCTGGCTATGCCGAAACATCCGGGCCTGGAGGCATTGCGGGATCTAAGTGCTGGGGCGGGTTCAAGCCCGGTACGTGTGATCCTGCTGACCGCGGCGGCGGAGAAGAGCCAGATTGTTGAGGCTTTGCAGTTGGGCGCGCGTGGAGTGGTATTGAAAGACTCCGCTACTCAACTGCTCCTCAAGGCGATCCATACGGTCATGTCGGGAGAGTATTGGGTGGGTCGCGAAAGTGTTTCCAATCTAGTGCAATATTTGCGAACGCTAGTGCAGTCTTCCAGTGATGAAGCTCGCCAGCGAAAATTCGGTTTGACCCCTCGCGAGTTGGAGATTGTCGCAGCTGTGGTGGCGGGATATTCAAACAAAGAAATTGCGGAATATTTCAAAATCAGCGAAGACACCGTAAAACATCATCTCAGTAACATTTTCGACAAACTGGGCGTATCGACCCGCCTGGAGCTTGCCTTGTTCGCCGTAAACCAGTCGCTTCCTCTAAAAACCATTGGATAATAAGGGCTTATAGGTACCGGTAGTCGCCGGCAAATGGCACTTAAGGGCCATTGGCGAAGCTAGCACCACGACTTACCATAAATTTAAATAGCCCTTGGGGAGATACGGATTATTTGACCATGTTGTGCTATTAAACGACACAACATGAATAAAAAGTAAGTTCTTCAAGGAGACGGAGCCCGTGGCAAAAATGTTGCAGAGTCTATGGAACGATGAGAGCGGTCAAGATATCGCGGAATACGCAGTCATGCTGGCTGTGATTCTAGTGATAGTTGTTGGCACAGTGCGACTCATCGGCACCAATGCGAACAACGTGTTCTCCAGTGTCGGCAGCGCCATCCAGTAACCCTCCGTCCTGCGGATAAAAGGTACTGCAGCGCAATCTTGGTTCTCTTCGCTCGCCTTCCTCGATTCTCAACGACAGCGATACCTCATTCGCTTGGCGGCAAACTACGCTAACTGGAAAATGATATGCAAAACGACCGTGGAATCGGCTGGCTGGCCGTCCTTGACCGCCGGCTTGAAGTGAATCTGTTTGGCTGCTCTCAGGGCATTGTCATCCAGGCCGTGACCTAAACCCCGAACAATCCGCACTACTCTTAGACTTCCGGTGGCTTCGAGAACCACTTCCATCAGAACTTCGCCTTCAATACGCAGGTTCTTCGCCTCTTGGGTGTAGAGGGGAACTGGCTTGAAGAGAATCTCCGCAGGAGTCGACCGGGAACTCGACTCTGTGGAATGTGATCTGGTGGCGGGGGACGCGGGAACTTCGAGGCTACCGAAACCGCTGGCTTGAATGGCGTTCGCAGAAAGCCTCGCTTGGCTGATTCCTTTGGCCAGGACATTTCCAAATCCTGAACTTGCGACCACGCCCAGCCTGGCGTTCCCACTTGCGGTACCATTGTCTGAACCCGGGCCGGAAGGAAGATCAAAAGATCCTTTCGCCGCTACGTTGACAGCCTTCCTTTGGCCGGTCTTGGCGGGAACCCCGTTCGCATCGCCAAAGCCTCCGGCCTGCACCTCGGAGGGGGAACGGAAGGTTGTAGGGGTGGCGGAACTTCCACTAGAAAACAGGTTAGTGCTAACTGCCGGTTTGGGAATTAAGGGGCGAGAGTTGATCGGCAGCGGGTCCAATTCCCTGGAAGCGATATTGACAACCGGAGCCGGCAAATCTGTCGTGCGTTCGGCAGTTTTCGGTTGCGGGCGAGGGAGTCGCAAGGCTTCGGCAGGAGCAACTGCCTGCGCAGCTTTTGGAGGTTTCGATGGTTTACGCAGAATCTGCGGTTGGTGATTGAGGGGAACCGGCGTGCTCAGTAGAAAAACCGGCCGTAAGCGGTGTTCGGTATGCGACATTACGGAGGGATAGAGCAGGTGCATAAAGACCAGAAAACCAATAGCAAAGCTTTGAGTTCCGATACTGAATGCGAACTCCCGCCAGGAAGTTCTGGTTTTCGGCAAGAGCGTGAAAAGATTTTCCGGGGTGGCAGGGCGGCTCATATGCAGATTGATCCGGAGCAAAACTGAGCACGGCAAGGGCCACTTTTGTCTTACGACGGTAGGCTAATGGTTTAGATTTCAGCTGCTTACGCCATTCGTGCCGGCGAACAGGGGTGAACCGGGCAGGGAATAGGAAGAGTTTTGCATCTTAGGCGAGAGTTACACCCTTAGCGCCGCGGATGAAGTTCTGACCAGGTTGTGAGGGACGCAATCATGATGCGTCCTGACTATGGTGCATCCGGGCTGACGGGATTATCGTTAACCGTTTCATTGTCGTCGGTGACCGTCAGATCCCCTTTATTGGCGGCGACTCGGACGTACGGACGACCCTTGGTGCTGAGTTCACAGTTTCTTCTTATCAATTTCCTAGTGGATCGGCCTCCTGTTGTCGATAGGTAGAAAAGCGACTTTGGAGGCCAAATGAAAATGTATCTCCTGGCTTTGGTACTAGCGACCCCTTGTTTCAAGACAGTGCTCCTGGCCCAGCAGGTCGTATCCCAGAACGCATCGGTCGACGAGGCTGATCGGCCATTGTCGAGCCTCTTTCCTCGTCCGTACGTCTATGCCGGCCTCGGGCTCATGGGAGGTGCCTATTCACCGTTGGCCGCAGAGGCAGGGGCGGGTCTAAGGATTGACTCTCGCCGCGTCTTAGCTTGGGCCCAAGGGTCGTACGATAACGGGCGCAAAACGGACGACAACGACCAGCCCAATCCTAAAGGGCATGATCGAGGCTTATCGGGATCGGCGTATTTTCGGTTTTCGTCGGGGTGGTTCGCTGGTGTAGGGGCGCGTTGGAGCCAACTTTCCACGACGAACTATACGAAGTCAGCTTGGCGCCCCACATTCGGAGGAGGAAGGGACTACTTCCATAAGAAATGCGCACTGGAAGACTGCATCTCTGATTTTTCTATGCGCCTGGGTGCGGACTATGTCTTGCCGGGTGCGGACCATGCTAATGCCCTTCAGGGGCCGCTGTTGAATTTCTATATGCCGTCTCCCTCGACGAAGGGACACATATTTTTCCGCCAGACAATTGGGGTGTACGAGTTCCATGAGACGGTAACTGAGCCGTCCAATCTAGCGCTAACGAAGCTGCAAACCAGTCAGAAGTCTGTCACCGCCTTCGTCGAGCTAACCTTGATGTATCGATTCTAGGCTCGGGCAGATAATGATTTAGAATCGCCTGCATAAACTGGCCGACAACTTGGAGCTGGGAATTCAGAACATTTCGGTAGTATTGGTTTTAGAAAAATGCGTATTGATCTACGCATGAACACATGAATAGCCTGCGTTCGCAAAGGTTGCAAGCGCCATGTTGGGAATACACTACCTTCGTGCTTTTAGCGTAATGTCAGAAGAGGAGAAGAGGAACAGAGGAATTGAAAGGCGAGACTACCTCCCGATCGCGGGACCGATTTGAGAACATCATTTTCGATCAGTCCCTCAGCTTGCCATTAACGCGAGCGGGATTCAGGCAGATTCCGCTGCTTCGGGTTGCAAAAGAAAAGAAGGTTTTTTGAGTGAGGGAAAATATCCGACTTGCAGGAAATGCAACACAGCGCGGGACAGGTCCCACTGCCTTTTCCCTAGCTTCTCCATGAGGTTCGCCAAGGCCGGTCTGCATCCTCCGTACCAGGCCTCGGGCATCTGGAACGCAAGCTCCCAAATTGAGTTCAGGTCAAGTACGAATGCCTTTCGGAGCCATGGGTCAAGCTGCGACCACCCTTTCACCCTGGAAGCGGCTGCTTGGGGAGCCGATAACGACTGGTAGGCCGAACATTGAAATTTCGACCAATCTCCACCGTGGAAGCCGCCGCTGTTGCCTACAAGTGTGCACTCAACTCGACCGGTAATCTCGCTATATTTGGCGGTCCATTGTCTCGAACATGTGTTGAGAGTCCAAATGTCGAAAACAAGAGCACCAATTAGGTCCCGTACATTTCGTCCGGTAAGGGGCCGTCGCTCGTCTTCGGAGGTGAACGAAGGTGACGGCGTGTCTTGACGAAAGCCAGCACATAATTCTGGTGCTCGCCGGCCATTTCCATGACTCCTTCCTGGCCTAGTGTCGGAGTTGCGCTTCAGCAGTGTCCCATTTACTACCACGACTCTAACGTCGGGCACAGTTAAGCCCAATAGTCGCAACAAGCGGTTGCAGATCACTTCGGACGCTGGCGTGGTCTCGTCCCTGAACCCGGTTGGAACTGTAACGACGTATTGCAATCTGTCAGCTCCCTCCACCAGGTGGTATCCCCACGCGTTCCCGACGGGCCGGATGTATCGCGCAGCTTCGACCGTCGCCAGAGTCCCTGCCCCCCTCGCCAGATTTTCAGCGCTTGCGTACTGTCGCTTGTGCAATTCCCAGCATTGATAGACGATCACGGACTCGATGAGACGCTTCTCAAGTGAGATCGGCAGGTGGCGATACACGCCTCTTACTCGGTCCGTTAGCCGAAGGGCGTGCGCCGCGATACATACTGCTGTTTCCTCATGCGGCAGGGCAATGCCTCCTAGCGATATCTGCCTTCTCATCCAGTCGAACTGTTCAGATACCTCTGTCACTTCTAAAGCACGTTCCATACCCCCTGGAAACATCATTTTCCCCTCCGAAGCATAAAAGATAGGCAGCAACGCTGTCCGCACTGCCATGGCAACGGAGCTGACATGTTAGCCAGGCGGAGATTGCTCGGACAAGGATAGGAAGAGTGGGACCTGGGACCTAACCTAAATCTGGGTCGGCGAACGATTCATGCTAACGACTTATGGCTGTGCCTCTCAGTGCTATCTATCACATCTAGCCTGTGGAAATCGTTGCCTGTACCGATATGGAAGAGGGCGAGTAAACTGCAGATGGGGGAAACTCGCGTGCTTAAGGTATGGCGGGGCTGATCGATTCGTCACCCCTGGTGAGTACCCAAACCGCCACACCAGTAATGGCCGCCGCCCCAACTCCAACCGCAACAGGAGAGTTCAGCAGGCCGCCTGAGGCCGCTGGCGCGGCCCCACCTCCACGCTTTTTCTTCTTCTTATTATCGGGCTGATTCGATTGATCGTCGCGAGTGGTCTGCTGACCTTGCGGCAGAGTAACCGTGCCATTATCGTCGGTGACCGTCAGATCCCCTTTATTGGCGGCGATTCGGACGGTTCCATCAACGTCGCTCACATTGAATTCAGTCCATGCATTGGAGGCCGGCGCGACGCGCACGTCGCCGGCCGTGGCGGCTACCTCTTTCGAGGTCGAGACGGAGACTCCGCCGTGCTCCACCTTCAACGAGACACCTTCAAATTGTACGAGAGAGTTACCGAGAACGGTGATGGAGGAACCGGAAGCGTGAATGCTGGCGCCTCCGTTCGCTTGAGTCTGAACCAGATCACCCACAAAAATTGCCGAAGAGTTTGGCACGTGGGTGCCATTCAGCCAAGCAGCGCCATTTGCATAAAGCATGGCCGCACCGGAATCGGCCGCCAGCAGCGAAGCAGGAACAGTCAGCAGTAGCAAGCAACTTACAATCCTGCAGAAAGCGGACTCACCCATCCCATACTCCGTGAATGATTGATTGAACGGCTGTTGTCGCATCGTAACCTTGCGTGTTCTTAGCCGTCAATGACTTTCGTGATGCGAAACAAGTTCAGCAGTGGAAAACTTTTCCGTCAATGGCGTCCGTCAGCGCCAAGGCACTTCAGCGCCATTGATCGATGCTTTTCCACCAGATCAGGCGCAGCCATTCATCGACAAAAGTTTTCGCCCACTGGCGATGAATCCACCAGGTGTCCAGGAATTTCACGACGAAGAGTGCTCAGGGCGCGGCGAGTTGTGGAAGTCCGAAGTCACGATCAAGACCCGTTCCTGCGCCTGCCTTTATCAGACATCTCTCTACATCTTTCGTTTTGTCGCGTGTCGATAGTCCGTCGATCGGACAGATGCTGAGAGTCGCTCCCTCAGGAAGATCCTGAATGTACTTCCGGGCTAACTGAATCTGGGTGAATTCGTAGATTTTCGAATTGGTCGGTACATCCAGTAAGATCCGCTGGCCGAATCCCTGGGCTTGAAGTTGCAGGGCTCGCTCCGGACGATGGTTGGTTTCCCCCGCAAGCACAAGGATTACATCGGACCGGTGGGGCTCATCGATGACAAGAAAACTGCCCGCTCTGGTAACCAACGCGACCAATAGAATCACGGCTAAAAGCGCGGGGAGTAACCACCAAAGATTCAGGCGCATCTTCATTTCCATCTTCCCATAATTTTCTAACTCTCAATCTACCTCGCATCAAGCACTTATGGCGACCATCGTCACATCGCCATTTTAAGCAGCATGCTAGAATCGGAACGCAATTTACTCCATGCGGAAGAGACGCCTCCAGCAACAATGACCAATCATTCCGTCGAAACGCGCTCCGTCGATCAACTCAAGAACAAAATCCAGCAGCGTAAGGCCCGGGTCGGAATCATCGGACTCGGGTATGTCGGACTGCCGCTCGCTCTTTTGTTCAGCGAACAGAAGTTTGCCGTCACCGGTTTCGATATTGATAAACGTAAAGTCGACACTCTGAGCCAGGGCGGATCTTACATCTACCGCATTAGCGCGGAAGAAATCCAAACGGCGAAGTCGCAGGGTTTTTTCGCCACCTCCGACTATGCCCGGTTGGTTGACATGGATGCGGTTATTATTTGCGTGCCCACCCCGCTCAACCAATACCACGAACCGGATCTAAGTTTCATTACCGACACTACGCACGCCATTGCGCCTCATCTGCAGGCTGGGCAGTTGGTAGTTCTCGAAAGCACGACTTACCCCGGCACCACGGAAGAGGTTATGGTTCCGATTCTGGAGAAAGAAAATAAGAACGGACTCAAGGTGGCCCGCGCTACCTCAACATCGGACAAGGATTTTTTTGTAGCCTTCTCGCCGGAGCGCGAAGACCCCGGCAATACCGAAGTGGCGCGGCGTGACATTCCCAAAGTCGTTGGAGGAGTTAATTCGCAGGCCTCGGAGCTGGCGGGCGCTCTTTATGGATCCATCTTCCATCGCACCGTTCCGGTTTCCTCACCAGCCGCGGCTGAGATGACGAAGCTGCTGGAAAATATTTATCGCTGCGTCAACATCGCATTGGTGAACGAACTGAAGCTGCTTTGTCTGCGCATGGGAATCGATATTTGGGAAGTCATCGCAGCCGCGTCCACCAAACCCTTTGGCTTCCATCCTTTTTACCCCGGGCCAGGACTAGGCGGACACTGCATTCCAGTCGATCCCTTCTACTTGTCGTGGAAAGCCAAAGAGTGGGACTTCCGGACCCGGTTCATTGAATTGGCGGGAGAAATCAACACGAATATGCCGTACCACGTCCTCGCTTCGATAGGAGGGGCCTTGAACGGCCACAAGAAGTCACTGAACGGCGCCCGCGTCCTGATTCTGGGCGTAGCTTACAAGAGAGATATCGACGACCTGCGCGAATCGCCCGCACTCACCATTATCGAGCTCTTGCAAAAAGAGGGGGCCCAAGTCAGTTACCACGATCCCTATTTTCCATTCATCGGGAAGGGCCGCAAGTATGATTTGCAGATGAAGCGAACGGGGTTAGAAAAACTTGGACAATACGACTGCGTCGTCATTGTCACTGACCACTCCGACTACGACTACCGGAAGATTGTGAGCGAAGCCCAGTTGGTAGTCGACACTCGAAACGCAACCAAAGGCATCGACAGTCCCAAGGTTGTGCGGTGCTAGCCAACAGTGCCGAGTGGATTGACCGCAGCGGGGTTGATTGCGCGCTAGCTCCCTTCGCTTCCGAAATTTACTGATGGATTATTCCTGCAGAAGAAGCAAGCGATAATCCGAACACAGCAATCAACCCTGGCTTGCAGCGATTAACCGCCAGCGCAGGAACTCCTGCCCGAAATTCAGGCGGCGTTGCTGGGATGGCACCCAGAAGTAACTGCAGGGCTAATAAGCAATTGACGAAGTATGGCTTTCGGATTACCATTCCCCAAGTTCATCACCGAGGTGAAGGGTTTGTAATGATCGGGACTTTATATTTTAAGGTTCTAAGCCGCGTCTCACTCTTGCTTCTTCCGGTTGCCTTGTTTGCAGGGGACCAACCTTCTGCAATGCTTTACACCCATGGAACCGCTTTAATTAATGGAAGCGCTGTCGAGCGTTCATCGGCCCTTTTTTCCGGCGACCTGGTGGAGACCAATGCCAGTTCCGCTGCTAACATTACCGCTGCGGGATTGATTGTCCTGATCTCAAACGATTCGCTCGTTCAGTATCAAGAGCATGGCGTCGAGGTGCAGCATGGTGGAATTACCGTGTCGACTGCGAAATCACTGACGACTCGTGCCGGCGGTATTGTTGTAGCACCAGCTGCGAATGTATGGACTGAATTTGCAGTCAGAGACGCGGATGGTAGGGTTCAGATCGAGGCGCGTAAAGGTGACGTGACGATCAGCGACGACAAGGGCACCACGACGTTGGCTCAAGGTCAGCAAACGACCCGGGAGGAATCAACCCCGCAGGAAGACGATAAGAAGAAAAAGAAGAAAAAGAAAGCTGCGGCGGGGGCACCTCCTGCAGGTGTGGGCGGAGTTCTCAATTCCCCTGTGGCGATCGGCATTGGATCGGCCGCTATTGTCGGTGTGGCGGCATGGGTATTCGTCCAGGGCGATAGTCCCGCGAGCCCAGCCAAGCCCTGAGAAGGACAGACTTTTCGTTCCTTTGCGCCGGGCCTCTACTACGAAAAGCACTCCCACCAGAGCTCTGATCGCGAGATGTTTTCAGCAACGTTTATCCTCCTTGCAGTTCCTTGTTCGGCAAAACTAAGGTTGTCCGAGATTGGCACCTGCTTTTGTTCGCAGCGCGTGTATTCCATCCAGGAAATCGTCGCTCGAAACATCAAACAGCCAATTGTTTGCGATAGCCCTGCCCAATAGCTGGGTAAGTTCAAATGTTCAACGACGCTAAAGAAATCGGATGGGCTGACTGTTTTTCCGATTGGTCCTTGGGGGCGACCCGAGACCGAGCGGTTTTAACACCGCCGCCAAAAGACCTAGAGACTGCCAAACCAGAAAAGACGTAGAACAGAGCGGCATTCGCTGGGATTTGCATGTTGAAATCCACGAAGCTATGAAACAGGATGCCTGTACAGCCCAACAAAGTGGCGAAGGACAATGCTCCATCCCACGTGAATTCCCATCGGCGCGACGTCGGCGCTCCGTGGCGGTACAGTGCAATCACAAACCACAACATTAGACCGAAGCCAAGCAGGCCGGTCTCCACCAGGAGCTGCACGTAGTCATTATGTGCTTCGTTTACGAACAGGTTCGTATAGAACGTGCGGTAGCTCGGATATACCGTTGGAAAGGTTCCCAAGCCCCAACCCCACAACGGCCGATGAGAAAACATTTTGAGGCAGTCTCTGGTAATGTCCAAACGAATGCCAGGGCCAAGGTCTCCAAGTCGGCCCAGAACTCCGCCCTTTCCTACAAAAACTAAGAAAGCGAGAACCAAGACGCAAACTGCTACCAGACCGATTGCTATACGAGAATTTCTCCTCTGGATAAGGGTGGCGGCTCCAAAAAAGACTATCTCGACAACGAAGGCAATCATTCCGCCGCGCGAGCCGCAAAGAAAGATGGTGCTAGCCATCAGCACCGTACAGAACGCAACCATGGCCCTTTTTCCGCCAGTCAGGAGATGTCCCATGCTGACGACCAATGGGATCGGCACCAGCATCTCCATCAGACCCGCATAATGGTCGTGGTTGACGTAGGTTCCGAAGAATGAGCCACCGAAGTGTGGCCTGACCACCCAGAAAATTTTGCCATTGGATGTCAGTTCCTGAGCCAGCGCCAGAAAGGCGTAAAGTGCTCCGAACGCAATCATCGCGAGAGCAAACAGTTTGCGAGTACTTTCCCCTCGCAGGCATTCTGCCCCAATCAGCAGCACAATCCCGTAGGAAACGTATTGAAGTAATTCGTATTCAGTAACATATTCATATGCCGAACGGCGAAGTACAATCTGCGCCACGATGAGCGCAAAGAAGAAAACGGCTGGCAGGTACAGAGGGTTTCTAGATACTGCTACCTTGCGGGCAAGAATCTGCTTTCCTGCCCAAACCAGGAACAGAAATGCTGCCCCGGCCTCGAAGGCGAAAGTTGACCACTGATCGACCGCGCCAAACGCCAGCACTGCGAATATTAGAACGAGGCCAAGGCTAGCAATCAGCATCCATCCCAGTGTTCCGAGCTCGGGATCAGAGCGGCGCCCCGGGCCAATGGAATCAGACTCCTCGCCCGCGTTCGATGATGTTCTCAACTTCACCGATCTGATTTCTCCACTAAACGGAAATCGTCGACCCAAAGCTGCCCTCGGATCAGTGGACTCGAAGGTTGCCGGACAATCTTTAGCAATAAGAGATTCGTATCGGGGCCAGTTTGGAATCGCGCCCGTTGCAGGCGCCAAGGTGTACTGCCTAGTAGATCGTCGGTCAGAACGTAAGAAGCATTGGTATAAGCATCCACGATTGCAAGCCTCGGCCCGCTTGCGCTTTCGATGTTCTCGGTCCTGGATCTGGCACTGAACTCATACATGGCATTGGGTTTTACTGCGACGAATTGAAAAATTCCCGCATCCGCTGGATTGGGCCCATCGAAAGTGACCAACAGAGATCTCGTTCCGCTGAAAAATTTATTGGTGTCAACGGCCAGGGACGCTTGCGGGGTTGATTCGTACCACCAGTCGAAGCCCCCGTTCAGCACATTCTCCTCAAAATCGCCATTCACGATCAGATTCTCAGTAGAAGGAAGATACGATTGAAGAGAGGGATCGACAACGGCCAATTGTTGCCACGCAGTTTGCGCAGCCACGACTGACTGCTTCGCGAGCAGAAAGCGGATGTAGGGAAACGCCGACTTCGTTGGAAATGCCTGGTTCAATTTAATCAGATGGTTCCAGACATCTTCCGCGGCGCTTACTTGTTGTTGGGAGATTAGCAAACGCAGAAACGAAAAATATAAATCCGGCCGTTGAGGCAACGCCCGATCAAGCATCCAATCGGCATCTTGGGTTGCCCTCCAGCAGAGACTGAGAGCGGAGTCAACTGCCTCCGGGTCGTTGGCGAGAACGACGCGAAAATTACTGAACGCCCTTTCGTGGTCACCTTGCACCAGGAAAAAATTCGCGGCCTCCCACGCGACATGGGGCGCAGTCGGATCGGCTGCCACAGCCTGTTCGACACTCTGCTCCTGCTCGACGGGGTGTCCAGATATTTGATAGGCGCCCGCCAAATCCAGCCAATACCGTCCCACATACGGGTTCAAGTTCACGGCGGTTCGATAGTTTGAAATGGCGTCATCCAGATTTCCCCCGGACAATGTCAAATTGCGGCCAAGAAGTTCACGATATTCGGCGTTCGATGGTTCCAGCCGGATTGCCTGCTCAAGATTTGACAGCTCCGGGACCAATGCAAGTTGAGATGCTTGGTACGATCGCAGGACCAATCGAAAATAAAGCCCCGCTAGGAGCAGGCAAATTAATCCAAAGCCGAATGGGCGGAGATGGGACCGCAATTCAATCTGCATCTGAGCTACACAGGATCACGGGGAGCGCGGATCTGATTTGACTGCCGTAATTCTTTCACGCGTACTACGAGACTTTATCGGCGACCGCCGTACCCTTTCGGGACGAGTCATCTTCGTAATATCTGCCGTAGTATTTTGAATCGTACTGGTAATAATCGCTGCCGCCAGAATGAAGATCAAAGGCGTTAATGACGAGTCCCGTGATTCTCGCATTCACGTGGGACAGCAAATCTCGAACTCGGCGAAGGGCTGCTTTAGTGGTCTGGCCGGACCTCAGGACGATGATGACAGAGTCGGCTTCGATCGACAAAAGTACTGCATCAGTTACCGATAAGGCTGGGGGTGTGTCGATGACGATGTGGTCGAATTCCTCCCGCCATCGTACCAGACAGTCCTTCATGAGAATTGAACCCAACAACTCGGCGGGCTGGGGAGGCGGAGGTCCCGCCGTCAGCACATACAAATTGGGAATCTCGGTTGGAACTATCGCCTCCTCGGAAGCAGCACCGCCTGTCATGACGGTGCTTAACCCAGACGTGTTTTGCAATCCGAGTGCCTTATGAACCCCTGGCCGACGGAGATCCGCATCCACCAGCAAGACGCGTCCGCCGCGCTGAGCGAGCACGATTGCCGAATTGATGCTCGTCGTCGTCTTTCCCTCTTGCGGAAGAGCACTGGTGACCAGAATTACCTTAGGGGCGGCGCCCAGTGAAGAAAGGAGAATGGAAGTTCGCAGCGCACGATATGATTCAGCCAACTCGGATTTAGGACGGGCGAAAGCTATCAGTCCCAGCGAGTTGGCATGCTCGGCCGATCGGGACGCCAAAGACAAGCGCCGACGGCCTTTTTTGCGCGCGATCAGTTGTGTGTTGAGAGGTATGATGCCGAGGGACGGCAGCGCCGAGATGAGTTGCGCCTCCTCCGGCGTCCTTACCGTGTTATCCAGACCTTCCAAGGCAAAGGCTAGCCCCATCCCTCCAAATAAACCCAGTGCTAGCCCGACTAAGATATTCCGCGGAATATCAGGGGACGATGGTGTCACTGGTACGCGGGCCAAGTCCACCACGCGAATATTGCTCGATCTAAGGCCGGCAGAAATCCCAGCCTCCTTGAGCTTTTGAAGCAACCCCTCATACAACTGCCGGTTGGATTCGGCATCGCGTTTCAGAATGTTGTACTCAATTGCACTCTCGTTGAGATGGTTGGCTTCTTGCTTTTGAACATCGAGAGCTGCGCTCAATAATTTTTCGCGCTGGAGTGCCGCAGAGTACTCATTCTGAAGTCTTGCACCGATACGCTTGTTCTCCGCCTGAATCGATTCTTCTACCTGCCGCAATTGGCTGCCAAGCTCCATCACCTTCGGATATGAAGTACCAAATTCAGTGGTGGTATTTGCATACTTTATTCTGAGCTCGCTTTCTTGAGCCCTTAGTTGATTGAGCAGACTGCTCGGCTCGGCCTTTGCAAAAACTTCAGAACTTTCAGTGGATGCGAGCTTGTATGTGGATTCCTTTTGGATTCGGTCCGCCTCCGCCGCCGTCAGTTCCTTGTTCAATTCGTCGAGCTTGGAAGTGACGATATTCTGCTTTTCGTCAATTCCGAGAATATTGTGATCTTTCTGATAACGGACAAGCTTTTCCTGCGACGTTTCCACTTTCATCTCCAGATCGACCAGTTGCTGCGACAGCCATTCCGAAGTTTGCATGGTGGATTCAAACTTTGTTTTGAAATTTTGCTCGATATATGTGTTGATCAGCGTGTTAACGATCTGCGCGGCAAGATGCGGATCGGAATGCGCATAATGGATCTCTACGATGCGGGTTCTGGGGACGACCGTCAGCGTGAGCCCGCTTCGGAAGTGATCGAGTAAGGATGATTCAAACGGAGCATCCACCTGCAACGCGTTCAAGGCCGGTTCGGTGCGCGGCTTGATCGCCAATCCCGCAAACTCTGCGTTGCTGTCTAGTTTCAGGGCTTTGATCACCTGAAAAGCGATCGCGTCGCTTCGCAAGATTCTGACTTGGGTTTCTAGGGTAACGTTATAGTCGTAATCGTCCCCAAGGCTGCCCACTTCCGAGTCCTTGAAACCCAAATTCAGAGAATTCTCGCGATTGACTGCGATCTCTCCCGTCGCGTCGTAAACCGGGGTTTTGTGCAGGGTGAAGACAGTTGCCAAAGTTGCGATGATCAGCCATGTGGCGATGACCACCCACCTTCTCTTTTTTAGAACTCGACCGTACTCGCGGAGCAGAAAACCACTTTCAGGTGAAGAGCCGTAACCTCTGAAAGGATCTGGGGGATAAGGAATCTCGGGGGAGAATTGCTCAAGAACTGGACTGTCAGTACGTCGACGAACGATCCCTTCCATCAACCCTTCCTCCGAAGCCTTCAAAGGCAATCCATTACAGACCAGCTCGCATGTCTGACGGTTGCCTCAAATATTTTGGGTGAACAATTTCGGCGATTGTACCATGAAGATAGAAGTACAAAACTAGACGGGAATACAGGCCGACACCAAGGCGTCGCAGGAAGTGCAACTCGGTTTTGGAGTTGGATCGCCTGGCATGGCCTTCCTTGTCAAAATGCAAAAAACTGGCTAGCCTGAAGTGCTCATGAAAATTTTGCTGCTCCTGACCAGTGTTTTTCGATCGATTGGGGGCGTCCATACCTTCAATCGGGCATTGATCAAGACGACAGATGATCTCGCGGAAGGTCTAGGCTTGGAAGTTACGGTTTTTAGTCTCCTGGACGATGAAGTACCCACCCCGGCGATGGCAATTTACTTTGCCTCAGGACAGACCCGGTACAGAGGCTTTAAAGGCAATAAAGCGGCGTTTGCCGCGGCAACTCTTTGGACAGGATGGCGCGCAGACCGGGTCGTTTTCGGACATGTGAATTTCAGTGCCTTGGCTTGTGCGATGCCCAAGCCTGTCAAATCTCTTGTCATCCACGGGATTGATGTCTGGAGATTATTGCCACGCCTGCAGAAATTGGGTATTTCCCAAATGCGCGACATCATTTCGGTGAGCGGATATACCCAGGAAGCATTTATCCACTTTAATGGGATGCCCCCGGTCCAGTTTCGTTTGTTGCCCGATACCTTGGACCCGTTTTACTCCCACTTGAGCGGCAAGATTCGTTCTGCGGAGGAACTCGGCCTTCCTCGAGGTCAAATGATGCTCGCCGTTACCCGTTTGGCGGCAACGGAGGACTACAAGAAAATCGACCTTGTCATTCATTCTATGCCAGCCATCCTGGATCGGATCCCAGACGCATTTTTTGTAGTGGTGGGCCGGGGCGGGGATCGTTCGCGGTTGGAGAAGTTAGCAAAGGAGACTGGCGTAGCTGGGCGGGTAATCTTTGCCGGTTTTATCGAGGACGAACTCTTGCCCAGTTATTACAACGCCTGCGACTTGTTCGTGATGCCGAGCACTAAAGAGGGGTTTGGAATTGTTTTTCTCGAAGCCATGTATCACGGGAAAGCTTGTGTGGGAGTGATGGCAGGCGGAGTTCCAGAAGTAATCGAAGATAAGCAAACAGGGCTCCTTGCCGAGCCCTCGAGCGTGGATAGTTTCGCCCAGTGTGTAGTGAGACTGCTCGGGAACCGCCAGGAACGGGAGGCCATGGGCCGGCGTGGACAAGAAAGGCTGGAGCGACACTTTTCTTATGAGAAGTTTCGAGACCGACTGGAAATGATGATATGTTGAGCCCTTCCGAACGTTCCCCCGCCGAGGCAGTGTCGACTGAGCGAACTGCATATCGTGCGAGGTTTTACAAGAATTACGCTGCTCTTCAGCAACGCACCGAGGTTGAGCAGGTTCGCCGAGACCTTGCGCTTCGCGCGCCGTACTTGAGACGCTTAGTCAAGCGATTTTTTCCTGCCGATCGTGAATCCAAAATTCTCGATCTGGGCTGCGGGTGCGGCGCGCTGGTTCTGTTCTTACGGGAAAACGGATATCACAACGTCTTGGGCGTCGAGACCTCTCCCGACCAGGTTGAGTTTGCCCGCCTGTTGGGAGCGGAGCCGGTCGTCGCCGGAGATCTAGTCCCTTTCCTTCGCAATAGCCTCGCCGAAGTTTTCGATGTAGTGGTCCTTTTCGACGTGATTGAGCATTTCTGCAAGGATGAAGTCCTCGAGATCATGGATCAGGCGTACCGCGTGCTTCGGCCCGGTGGCCGGCTTATTGTGCACGCACCCAACGCCGAGGGTATCTTCGGCTCCAGAATATTCTGGAGCGACTTCACCCACGAGATGGCCTTCACCCGCGAGGGCTTGCGCCAGCTCGCTGGCGCCAGTGGCTTCGGTTCGGTCGAGTTCAGCGAAGATGTTCCCGCAGTGCACGGCGTGAAAAGCCTGATTCGCCGCATCCTGTGGGCGGGCTTGCGCAGCATATTCCGCCTGGCCTACATGGCAGAAACAGGTGACTCAGGCGCCGGCCTGATCCTTACTCAGAATTTGCTTGCTGTGGCCAGGAAAAGTTAGTTGACCGTACCTTGTGACAGGAGAAAGTTGTCGACCAATGAGTTCTCTTCGAGATCATCTTCGCTTTCTTTATCAGCGGACCTTGGTTCTCCCCAGAATCTCGCGTACCTACAAAGCGCTTTCTACTGCGGAGACTTTTTCGCGCATTTACGCGACTCACGCGTGGGGCACCGATGGCAGGCAGGGATTTAGCTCGGGAAACGGCTCCCGCGGAGCTATCGCCGAAGAATATTGCTCCTGGTTGACTGCTTTTATTCGGGAGAAGGGATTTCGCAGCGTTGCCGACCTCGGGTGCGGTGATTTCTACGTGGGAAGCCGCGTTGTTGAGGAGACGGGCATCGAATATGTTGGCATAGACATTGTCCCTGACGTCATCGCTCACCATGCGCGTTCCTTTGTCCGCAAAGGCATTCGCTTTCAATGTCTGGATATCGTCAAAGATCGCCTGCCAAGTGCGGACTTCTGCATGATCCGTCAAGTGTTTCAACATCTTTCCAACGCAGAAATTACTGCTGCCCTGTCCAACCTCTCGCAATATCCATTTGCCCTTATTTCCGAGCATGTTCCTGTCAAGCCACGATCGTTAAACAGAGACCAGTCACACGGGCCGCAGGTGCGCAGCACATGCGGCTCTGGAGTTTATCTTGACCGTCCGCCCTTTTGTCGCGAAATCCTTGGAGAATGGGAAATTCGCGTTGATGCAGTATCGCTGATACGAAGCGTGCTGATCAGAGGGAGCAGGTTCAACAACGAGTTGGAGGCCGACGTCTAGACCTCTTCCTCTTAAAACATTGAGTCGCCCGTCTGACATGAGCCTTCGCATTCTATTTCTCGGAGAGAACTGGTATGGTAGTTGCGCCCGCGCGTGCTGCTTTGCCCTGCGGCGGCTGGGATGCGACGTCACTGACATTGACCAGCAAACTATCATTCCCCAGTGGCGGCAGCGCAGTAATCGCGCCATCCGTCGGTTGCTGCAGCCCCGGATCCTCCGCGAATACAACCAGCTCATCCTTGACTCCGCGTCCCAGACCAAGCCTGACATTTTGCTCGCTTTCAAGGGTTCATTCGTCCAGCCGCACACTCTTGAGACTTTGCGACGATCGCGGATCGTCCTTTACAACTACTACCCAGATACATCTCCGTCCGCCCACGGCCGAATGCTTGCGGATTCGATTCGCCGATACGACTGCATCTTCTACACAAAGAAATTCTGGAGTTTGCACCATCCGGAGGCTCTGGCCGGGCGACCTTCTATATTTCTGCCACATGGTTACGACCCCGACGTCCATCAGGCGTTACCCGTCGATCCCCGGGATGCGGAAGAGTACGGTCACGACGTAACAGTGATTGGCAGTCACACGCTCCAAAAAGAGCAACTGCTTTGCCAGTTGGTCCGCCGCTGTCCGAACCTTGATCTTCACATTTATGGCAGCCGCTGGATCGAGTCATCACATTCGCCTGAACTCGGCGCTCACATTCGCGGATTTCCTTTGTTCGGTTCCCAGTATGCCCGGGCGCTTCGCGCCGCTCGCATCTCGCTGGCTATCATGTCGGGCAGAGTCGAAGGCGTTATCCAGGGAGACGAAACCACCACCCGTACTTACGAGATCCCAGCCTGTGGCGGTTTCATGCTCCACGAGCGTACTCCGGAACTGCTGGAACTGTACGAAGAGGGTCGGGAAGTGGCGGCGTTTGGCTCAATCGAAGAGCTTGCCTCGAAAATCGAGTACTACCTCGCGCATCCCGAGGAACGTGACGCGATTGCCCGTGCGGGTCATCTTCGTTGTGTGCCCGCATATTCGTACGACGAGCGAATGAAAGAGATTCTTCGCCACTATGAGGCGTCCAGCCGGAGTCCGTGCGCAGTCGCCAGCTAGCGTTCGCGATCGACTAAATGGAATTGACGGGAGGGGATGGTAACGGCCTCTCAAATGTCTTAAGGCTCAATTCTAGCTTGTTCCGGACAAATGCTCTTTCCCCTTCGCGGAACCAGAAAACGCATGTACCCAGAACTACGACTGCAATACTAACGCATCCTGAAATAACCCATCGCGGAAATGTCCCCAGGCCTGGCGCCAGGTGCACCACCCATGTTGCGCAAAACGCTGAGGCCATAACCGCAGTCAAGCCGAGCCAAAGCTTGCGCGCGAACCTTCCATATGGGTCGCCGACGATGCGGCATGCGTCGCGAACCACAAAGTGGTAGCAGGCGGCCAATTCCGCCACAATAAAGGCGATAGGAAGGCCTTTAAGACCAAGCCGTGGTAATAGGATGAGTGCCAGCAGGAGTCCCCCGAAACTGGACGATATATACGACATGGCGAGCCCTTTATGCTGATTGGTGTAGGACGGGATTGCGGAGGCTGCGATCCATGGCGATTGCAAAACCAGCCATAAAAGAAACATTCGTAGCAGCCACACGTCAGCTAGCAACTTGCCGCGAGTCCAAACGGAAAAA
>DATNMU010000362.1:0-2460 GCA_035602195.1 Candidatus Acidiferrum sp.
TCGGTTGTTGTGACCGCAAACGGAGGCGCCATCCGGGCCCGCGCCAGTTCCGGTTGACCGATATAACGAAGTGCCCTCTGCCGGTCTGGATCATCCTCCGCCCGCGTTTTCACGAACTCCTCAAAGCGGACTTTAGCCGCGTAGGTCTTCTGCGCCTTCTCGTCGGCCGGACCCTCATCCGCCTTCTCCTGCGCCAGCGCGGGCGCAAGCACACAGGCGAGAACCAGCATTACCCCGACGAATCGCATAGCGGCGCTCCTTGCAGTCGAAAGTTTCCGCGCCACAATACCACGACTTCAACAGGTTTCGACGGAATTTTTGACTTACGCGCACACGGCCCAATGTTGTGATCCACGTCACAACCTCGCGTGACCATTGCCATTTTCCACCTGCCCGCTCCCTGTGCAGAATATAATGCGTAGAAGGGGATGGGGGTTTCTGAACCGGCGGCTTTCGCGCACTTGCATTAAACTCAGCAGCCTCTGATGTTTGCCTAGCTTCTTATGTCGTTACTATGGTTGCGCTTCGCGCTGGCTTGCTACTTCATCGGGCTGATCTATGCCTTTTTCGCTCTCAGCCGCACCAGCGACCTGTTCAGCCGCATAGCGCTGCACGCCGCCAGCCTGGGCATGGTCTTCCACTTCGTGTCGCTGGTTGAGCTTTTTCTGTCGGGTCATGTGGTGTGGGCCTCGGTGCATAATGGCGAGTCTCTGCTGGCCTTCTTTTCGATGACGTTTTTCATGATCATCTATGCCATTTACAAAACCACTTCACCCGGGGTGGTGGTATTTCCCATTGTGTTTTTTCTGACCTTCGTGGCCGCGGTAGACGAGCAACCCGTGCTGTCAACTTCTTTCGTCCAGCACAAGGGCTGGCTGGTGGCGCACATCATTTTGATTTTTACCGGATACGCCGCTCTAGTTCTCAGCTTCGGCGCCAGCCTGCTCTACCTGCTGCAGGAGCGCCGCTTGAAAGCTAAGAAACCCAGCAGCCTGATCTCATTTTTGCCGGCGCTGGAAGTGATTGACCAAATTGGCTATCGCTCTTTACTTCTTGGCTTTCCCTTCATGACTCTCGGCCTGATCACCGGCTCCATCGTGGCCATGTCGACTTACGGACACGTTGATTTTGCCGATCCGAAAATTCTGCTGTCGATCCTCATGTGGATGGTTTACATGGTAATGGTCTTTACGCGGTGGAATTCAGGATGGCGTGGGCGCCGCGCCGCCGTGCTTGCGACATTCGCTTTCGTGGCGGCGGTCGTGGCCTGGGCCGCCAATTATTTCTCAACTATCCACAGGTTTGCCGCCTCGTGAGATACCAGCTCATTGGCGTGAATCACAAGAGCGCTCCCCTCGAAGTGCGCGAGCGCCTCGCGATTCCCGAGTCGCGCCTGCCCGATTGCTGCCGCGATCTCACCGCCCATCCTGGAGTTGAGGAAGGCATGATTATTTCCACCTGCAACCGGGTGGAAATGATCACCCACACTACGAATGGTTCGGCAGACTTGCGCGGATTTCTGCACGATCACTTTCATCTCACGGCCGCGGAACTTGACGCGCATTTGTACGAGTTCCGAGAGAAAGACGCGGTGCGACACCTCTTTCGCGTTGCTTCAAGTCTGGATTCAATGGTGGTCGGTGAAGCGCAGATTCTCGGCCAGGTAAAAGAAGCGTACGCCACTGCCCGCGCCGTAGGCACGGTTCGGGGGCAACTTGATCAGCTTTTCACTCGCGCCTTCGCTGTCGCCAAGCGCGTGCGCAGCGAGACCGCCGTAGGTTCCTCTTCGGTTTCCATCGCCTCGGTTGCGGTGGAACTGGCGAAAAAGATCTTTGGCACTCTTCAGGGCAAGACCGTTTTCATCGTCGGTGCCGGCAAGATGAGCGAACTCGCCGCCCGGCATTTGATGGCTCACGGCTGCGCCTCAATTTTCGTCGCGAATCGCACTTACGAGCGCGCCATCGGCCTGGCCCAGAGATTCAATGGGCAGGCCATTAAGTTCGACGATCTTTACAACTCCTGCGACCGTGCCGACATTGTTATCACTTCGACAGGTTCCCCGCACGCCATTTTCCGCCGCGAACACGGCGAGCAGTTCCTGTCCCGGCGCAAGAACAAGCCAATGTTCTTCATCGACATTGCCGTGCCCCGCGACGTATCGCCAGAAATGGCAAAGCTCGATGGCATCTTCGCCTACGACATCGACGACCTGCAACAAGCCGTCAGTAGCCATGTCGCTGACCGCCGCCACGAAGCCGAACTCGCCGAAGCCATCATCAGCAGCGAAGTCGAGCGCTTCGAAGCCCGCCTCCACACCCTCGACGTTGTGCCCACTATCGTCAGCTTGCAGGATCATCTGGAAACTATCCGCCAGGCGGAAATCGACCGTGTACGCGGCCGCATGGGTCCGCTGACTCCGGATCAGGAAATGGCCGTCGAAGCCCTGACCCGCGGCATCAT
>DATNMU010000363.1:0-4089 GCA_035602195.1 Candidatus Acidiferrum sp.
CATCTTCAGCTCTTCTTTCACTTCGTCATAGCGTCGCCCCATGAAACGCTTGATCGAGAAAATCGTGTTCTCGGGATTGGTGATCGCCTGGCGCTTGGCCACTTGGCCCACCAGCCTCTCGCCGGTCTTGGTAAACGCCACTACCGACGGAGTCGTGCGCCCGCCTTCCTCATTGGCAATGACATTGGGTTCACCGCCCTCCATGACTGCCACCACCGAATTCGTAGTACCAAGATCAATGCCAATCGTTTTGCCCACGTCAGTAACCTCCCGGGGTTGGCCTGCGGAAAGCCGCCCTCTATTGCTGAGACTAGCGACATGTGTCACCGAGAACAATTCATCAGTAGAGCGAATGAAAATTCGACGACAACGCTTATTGGAAAATTCGCTTCCGGCAAGAGGAATTGATAAGACAAAAGTCTTATCTAAGAATTCGTTTCGCGGTTAACCCAACTCAACAATTCTCGAATCTCAGATTGCATGTAATACCCCTTTCCGATCGTGGGAGAAAGTACTCCCATGCCAATTGCTTCGGGGAAGAGTTCCCGAGCCTGTTCATATCCTGGGATCTGCACACGCTTTGCGAGTTCGAGTACATCTCCGCAGGGCATTTCACCTGAGGCCAGAAAAGAGAGGAGGAGCATCAAACCATCGGATCCCACAAACCTTTCGAGCGATAAACCTTCCACGATGCTGCGATCGTTGCGGAACTCCCGGACGCTATCGTACCGGCAGCCCGGCCCGTTCGATCCCGCGGAACGCGATAAACGATGAACTAGCCTTAGACCCTTCAGCCGTTCACCGCGCTCATCTTCACTCGCAAGCCATTCGACCCAGCCGTCCTCAATCCTGGTGATGAGGTCGCCGCAAGAGCTGCATTTCCAGCCCCGCAATTGTCCTTTGGGGTTTTCACTATGTTTATTCATGGCGAAAAAGGCTCGATCTTGCGGCCTCTATGCCGCGTTCGATCTCAAGGCTGAGGCTACCGTCCAGGCCCTTGAATAACAATTGAACGAGGGAGCGACCATGAATTGAGAAAGGTGGCTTAGTCCTGGTTCCAGCCGGGGTGAGAGAGACCTGTACGACTTTGGGAGTACCGGGCCGTCCATCGCAATGCACGCCGCCAAACCGGGTTCCCCTGCTTGACAGACGCGGTTCCATCGCTGACGATGGGCGACTCAGGCGGCGGAGGTTGAGGTCATGGCAGAAAGCACCGTGCGGCGGCGCTTTGACGATTCTCTCAGCGTTGTTGAGATGGGAATCTATTCCATGCTGGCGGTGTTGCTTTCCCTAACCATCCTCGCTGCCCTCGCCAGCGCATGCAAGCTGCTTCTCGACAGCGTAATTCATTGGACGGTAGCAACGCAGACGCTGCGGGTTCTAAACGAACTTCTCATCGTGCTGATGCTCGCCGAGATTCTGCATACGGTTCGCATCTCCATTCGCTCGCATGTTCTAGTCACTGAGCCATTCCTCATGGTCGGCCTGATCGCCTCGATTCGACGTATTCTTGTAATCAGCCTGGAAATGGCCACCCTCGGTAAGGAGTTGACATGGACGGGCGACAACGCGCGCATTTTCCGCGCTTCCATGATTGAACTTGGTTTGCTGAGTCTGCTCGTTCTAGTGCTCGTATTTTCGATTACACTTTTGCGCCGCTATCCTCCTGCAAAAGCGAAGGAAGACTGAAAACCAGCCGGGTGAACTTGCCGAGTCAAGGAAAAAAGGCCGAACTGGCTAATCCGAAGCCCAGTCCGGCCTGCGGGAACGGAAGCCGTCAGCGCCGCTCTTGCTGCGACTGCCGTTTCAGGAATGCTGACAAACGATCCTCGAGCTTGGCGAAAACGGAGGTTGCATCTTCATTTCCCTTAAGCTGTTTTTCCAGGTTCGAGATGTCGGTGTTCAAGGCTACGTATTCCGGATCCCGACCTGCGTAGCCGAGTTCTTTGGCCCGCTCAGTTTCCTTCTTTGCTGTTTGCACCAGCGCTTGTGCCATCGCCTTGTCGCTCTGACTCTTCGCCTTGGCTTGCTCGATCGCTTCGCGCGCCAGAACTAGCGGCAGTGGAGTAACTCGATCCACGGCCATCAGAGTGTCAACCGCGGTCAATAGCACTTTGCTGGCCTCCAGCGGCACCTTCTGGTCAAGCAGATGTGCAGCCTCCTGCAAAGCAGCGGGATACGTCGCCAGCGGGAGGTTGTAGGTGCGCACGCGAATCTCGCTAGTCAAAGCGTAGAGCAACACGCGCGCAGCTGGGTAGTTCTTGTCGTCCACCGCCTTCGATGCATTTTTCGCGATCTCCGCAATCGCTTTGCTATCGTGTGGCGCGGCGTCAATCACCTCGACCTGAAGGCCGACGGGGATGAGTGCTGTGGCCGGATTGCGAGCCAGCAAAATGTTGATCTTGCCGGTGGCCTGCTCGATCGCCGCCATTGCTTGATCATTCTTATTTGCAGCGATGGCATCGATCGCCTTCTGAGTTCCGTCGATGGCAGCCATGGCTTCCTGGTCTAGATTCTTTGCAGCTTCGTCCTCTGCTTGTTTGCGCTCTTTTTCGACGTCAGGTCGCGCCTGCTGCTCCGCCTCTTGTCGTTGTTTCTGGAGGTTAGGCGGAGACTGCGTCTGGTTTTGAGTCTGCGCCGCCGCGTTAACCGTCGAATTGTCGCTGGAGTTTTTGGCCGTAGTGCACGAAGCCAACGTCAAACACACGGCGAGCACAACCGCGATCGCCGGAGCCAACAAAATACTGATCGTATCTCTCATAGCAATATTCCTCCTATTCTTCTTCCGGGTGTTCGGATCCCTCAGTTCCCGGTCGCGGTCCTACTTTCACTCGGCCCTGCGCCTGAAAAAAGCCGGTTCAGCCTGTCGGGAAAAGCCGAACCGGCCCTGCGGTCACAGGAGGATCATCGCGGCATCTTATCGACTGGCCATCTCGAGCTTTTGTTCCAGCTTTTCCACTTTCGCTCTGGAATCTCCATACTTTACAAATGACGAAATCATGTCCGACAGATTGTGGGCCGCCTCCGCATTCTCTTTCAGGTATTGCGGATACGACGAGATCTGAAGCGGCCGGGTTTTGTTCTCGTTGAGATGGTTGATGGCCGCGGTGGTATTCGCGGCTAGCTCTTTGAGAACCGGCAGCATACGATCGATTGCCTGCTGCTGCCACTGCGATGCCGAGTCGCGCTTTTGCTCGAGTTGTGCGGCGATGCGACCCAGCTGGTTTACGTGTTCTTTCACTGATTCCAACATCACGGCATGAGTTTGCCAGCTCACATCCGTGCCAATCAGGGATTCCATCTCGTCCGCATCGCGGCTCAGTTCCGCTGCTTTGTCGCGAGCGTCAGCAAGAAGTTGCGTAATCTCGGGATTCTCCGGCGTCACTGCCGACAGCGGCATTGAAAATAGCAGTAGCGTCGATGCAATCAGGGCCCCTACCATCAATCCAGTCGTCGTTTTGCGCAAAGTTCGCATATGTGGATCTCCTTCTGTCGTTTGTGATCTATACCTCTCAAGACCTCTTTTTTGCTTTCTCCTCCACGTCCCGCACCGCGGCTAGAAACGAGCGGGAAGTTTCAGGAGGTTGAACTTTCCCAGTCAGGATTTCTCGGGGCGGAAGCACCTTGCCGTACACGATTGTTGTGGCTTCCTGATCGGGATGCACGACCGCTCCATCGAGCGACACACCGGCGAAGACACCCCTGGCTCGTGCATAACTCAGAATTTCGGTCTCCATCTTCCAATCGGTTCCCGCAGCGGCATGTCGTCCCACCGGACCCGCGGCGGCGGATGCGTCCGCGCCAATTTGGAATTTTGCCGAGAGCAAATGATCCATCCCGCGTTGATTCATGATCATGAGAACGTTGTCGATGCTCGCAATCCCGATCTGAGCGCCCCACCCGCCGCCTGTAATCGTGAAGAAGGCCGGCGCGCTCCATCCTCTTTCAGTACGGCAGGTCGCTACCCCTTTTCCGAACTTCGCGGCCACCACGAACCCCGCTTTGATCTGGTGAGGAATCACGGCAATGCACTTGGCGTGTTCAACAATTTCCAGCGGAATCCCTTTGTCAGGCGCGTTCATGACCTCC
>DATNMU010000364.1:0-4074 GCA_035602195.1 Candidatus Acidiferrum sp.
GTGTTGGCATGCGCCATCGTCGGCAGTGTCATGCTGACGTCATCTTGCGGCGGGGGAAAATCCTCCAGCGCAACCTCTGCCGCGGCGAACACTTACACCATCTCGGTGCTGGGGAACTCTGGTTCCACTCAGATCTCCACCAGCGTGGTCGTCTCAGTCCAATAGAGGAGGATCAGGGTTGCACCTCGGCAATGCATCTCCCGTGCACGGTCAATTTTCTTGATTTGTTGACTTGCTGACTCCTATCGTCGTAAATGCGTTCGAAGCGGCAGCCCAGCCACAAATCAGTTCGACATCCCGCTTCGAGAGCTTTGCCTTTCGATGGATTACTGTGTACGCAGGCAGCGGCATCTGGCCGGAGGACACAGCGTTGCAGATCAGCGAGCGTTCGTAGGCTGGATCAGGCTGATTCGTCCACTCAGAGAAGTCCAGATTCTCGCGGCCCTCGATGACGTCTTTGTAAACCATCCACGAAATCGGCGCGACGTGGCTGTACCACGGCCATCTCGTGCGGCTGGAGTGGCAGTCCTGGCATGAGCGATCCAGAATTGCACCCACCTGAGGATTGACCACCTCCGCCATGTGAGGATCCCCAATCGCTGTCGCAGTTTTTGGCGTTGCGGCGGTGGGAACGAACTGTATTCCGAGAAAAACAAAAATAAATAAGACCAATATAAGTTTTGCCACTTTACGCATGATTGTGCTCCTCATGCAGACTAAAATGGCTGCCTCAATTCGCTTGTCATTGCCCGGTCAAGCTGAAGTCATTTTTGTGTCGCGCAGGAGCATCTTGCGAATACTTAATGATGCTTAATGATGCTTAATTCCTCACACTGGGACAATCGAGGACAAGCTTGATAACGAGACGACCTGCGAGCCATCGAAGGGTAAGACTTTGGGAGTAGGGATAGAATGGGTTGGGCTACGCGTAAAGGAGAGAAGTCCGAGAATCGATGTATAAGTTTCTTAGAAGTCTGAGTGGGGGAACGGCAAAGGTCATCATCTTCGTTAGTCTGCTAATCGGCGGTTCGGTAGCGCAGACAAATCGAGAAGAGGTGCCGGACGTACGTATAGATCTTTATACACATGGTTTGCCAAAAGGCTTTTTTCGTACAGATGCCGACACGAAGTGTGCCGGCCAAATTATTGGCTACCGCTTTGTGGTTTGGTTAGGTAATGAAAGAGTCGCCGTTGGATTCAACACTAGTCCAAACTGCCGAGTTTCCCGCAACCGCAAGGTGAATGGATCAGCCCGAGTATTCGTGTTTGACGTTCAAGGAAATTTAAAAGCTAGCCGTGATCTTCCCTACGAAGCAGACGGAGACGGGATTGTTGTGGCCGACGGCCAGGCGGCGGCTGGCCCCGGGGGCACGCTCATCTTCGGAATTCAGGAAGTACACAAGTCGAAGTCCGGCGTCCTTCTGCTGGACGGGAACCTGAAAGATGTCGCGCGCATAGACCGCTTCCTGGAGCAGACGACCTTCGTCCATCATGCCCTCGTGTTTCAGGATGGCTTTACGCTGAGTGGCTCGCGGACTTATTCCATCCTAGACGGCGTTCCGCCTTTAGAGACGGCACGGTGGCAGCAGGATTGGCCGGTAGGAGCTATGGACCGCAAGTTCGGGGAACAAGCGCTCGCTTTTATGCTCTGTCAGCAAGAGCTGACACCGAACGTTTACACGTCGAGCAATGTGGTTTACGCCGGCGCAAAGAGGCGCTGCACAATGACTGTGCAACTTGCAGATCGAACAGCGTGGAATGCCGCCCTGGAGGAAAACGCCACCGCTTCCATCGTGGGACTCCTCGCCGACGGCAGCGTGGCTGGGCAGGTGGAAGTAAAAGGAAGCAAGGCAGGGCAAGCTGTCATTTGGAAGAAAGACCAGTCAACCGAAATACTGCCGTGGATCGCCCGCAACGCTCGCGGAGCGGTCCAAAGTGCAACGCCGAACATGTCGCGCTACGCGACGTTCGCTACAGAGGACGGCGAGCTTTGCGAAAATCTCGAAAGGCTTTGCAGCGATAATGGCCGCTGGGTCGTATTTGATCGCAAGTCACAAACACCAATCGTCGACCGTGTCTTCCCGAAGAACGGGCGCGCGGCCTTATCACCCGATGGCCAGCGCTATGCCAGCTTCGAAGCGGGCGAATTGCGCATCTATCCGCTAGCACAGCCATAATAGCGTGTGACTAGCCATTACGGTCGGGGCCCCGTATTAAGGCATCTAGCTTGCCGAACCCCTTCCTTACTACCCCCAGCGTATCCTCCGCCAGCCCCAGCCCCGGCAATTCCTCCTGCGTAAACCACCGCACCTCCGCCGCGTCGCTCGCGGCGGCCAAATCTCCCGCAACCCGGCGGCATAAAAAATCAATCAAAACGTAGTGATATTGCACCCGCTTCTCCGGATTCCTCAGTACGCGGTCGAACACCCCAAGCAGTTCGCCGGACTCGACGACGAGTCCGGTTTCCTCGCGAGCCTCGCGCACAGCGGCCTCGCGCACCAGTTCGCCGATTTCAAGCACGCCTCCGGGAATCGACCACTCCGCCTGCAGCGGCGGATGCGCCCGCTTCACCAGCACTACACGGTCGCCTTCAATAATGATCGCGCCCACCCCCACCAGCGGCACTTCAGGAAACTCCCTTTGCATAGGTGGAAGGATTCTAAAGCAAAAAGATTTACCCTGTGTTCTCCCGTGTCCTCTGTGGTTAAGGTTTTGACTCTGGGGTTTGAGGTTTTGACTTTCTCTGTGTCTCTGTGACTCTGTGGTTAAATGATCTTTAGCTATGCCCATGCCCCTCGAAGAATACAAACGAAAACGCAAGTTCGAGCAAACGCCGGAACCTCCGCCGAAAGTCGAGAGTAAAGCAGGCCACCGCTTCGTAGTCCAGAAACACGACGCCACCCGCCTGCACTACGACTTCCGCCTGGAGATGGAGGGCGTCCTGAAATCCTGGGCCGTTCCCAAAGGCCCGTCGCTCGATCCCGCCGACAAGCGCCTCGCCATGCAGGTTGAAGATCATCCAGTTTCCTATTTCGATTTCGAAGGCATCATCCCGGAAAATAACTACGGCGCCGGCACCGTGATGGTGTGGGACGTCGGCACCTGGCAGCCGCTTTCTCCCACGCCGGTAGACGGAAAATACGTGCCCGGCACGGAAGCCGAAGCTGCCGCCATGCTAGCCAAAGGCGATCTGAAATTCCGTCTCAGTGGCAAGAAACTAAACGGCGACTTCGCCCTGGTCAAGATGAAAGGCCGCCGCCCCGGAAGCAAAGGCAACGAATGGCTACTGATCAAAAAGCATGATCGGTACGCGGTTGAGGGCTACGACATCGACGACTACGACGAGTCTGTATTGAGCAAACGCAGCCTAGCAGAAATTGCCGGAGACGAAGGATCGAGAGAATGGAAAAGCCGTCCCTCTGCGGGACGCGGCAAGCTAAAAGCCGCATGGCTGGCGGACGCCGTGGCCAAGCTCGATAAGAAAAAACTGGAAGAAAAAAAGACCGCGCAACAGCCGCCCGCTAAATCATCGTCAGCTAAAAAAAAACAAAAGAAGCAAACTTCTCTGAGAAAGACAGGGTAAACCAAGCTCCCAAGCCCTACCCTGTGCCCCCCGTGTCCTCTGTGGTAAAGGTTTTGCCTTCCTCCCCCATCAAGCGCCCCATGCCCACCGAAATCCATCCCATGCTGGCCACGTCAATCAACCAGCCTTTCGACGCCCCAGACTGGCTCTTCGAGATCAAATGGGACGGCTACCGCGCCGTCGCCTTCCTCGAAAACGGCAGAGTGCGTCTGGTCTCGCGAAATCAGAACGAACTCACCCATCGCTATCCCGAACTGAAAGACCTCGCAAAATCCGTAAAAGCAAAAACCGCCATTCTCGATGGAGAAGTCGTCGCCCTCGACGAGCAAGGCCGTCCCTCCTTCAGCCTCATGCAGCAGCGCACCGGATTCCGTCCCGGCGGCCGTCGCGGCCCCATCAACCCCGGCGTGCCGGTGCTCTACTACGCCTTCGATCTGCTCTATCTCGATGGATATGACTGGCGCAAGGTTTCTCTGGAAGAGCGCAAGAAA
>DATNMU010000365.1:0-7289 GCA_035602195.1 Candidatus Acidiferrum sp.
TTCGAATCCGGAGCGGTGGCCAGAATCAACTTCGCTCCTCCAAGTTTCTGCAGCGCTTCGGCAGGAGCCCCGGCATTTGTGTCGACGTATTCGTGGGCGCCCAGCTTCCGGGCCAGCGGCTGTTTGTCTTTGCCGCGACCGATGGCGACAGTGCGGAAGCCCATCTGGCGGGCGTACTGAATGCCCAGGTGGCCTAGGCCACCGATTCCCTGCACAGCAACCAGGTCGCCGGCCTGCGCTCCCGCATGGCGCAGGGAGTTGTAGACGGTGATTCCGGCGCAGAGCAGCGGCGCCGCTTCGGCCGCGAGCAGATCATCCGGCATCAAAGCCACTGCTTCGGCCGGGACCACCACATACTCGGCATAGCCACCGTCAAAGCTGATGGCGGTGACCTTTTCGAACTGACACAGAATGAAGTCGCCGCGGCGGCAAGGGTCGCACTGAAAGCAGTGTCCGCCATGCCAACCAACTCCCACGCGCTGGCCGGGCTTCCACAAGGTGACGTCAGCGCCAATGGCATCGATGCGCCCGGCAATCTCGTGGCCCGGCACTCGCGGGTACTGAACTCCCGGCCACAGCCCTTCTTTCACGAGCGCGTCGCTGTGACAGATGCCGCAGGCTTCCACCTTGATGCGCACCTGCCCGCGTCCGGGCTGCGGAGTTGGGCGCTCGACGATTTCGAAACTACCTCCAGGCTTGCTGACTTGGACGGCCTTCATGCGAATCCCTTTCTGTGTGACGTGAACATTCTGGTGAGCTGCTATGAAAACTTTCTCGCAGGCGGAATCGAACACTTCGTTTGATTTTGATATAGATAAGAAACAGAGCAGCGGGGATGCAACAAAACTGACAACAGATCTCCCGCTCGGGAGCTATGCGATCTTCTGCAGAGCTTGGTCAATGCGGGCCAGCGTGGTTTCCGTGCCCAAAACCTCCAACGTCTCAAACAAAGGCGGCGCGTTCTTCCGTCCGCAGACAGCGACACGAATCGGCTGGAACATTTGCCCTGCCTTGACGCCGAGTTCCTGGGCGGCAGCGCGGAGAGCCTGATCCAGCGGATCGTGTTTGAATTCCACGTTTGCCAGCACTTCGCGGGCTTTCTCCAGGACCTTGCGCGCCATGGCAGCATCACCCTTTTGCGGGATGAGTTCAGCCGGATCGTACGGCGGCAACTGGTCGACCAGGAAAAAGTCGGCGGCAGTGAGGACGTCGCGCAGCAGCTTGATGCGCTCACGGATCAACGGTGTGATTCGCAGCATTTTTTCCGGCGTCACGTTAAAGCCGGCAGTGCGCACTACCGCAAGCAGGCGGTCGCTTAAATCTTCGATTGATAGAGCGCGAATGTGCTCGGCGTTGAGCCACAGAGCTTTGGGGTCGAATGTATCCTCGGGGGCAGCAACACCAAGGTCCCTCGCTGCGCTCGGGATGACAACAGTAGAGGTCGCAGATCCTACGGCGACGGCTGATTCTTTGAAGTTCACCACTGCGTTCGAACGGTTAATTCCTCCGAGCGAGAAAGCTTCCATCAACTCTTGCACCGACATGTTCTCGCGGTCGTTCTTAGGAGACCAGCCCAGCAGACAGAGAAAATTAATGAAGGCCTCGGAAAGAAATCCCGCGTCCCGATAAGTCGTGACGCTGACTACGGGACCGTGGCGGCGCTTGGAAAGCTTGGTACCATCGGGCGCCACCAGCAGTGGCAGATGGGCGAACTGCGGCGGCTTGAATCCTGCAGCCTCGAAGATCAGCACATGCTTGAAAGTATTGGAAAGATGATCCTGCCCGCGGATGATGTGGGATATCCGCAGGTCGGCATCGTCGGCGCAAGATGCTAGATGATAGGTGGGCATGCCATCCGAGCGCAGTAGCGCAAAGTCTTCAATATCGGCCGCCAACTTGACCTGTTCGCCATAGACTGCATCGGCAAATCGCACAGACTGTCCGCCTTCTCGCGGCACGCGGAAACGCAACGCGAATGGCTCCCCGGCCGCCGCTCGGCGGTCACTTTCCGCGCTTGAAAGTTCACGCGCACCGGGATTGAAAAGCCAAGTCCCCAGCGCACCCGATTTTTCCGCATCACCAGTGTGTGCTGGCGTGAAATCGCGATAGGCGAGGCCCGTTTCAAAGATCTTCCACGCCGTCTTTCGGTGCAGCTCGATTCGTTCAGATTGTTTGTATTCTTCATCCCAGCCCAAGTTGAGCCACTTCAATCCCTCGAAAATGGAGTCAACCGACGCTTGGGTATTTCGTTCGACGTCTGTATCGTCGAGCCGAAGGATCATAGTGCCCTGGTTATGGCGGGCATACAGCCAGTTGAAGATGAAAGTGCGGGCGCTTCCCACATGAAGAAAGCCGGTGGGCGAGGGCGCAAAGCGGACGCGTGGTTGGCTGGATGAAGTGAACTCGGACATAAGTGGCTGAGTTCTGATGGTATGGGCGCAAGAAAAGTATCGTCAAGTACGGTAAAGAACCCTAGTCTCAGGGCCAGATATTTAGTCCACAGCAGCCGTCTGCGACCGGGTCACTGTCCTTAAATCCTATTGTGCTACCACCCCTGGCTGTGAAAACATTCATTGAGTTGCCTCCTAGGGCGCAGAATCATATCTGCGCGAGAAGGGTTCTCCACGCCTCATGAACAGTGTGGTTATCAGTTTGGTAGTAATACCGGGAGTGGTCTCGCTGTTGCTGTTCCTGGTGTTCACTTACCTGTTCGAGCAGAGCCACCAGGCATATTTTCGCGCCTGGCAATTGGCCTGGGCCGCCTACTCCCTGCATTACGTTCTCGATGCTTTCTCTTTTTACCGGGCGCCTTCGCCCGTAGCCTTTTTCGCCAGCTCTTTATTTCTGGTGGCGATGGCTATGTGCATCTTTGTGTCGACCCGCCTAATGCGGGGACCGTCGCGCTTTCTCTGGTACGACGCAGCGCTTGCCGCAGCTGGCATTGCGCTTGCTTGGATTAACGTAAAGGCCCATCTGGTCTCTGGATCCTTCCAGGCAGCCGCCCAACCGGCCATCGCCCTCGATCTCGGAATTGCCGCGCTGCTGTTGTATTGTTCCGCGGTTTACTACCTCAATGGCCATCGTCGGGGCTCGCTTGCCTTTAAGGTGCTCGCTTTCGCCCTGGCATTGTGGGCCGTGCTAATGGGAGCCGGGCAATTTCGCAATCCGTGGGGAGCGCGGTTCGGCAGCGCCGCCAATTATCTGGGCCCGGTGCCTCAAATGCTATTGGGCATCGCGATGGTGATGGTCCTGTTTGAGAACGAGCGCAATGCCGTGCAGGAGAACACTCTCGCTCTTTCTACGCTGGGGGTCGATCCACGGCGTTTGCTTTCGGCGGACGATCTGCTGCCCAGCATGCAATCGGCTCTGCTCCGGTTGTCGGGCGCGCTATCCGCGCGCCGCTCCGCGATCTATATCTCCGAGCGCTGGCGCGGCTTGTTACCCTCAGTCCAGCAAGGGTTTTCTTCAGAATTCCTGGAGACTTTAACCAAGTCCAGAGCGGGAGAGTACATCTGCGAACTAGCTTACCGCCAAGGTGGCCTGTTCACGGTACACGATCTCGCCCATATGACCGAGCCACTTCCCTCGGGCTCAATCGGCACCTTCGCCGATCTCAAAAAGGTGCTCACCGAGGCAGAGATCCGCAATCTCACCGCCGTCAGCCTGCAAACTCGGGAACACGCTTTCGGGGTAATTTTATTTCCTCATGCCGAGCGCAAGGCCTTCGGCACTTCAGGTCCGCGCCTGATGGTGGGGCTGGCGCTGCAGCTCGGACTCACCCTTGATAACTATTTGATTACGCATGACGCTCACCGCCGCACACAAGAGTATGAATTGCTCACCGAGATCGGCCAGGCAATCAGTTCCCGGCTGGATCAGGATGAAGTCCTGCGCACCATCCACACGGAACTAGGACAGATTTTCAATACATCGAGTTTCTACATCGCCTTTCAGGAAGGGGACCAGATTCACTTTGAACTGGAAGTGGAGGGCGGCCGCATTCTGCCCAAACGGTCACGGAAACTGGAGAACGCATTTACCGAGTATGTGATTCGAACCGGCCAGCCTCTCCTGATCCGGTCCGACCTGGAGAATACTCGCGCGCGATTAGGCATTGCCTACATGCCTGAATATCCCGCCAAGTGCCTGTGCGCAGCGCCGATTCTGCTGCGGAAGAAGCCGGCCGGTGTCATGGTGGCCATGAGCACCGAGCGCGAATTTGTCTTCGAACAACGCGACCTCGATGTTCTGGTGACGGCTGCAGGACAGGTATCAGTCGCGGTGGAGAATGCGCGTCTGTTTGCCGATGAACAACGCCGCTCCCGGCAACTCGGGTTTCTCAACAACATCTCGCGTACCGCAATTTCTAGCGACGATCCCGTCCACATGCTGGGCCAGATTGTCGGAGAAATCCAAAAGAATTTCAGCTTCGACCACATCGGCATCGGCCTGCTCGATTACGGAACCAAAGAAATCGAGATCAAGGCTGAGGCCGGAGCCACGGCGCACGCTATGGGCAAGCGGGTTCCTTTAGGAATAGGAATTCTGGGGCGGGTCGCGCGCACCGGCGAAAGGGCGCTGGTGCAGAATGGCCTGGAAGGCCAGATGGGCGCGATTCTTCCGGATTCGCGTTCGGTGCTGTGCATTCCGATCACCTACGGAGAAACGCTGCTGGGCGCCCTGAATATCGAAAGCCGCAATGAAAGCGCCTTTTCACCTCAAGATGTTCTTATTCTTAATACTCTCGCAGACTTGCTGGCCACCGCTCTGCATAACGCTTTCGTGTTCCAGAAGTTGCAGCAGCAATCCATTACCGACGGTCTGACAGGAATCAAGACGCGGCGCTTCTTCTGGGAGGCCCTGTCGGCCGAGTGGAAGCGCGCTTCGCGCTCTGGACGGCCATTCTCGGTAGTCCTGATCGATCTCGACAAATTTAAAGAAGTGAATGACACCATGGGCCATTTTGAAGGCGACCTGGTGCTGGCCCGAGTTGGCAGATTGCTGGAGCAAAAGTCCCGGCAGTCGAACGTGGTGGCGCGCTATGGGGGCGACGAGTTCATCATTCTCATGCCCGAAACCGGGGCGGAGCAAGCGCAAGTGCTGGCCGAACGTTTGCGGCTGTGGATCACCGCAGACCCAATGCTCAGCGAACACCACATCACCGGTAGCTTCGGTGTAGCCAGCTTTCCCACGCATGGCTTCTCTATCGAAGACATCATTCGCGTGGCCGATGCGGGCATGTATGTCTCAAAACGTTCCGGTGGCAATCGAGTTTCCGCGGCTGAGGAGTTTTCTGCCGGCGAGGAGTTTGCGGCGCAACGCCAACAGATCTCCAGCTACATTGAGGGCTTCCTGCAGCGTGAGCACAACGGGCCCGAGCATCTGGAAGAGCTGGCTTCCATGCTGGTGAAGTTTTGCGGCGGCGAAGAAGATTGCAATGTGGCCTTACTCAAAGAATCGATTGAAGTTCTAAGCCGCGCCGCCGAATCCCGCGAGCTACACACGTCCGGGCACGGCGACATGGTGGCTCGCTACACAGAAATTCTAGCCCGCGCGCTCCATCTGCCGCCCGAGGAGACGGCCGATCTGGTCTACGCGGCGCGCATCCATGACGTTGGCAAAATCTTCGTGCCGGAACGCATTTTGAACAAGCCGGGGCCGCTCAATGACGACGAATTTTTCCTGGTAAGGATGCACGCGCGCGTCGGCGCGGAGATCGCTGCCATCCTGCCGAACAGCGCCATGATGCGGCTGGCCATCGAGCATCATCATCAGCGCTTCGATGGAACGGGCTATCCTGACGGTGCCAAGGGCGAGCAGATTCCTCTATGGGCGCGCATCATTGCCCTCGCTGACGCCTACGCAAACATGCTCACCGAACAATCGATTGCGGCTGCACGCACCCCGGAACAGGCGCTCGATGAACTGTCCAAGATGAGCGGCACCGGCTTCGACGGCATGCTGGTACGGCTGCTGCTGCGCGAATTGAAATCGGAGCGGGCAGGTTCCTCGAAAGAAAGTGTCTAGTTTCTGGTTCCTGGTTGTTCCACTTGCAACTGGGAACAGGAAACTAGAAACTAGTCCTCATGTCCATTCCTCTCTCTCTCTCTGGCCGAGTTGCTCTAATCACTGGCGGTTCGCGCGGTATCGGCGCTGCCACCGTGCGCCTGTTTACTTCAGCAGGCGCGAAAGTTGTGTTCACTTATAACAAAGCGCGATCGCAAGCGGAGGCGCTGGCGAAAGAATGCGGCGAACCGAACTGCCGGCCTCTGGCAGCGAACCTCACCAGCGCGGGCTCGGCTCAATCCGCGGTGGCGGATGCCGCCAAGATTTTTGGGCGCCTCGATATTCTGGTCGCCAACCACGGCGTTTGGCCCGTTGAGGACGTGCCCATCGAAAAAATGTCCGACGAGCAGTGGCGTTCCACACTCTCAATTAACCTCGATGCGGTTTTTGGTCTGGTCAAACATACCGTAGCGCAAATGAAATCGCAGCCGCGTAGCGGTTCTGCCGCCGGCCACATCGTCCTTATCAGCTCAACTAGCGGGCAGCGCGGCGAGGCCTATCATTGCGATTATTCCGCCACTAAGGGTGCACTGATCAGCATGGTGAAGGGCCTGTCCACGGAATTAGCCTCGGCGGGAATCTACGTGAACTCAGTCGCCCCCGGCTGGGTAGACACGGACATGTCGCGAGTCGCGATCGACGACCCCAAAAGCGGCGAGGAAATTCGGCGCACCATTCCTCTCGGACGCGTGGGCAAGGCGGAGGAGATTGCAGGCCCTGTGCTTTTTCTATGCACTCCGTATGCCAGCTTCATCACCGGAGAAGTTTTTAACGTGAATGGCGGAGCCGTTCTAGCCGGATAGCCCGCAGCAGCTACAATTTCCTGTAATGTGCATCTCACTGACCTGCGCAACGCGACCGGCTGAATGAAATATCTAATTCTCATCGTCATACTGGCATCTTTTTTCACGGCTTCTGGCGCCAGCAAAGTTGGGGCTGCAGATCAGGAGGGTGCCCAGGCGCCCTCCCAGTCCACTCCCGCCCCCGGTCCTGGCATTCCCAGCGATCAAGAGAATGCTCGCAAGGCGAGAGCTTTGCTGGATCAGGCAATCCAGGCACTGGGTGGTGAAGCTTACCTGAAAATCCACGACGCAGAGCAGGAGGGTCGCACTTACAGTTTTCATCATGGCCAGCCGACCAGCAATGGAGTGCTCTTCTGGCGGTTCGTCGAGTATCCCGACAAGGAGCGCATCGAGGTCACCAAGGAAAGAGATGTGGCCTAT
>DATNMU010000366.1:0-3945 GCA_035602195.1 Candidatus Acidiferrum sp.
GTGCATCCGCGATTCGATCGCACCAAGGCAGACGTTTTCCTTGGTAAGACCGATATCCGCCGGGCCAGCAAGATACGGGAACTATCGAAAGGCATGGTGACCCAGCTGCATCTCGCTCTGGTCATGTCCATTGATGCGAAATTGCTGGTGCTGGACGAGCCCACCCTCGGCCTCGACATCCTCTACCGCAAACAGTTTTACGATTCCCTGCTGAACGATTACTTCGATCGCAGCCGCACCATCGTCGTGACCACCCACCAGGTGGAGGACGTCCAGAACGTCATCACCGATCTGATGTTTATCAACCGCGGGCGCATCGCACTCAGTTGCAGCATGGAAGAGTTTGAATCCCGCTATCTGGAAGTCACGGTGCGTCCTGAGAAGGTGTCCGAAGCGCGGGTGCTCAAGCCGATTCATGAGCACCAAGTTATCGGCCGCAGCATTTTGCTGTTCGATCTGAAAATGAACCACGTCGACCGCCAACAACTTGCCGCGCTCGGAGAGGTGCACACGCCTGGCATCGCTGACTTATTCATTGCTTTGATGGGCAATAACCCAGCTGCGGTACAAGGAGCAGCGTAATGAACACTCAATCGAATGCCGTGCCCGGTTCTGTTGTCGGCTCGCAGGGAATCGCGGTCGCGCCCCTAGCGGCGACGCGGCCGCTTTACTGGTCGGTGCGCCGTGAATTGTGGGAGAACCGTTCCATCTACATCGGGCCGCTGGCGGCCGCCGCGGTCTTTTTGTTTGGCGACTTGCTCAGCCTGGTTTGGCTGCCGCATAGCATGCACGAACTGGTTGAAACCCATTCGACACCTCAGCGCATCGTCCTCGCCATGCCGTATGCCCATGCTGGAATGCTGGTGATGGTGACTGGATTTCTTGTCAGCATTTTCTACTGCCTGGACGCGCTGCATGCTGAGCGCCGCGATCGCAGCATACTGTTTTGGAAGTCGCTGCCGGTTTCGGATCTTACGACCGTGCTCTCGAAAGCGAGCATTCCTCTTTTGGTTATGCCGTTACTTGTTTTCGCGATTGCTGTGCCTCTGCAAATTGTCGTCCGGCTGGTGAACACTGCAGCGCTGCTAATGAGTGGCCATAGTGCCGCTCCGCTGTGGACCCAGTTGCCGCTGTTTCAGATGGAATTGGTGCTGCTCTACAGCCTGATCGTGCTGGCGCTGTGGCATGCACCTATTTACATGTGGTTGCTGCTGGTCTCAGGTTGGGCGCGGCGCGCGACATTTTTGTGGGCGGTGTTTCCGCCGCTGGCCCTCTGCGTCGTTGAATATATTGCCTTCAAGACTTCTTATTTGGGCCACGTGCTGCAAGATCGCCTGTTTGGATTCGCGGGGGCCGCTTTTGACCTCAAGGACAAGGCCGGCGTCCCGATCGATCCGCATTTTATTCCGCTGACGCAACTTGCTCCCACACGATTTCTGGGCAGCCCGAGTCTGTGGTTGGGATTGATCCTCGCTGCAATATTTCTCGCGGCAGCGGTACGATTGCGCCGCTATCAAGGCCCCCTATGATTCGCATGAGATGGATTCGTTTCGTTCGCCGGTAAGGAGGAAATTATGAGCACCGCTGAAATGAAAGAACGGATTGGAGCAGCGTCGCCGCGCTTCAAGTCCAGAGTTACGGGTCTCTTCTATTTGGTCACCATACTGACCGGAGGAGTCGTCCTCTTCGTTCAGGGCAGATTGGGTTTTGGCTTCGACCTAATCGTGGCCGCTTGCTATATCGCTGCGATGGTTCTCTTCCATGAATTGAGCAGGTGAAGACAGTCTGTTGGTCGGATTGCCTGGTAACTATGAAGAAAGGAAGAGAAAATGTCGTACTCTCCGGTACTGCTTCTTCACATTGTGTCTGGCACGTTAGGAATGCTATCTGGATTCGTTGCTGTGTTTCTCCGCAAAGGTTCGCGCCAGCATACTCTTGCGGGAAACGTATTCGTCGTATCAATGCTGACTCTATCTGCAACCGGGGCGTATCTGGCGTTGATGAAATCCCAACGTGGCAACGTCCTGGGAGGCACTCTTATGTTCTATCTGGTGATAACGGAGTGGATGACCGCCAGGCGAAAGGACGGGCCGACGCGCACTTTCGATTGGGTTGCGCTGGTGATTGTTTTGGCGGTCGCAGCTGTCAACCTCACCTACGGCTTAGAAGCAGCGATGAGTCCGACGGGGTTAAAGCATGAGTATCCTCCCGGGCCTTACTTTTTCCTGGGTTCCGTGGCGGTGCTAGCTACGATGGGCGACGTGCGCATGCTGGTGCGCGGAGGGACTTCTGGCACACAGCGTCTGGCGCGGCACCTTTGGCGCATGTGCTTCGCTCTGTTCATTGCAGCGTCTTCCATATTCCTGGCGAGACAACAAATATTTCCCGCGTTATTACTCGTTATTACTAAAGACCGGCATGCTTTTTCTATTTAGTTTCCTGCCATTGATATTGATGATTTTCTTGCTGGTCCGAGGTCGGGATGCAAATGCGTACCATAAGAAAGTAATCGGTCACGCGCATGCGTGATTTAATCGCCCGTATAAGGAGCAGGGCTGTGAGACTGCTGTAGTGACAGATCGGTCTGTGAGGGAAACACCATGATTCGAGAACGTGCGCTAAAGGTCGTCTTGGTGATCGTGGGATTGCTGTTCGTCGCTACGGTTTACGGGGTGATACAACTACAGGAGGAAGAAACACTGCAGATGATGCTCAGCATTTACGTCACACTCGGCGTCTTCCTGCTCCTAGCGTCACGTAATCCGTCCGCGAATCGCACACTCATCGCCTTCGCGGCATGGTCGAGTATTGCTCATGCCGCAGTTATGACGGTGCAGTCACTGCATAACGTGAACGAACGAATGCATCTGCTGATCGGCTCACTTGCCTTCGCTGTCATCGGCGTCGCAGTGCTCGCGCTTGCGCCGGCAAAGGGAACCGTAGTTAGGTCCTGATCGTGAGGAACTGAATATGAGATGGAAATGGATTTTCATTCCCCCGCTGGCGATCCTGGCTATGGTGCTATTTGCCTTCGTCGGGGGCGAAATCGTGATGCACCTGTGGAATTGGCTGCTGCCGCCGCTGTTCGACTGGCGCCGACTCAGCTTCTGGCAAGCGCTTGGACTTCTAGTCCTATGCCGGATCCTCTTCGGCGGATTTGGCGGCCACCATTCCAGTCGCCCCCGCTTCCGTCATCGCATAAGAGAGCGATGCACGACGCCGGAAGAACGCGAACGCTTCCGGCAACGCATGCGCGAACGCTTCGGCTTCGGTCGGTCTGCGAGTGAGAGCCCGGGACAATGAACCTCACAAAGGCTCTCAAGCGCAGCGGGTAGCGTTCCCTCAAGCCACTTTCGATTGGCCCTCGGATTTCTCCAGGTGCCCGCCGAATTCATACCGCATCGCGGATAAGAGTTTGTTCGCGAAGTCAGCCTCACTCCGGGAACTGAAGCGCTCATAAAGCGCGCACGTAAGAACGGGCGTTGGCACAGCTTCGTCGATCGCGGCTTTAATCGTCCAGCGTCCTTCGCCGGAGTCGGAGACCCGGCCGGCAAACTTCGACAGATTCTGATCCTGAAGAAGGGCCGCGGCGGTCAGGTCGAGCAGCCAGGAGGCGATCACACTTCCACGCCGCCAAACCTCGGCGATGTCTCGCAGATTCATGGAGTACTGATAGTGCTCGGGGTCGCGCAATGGCGTTGTTTCCGCATCGGCTGCGCTGATGTCTTGTTTGCCGACGTTCGCCTTACGCAAAATAGAGATCCCCTCCGCATATGCTGCCATCACGCCGTACTCGATTCCGTTGTGAACCATCTTGACGAAATGGCCGGCACCATTTGGACCACAGTGCAGGTAGCCTTGTTCGGCCGTACCGCCGATCTTTTCGCGGCCAGCAGTGCGAGGAGCAGCGCCTATTCCAGGAGCGAGCGCTGTGAAAATTGGATC
>DATNMU010000367.1:0-16828 GCA_035602195.1 Candidatus Acidiferrum sp.
CCGTCCCAGCCCGCTGGTTGGCGTATTCGAGGGCGGTTATTCTGAATACAAACGCCAAGTATCCACGCCATCGGCAAGCCTCCGGAGTCTCACCGCAGTGCAGCGCGGCATGCAGATTGGAGCATCGGAGGAAATCACGCGGCTGGAGCGCAACCTCCCGTGGCTCGCCATTACGGCTTCGGTTACGCCGTTCATCGGCTTGTTTGGAACGGTCTGGGGCATTATTGACGCGTTTCACGGGCTCGGTACGGCGGGCGGCGCAACGCTGCGCGCGGTTGCTCCAGGAATTTCCGAGGCGCTGATTACTACTGCGGCCGGATTGGCCGCCGCCATTCCCGCCGTCATCGCCTACAATTTGATCGGCAACTCGATTCGGGTGTTCGCCGCGCGCGGCGACGATTTCTCCCTCGAGGTTCTCAATGCCATTGAGAGTATGCAGCCGCAGGCTGCCGCCGAAGTGAGGCGCTGATGGCCTTTACTTCCTCCAATGGCCGCACTCAAATCGCACTCGCCGATATCAACATCACGCCGCTGGTCGACGTCGTACTGGTTCTGCTGATCATCTTTATGGTGACCGCGCCCGTTCTGCAGTCCGGCATAGAGGTCAGCGTTCCCAAGACCCGCACGGTCAAAGAAATCACCGAAGAGCGCATCGTCATCACGATCAACAAGGATCAACGGGTATTTCTCGGCAACGACGCCATCAACATTAATCAGATTGCCTCCAGCATTCGCCAGAGAGTCCGCGATCCGCGCAACCAGTTCATCTTCGTCCGCGCCGACGAGAATGTGCCCTTTGGCGCCTTCGCTACAGTCATGGACGCCGTAAAGCAGTCGGGAATCACCAATGTGAGCATCGTCACTCAGCCTTTGGATCAAAATGGCGCAAAACGCTGAGATCTTTTTCGAGCACGATAGTTGGCCGCGCGCGCTGGCCTGGTCGACCGGATTCCATATCGCCGTCACTGCCCTGATTTTGCTCTACTCCACCGTTTTCACGGGTGCTCGGGGCGACAATTGGGGAGGCGGCGGCGGCGGTTCGGCCATCGGGGTCACCATGGTCAGTTCCGTGCCCTTGCCCTCGACACCAGCAAAGACCGAAAACGTCCTGGCCAACGAGTCAAAAGGCGTCGCGAAGTCGCAACCGAAGATTGAGGAGAAAGAGCCCGACGCGATTGCGATCCAGGGCAAAGATACAAAAATAAAACCCAAGAAGCCTCCGACACCCACCAAAGAGAAGCCGAAGCCTGCGCCTGAGCCCGAAACCAACCAGGTCGCATTCGGAGAAGGTGGACCGGTCAGCGGACCTTACGGTAGCTTCGCTGCTGGTGGCGCCAAAGGCGGTTTTGGCATTTCGGGAAGCGGAGGCGACTTCGGAACAAAGTATGGTTGGTACGTGCAGATTGTGCAGCGCAAAGTGTCCGAGAACTGGCTGAAGTATGAGGTCGACCCGCGGATTACCAGCGCCCAGCGTGTTTACATCACGTTTGATGTGGCGCGTGATGGGCACCCTTACAACGTGCGGGTCGAGCAGTCCAGCGGCGTCCCCTCCCTTGACGTTTCGGCGACCCGGGCGCTGCAGCGCATCGATACATTTGGACCACTGCCCCCGGACTACGGCGGCAGCAAGATCTCGGTAGAATATTGGTTCGATTACAGCAAGAAATAAATTGTGGCGCTAAAGGCTCGCGTCCGCATCTACACAGGCGATGCACTACTCATTGGTAGGAAAATGATCGAGCATCCACCTGATTATTCTTTTGCTCCCAGATTCCGTTTATGATCAAACGTACCTTGCCAATGAGAACCTATCGGTCTACGACACTGTCGTATACGGTATCCTTTCGCACGGGTTTGCGTAACGGCTCCATCCGGATTGACGAGACACGTGAAACATCTTCGCAACCTGCCCTCATCGGCGCTCGGCTCTTGAGCGCTGTGAGTTTCCTGATTCTCCTCTTTTCGCTGTCAGTCTCTCCCGCTTCCGCTCAGGACTGGGTTCGCACCGGTTCCGGCTTGGGCGTGGAAAAAGTGCGCCTTGCGGTTCCTGACTTCAAGCCCGCCACCACCGACCCGCAGAACGCCGCGCTGCTGAAGACTTTCAATGACACGTTCTGGAATGATCTGGATAATTCCGGAGTGGTTGAGCTGGTTTCCAAGAGTTTTTATCCATTGCAGGTCCCCGGCCAGCCGACCGAGATCACGTTTCCTGCGTGGAACTCGCCTCCTCCCAACGCCGCGATGCTGGCATTCGGAAATCTGGGTGTGGCCGCGGGCAAAGTTACGGTCCAAGGCTGGCTTTACGATGTAAAGAACACCGCGTCGCCTCAGGTTCTGGGTAAGCAATACGCCGATGTTGCCAGCGACGAAGCTGCCCGCGTGATTGCTCACAAGTTCGCCGACGAAATTATTTTTCGTCTGGGCGGTGGCATTCCCGGCATCGCTGAGAGCAAAATTTATTTTGTAAGCGACCGCTCCGGCCACAAAGAAATCTGGGTGATGGATTACGACGGCTCCAACCAGCACCAACTCACTCACCAGAGTGCAATCGCGCTTTCACCGCGCATCTCGCCGGACGGCACACGCCTGGCGTTCAGCTCCCTTACGAAATCTGGGTGGGACATTCTGATGTACTCGACGGAACTCAATCGGCTGGTCAGTTTCCCGCGCTTCGGCGGCACCAATCTGGCGCCCGCCTGGTCGCCGGACGGAACCAAACTCGCACTCTCATCTTCGCGCGGCGGCAATTCGCAGATCTATGAGTGCGATTCCAGCGGCGGCAATCTCCATCGCATGACCAGCGGCAAAGGCCCCGACGTTTCTCCCGTGTGGAACCGCAAAACGGGCGCGCAGATCGCTTTTGTAAGCGGCAGCACCGGATTGCCGCAGGTCTATACCATGGAAGCCGACGGGACCAACCAGACACGGATGACAGACCAGGGCTATGCCGTTTCGCCCAACTGGTCGCCGAACGGCCAATTCCTAACCCTGGCGTGGATTCGAAAGTATGGTCCCGGTGAACCTGGCTCTTCTGATATTTATTTAATGGATATCGCCAGCAAACAATGGGTGCAACTCACCCACGATGGTGGCCGCAACGATTCCCCTTCATGGTCGCCCGACGGCCGGCATATTGTTTTTCAGTCGGCGCGCTCCGGTAAGGAAGAAATCTGGGAAATGCTGGCCGATGGCACTAAACTCCATCAGCTGACTTTTACGGGACGCAACTCGCAACCGAACTGGAGTTGGAAATAGATAGTTGGAAATCAAAACACTTCGTCTGAACTCGACGCTTTGTCGGGTTCGCAGGAGGATTAAAATTGAAGAGGACTAACGTGAAAAAGATTAACTCCGCTCAACAGACAATGAAGGCGCTCGCCACCATCCTCGCCTTGTGCGCGATCATGATGCTGGGCGCTTGCAAAAAGAAGGCGGCACCTCCGCCACCACCTCCACCACCCCCGCCGCCAGCGCCCACCGCTTCCATCTCGGTGAGTCCTGACACCATTCAGAAGGGACAATCCGCAACCTTAAGCTGGCAAGCCTCTGGCGCTACCGATGTCTCCATCGACGGCATCGGCGCCGTGCAAGCCAGCGGATCGCAGCAGGTCAGTCCCAGCGACTCGACAACCTATCACCTGGTAGCCAAAGGTTCAGGCGGAACGCAGGAGGCCACCACCCGGCTCACCGTGGCCCAAGCCCCTGTAGCCGAAACTCCGACGCCCTCGCCCAGCGAAGAGGACCTTTTTGGGCAGACGGTAAAGGACATTTACTTCGACTACGACAAGTCGGATATCACCAGCATGCAGCAGTCGACCATTCAAGCTGATGCCCAGTTCCTGAATCAGCACTCGAGCATCAACTTCACGATCGAAGGGCACTGCGACGAGCGTGGTTCCACAGAATACAACCTCGCTCTCGGCGACCAGCGCGCTTCTTCGGTGAAGAATGCTCTGGTCTCCGCGGGAGTAGGCGCCAACCACATCAAGACCATCAGCTACGGCAAGGAAAAGCCGTTCTGCATGGAATCCAACGAACAGTGCTGGCAGCAGAATCGTCGCGGCCACTTCGTTTATCAGAAGTAATTAATAATGCTTGCGGGGCGGAGAGATCCGCCCCTTATTTCCTATTGTTCTCGCGCGACAATCTTCGCAACCCGCAGACCCGCCAATCCGTCTAAAATAGGTTCAGCAACTCTCTCGCTTAAGGCAAATCAACTTATGACATATCGACAATGGTCCACTCGTTTCGCGGTGCTCGGCATGCTTTGGCTGGCCATCACGCCAGCCTGGGGCGCCAGCAAAGAAATGATTCAACTGCAAACTCAGGTTCAGCAACTGCAGGAGCAGATGACCGCCATGCAGCGCAGCTTCGACGAGCGCATGGGCGTCATGAAGAATCTTGTGGAGCAGGATACCGACGCGGTGAACAAAGTCGCCAACGCGCTGACTGCTCTGCAGAATTCGCTGCAGAAGCAGCAGGGGGATTCCTCGGGACATGTGGAACAACTATCCGGCCAGATTCAGTCGCTCAACGACAGCCTGGACGAACTGAAGGCCCGTCTGGCGAAAGTGAGCAAGCAGCTCGAGGATATGCAGTCGTCGCAACAAAGCCAGGCCGCGAATCAGGCCCAGCAACAGGCGCAGCAGCAGGCCATGGCCTCGGCGCCGCCGCCGGATGTGCTCTACAACAACGCGCTGCGCGATTACAACGGCGACAAGAACGATCTGGCCACGCAGGAATTTTCCGACTACGTGAAGTTCTATCCGAACACCGATCTCGCCGGGAACTGCTATTTCTATCTTGGCGAAATTCAATTCCGCCAGGGAAATTACGCGCAGGCGGCACAGAGCTATGACCAGGTTCTGCAGAACTTTCCCAGCGGAAACAAATCGGCATCCGCGCAGTTGAAGAAGGGCTTCGCCCTGATCGAGTTGGGCAAGCAGGAAGATGGAGTGGTGGAACTGCGCCGAGTAATCCAGCGCTATCCCCGCTCGAATGAGGCGCTGCAGGCGCGAGAGCGGCTAAAGAAGCTAGGAGTTTCAAGCCGTTCCGGCGAATAATTAGTTTCAGCCACTTTGGTTTCGAGACAGGAGTTTATGATGACGAAAATTTCCGATAACGATCCCGACCGCGCCAAGGGCGCCGTCGAAGGCGAAGAACATCACCACGATGGGAACCTTGCCTTGTCCGAGCAGCTCGGCCACCGCGATCAGGACCCTTCTATCAAGAATGCCGATAGCGACTTTCCAGAGCCTGGAGGAAGTCCGGAACACTCCGGCGAGCGTCCACCGAAGAAGAAGAGCCAGCGAAGCGAGCGGTAGAACCTTAGGGACGTGCGGTGATGTTTCTGAGTCGGATTACAGCAACCATGAGATTTGCGGCGAAGATCGTCTGCGCGATAAGGATGACCGCTAGAGATATGAACTGTCCCAGCAAGACCGCCAGCCGATAGGATGTGTTCGCTCCATCCGCCTGACGAAACACAAATAGATAGAAACAGGCCCAGAAAATAACGATCGGGATTGCCGTCATCCAGTAGTGCCAGACGCCGGCCTTCACATTCATTTGCAGAGGCACGATCGCGTAGATTGCGGCCGAAAAGCAAAGCAGCGACGCCATCATCAAAAATACCGTGCTCGGTGGGAACACATGCACGGTGCTGCGTAAGTGCACGCCTACTCCGGTCTGAGTCGTTGACAGACGGGACAGAAAACTCAGAACGAGAAGGATGGTGGCGGAGATCGCGAACAGTTCGGAAGGACGAGTTGCCACTAGACCTCCGGTTTGGCTAGCAGCTAAGAGCTAACAGCTAGAAGCTGCCTTCAAATCGCCATCGGCCCGACTTCTTTTTCCACTTCCGCAATATCGACCATCGCAATAGCGTCCCACGGACAGCCATCGAGGAAGCATCCGTCAGGCCCTTTGCTAAGGCACTTTTTGCAGCCGATGCAGAGAATCGGATCGACCGCGATGCGGCCGAACGGCGTGCTGTCTTCATCCGGCACCCAGAACATACAGTCTTCCACCGGACAATACTCGACACACGCTGGCGAACCGGCGCATCCCGTGCAGCATTCGGTAATCACAGCCAATTCTTTCGGCTTTTTCTTGCGCGGCGTGACCAGTCCCTTGGACTTCGGTTCCCACTTCATTTCGTCGGGGACCATGCCGACAGCTCTGGTGGCGCCGGGTGCAGGAGGCATGGCGGGATTATAACCCGAATCGCGCAGTTTGTAGCCTCCCCATGTTCCAACTATCAGGAACCAAAACGGCACTTGTCTCACAGATTGTGATGGTTGGCACAATTTCCACCTCGCCAATTCTGCTATAGTGAACCCCTGCAAAGGAGCATCCCATGGCTGGAAAGAGTTTGAACCGGGTTCAATTGATCGGAAATCTTGGGAAAGATCCGGAGATTAAATACACGCCGCAAGGCACGCCCGTGGCCAAGTTGACCATCGCCACCAACGAACGCTTTAAGGATAAGGCCGGCGAATGGCAGGACCGCACCGAGTGGCACAACGTGGTGCTCTGGCAGCGCCTGGCCGAAATCGCCGGCGAGTATCTCAAGAAGGGCGGCAAGGTTTATATCGAAGGCCGCCTGCAGACTCGTTCATGGGATGACAAGACCAGCGGACAGAAGAAATATATGACCGAAGTAGTCGGCAGCGACCTGATCCTGCTCGGAGGCCGCGGAGAAGGCACCGGCGGAGACTTCAATAGCGCGCGCGCCGCATCGGCCGGTGGCGGCAATAACTTCGACCAGCGCACCCCAGAGCCCGAGCATGCGACGGCAGGCTCGGGGCCAATTACGGATGAGGATATTCCGTTCTAATCTCATCCGGGCTTGTTCTTCGCGGTGTCTATCATTAGGTGAGCCGTCTGCGAAAGACCGCGCGTGTTCTTCGGACTGCAGTTCTCGGAATTTGCATCGCTTTCCTCTTCTTTGTAGGGATCATCCAAGCGGAGCAACACGCCTTGCGTCGGCGGGCCGAGCGGCTGCTCGCCGATATTCGATCTTTAGAAATCCATCGCCACACTTTTAGTGACGTTCAAAATCTAAAGCGCAAATGGAAGAGCCGTGCGCACTTTGAGGGTAACTGCACGGAGGACTCGTGTAGGGTCGAGATTTCGTGGGACGATTTCTATTTTCGACACATTGAATTCCTGAGCCGCCACAATGTGTCGCACCTCTTCATGCTGGCCGGCGGACGCCCCCAGCAGATTAGGGCGCAAGTAAGAATGGACAAGGGATTTGTTTCAGGTAAGGGATTTCACGCAGTGGTTGGAGTCCCGGCATACCGTTGGTGGCCCGATTACGCACTGCTAGCAGATGCATATAGCGTGCCATCATTCGCGGAGAACTACCGACGGCCAGCTACCCATCCCCATTACGCAGTTGGCAGGCCCGGCGGGTGCGACGGCCCATGCCGCGGGGTTCATTTCATCTTCGATCCCTCAGTCGACAGCGGCACTATAAATCGTTTCATGCAGTTCGATCTCTCGTGCCTCACGAGATGGATTCATGCCTGCCGCACCGAAGGAGACATCATGCCGAACGCGTGGGCACAAGCCGAGGCCGATTATGGTTCAGTGATCAACCAATAAAGAAACTGGCAGGAGGTGTATCGTGAGAGACATGTCTGACCCCGATCTGGGTAGAAAGAAAGAGCGGTTGCGTTCCCTCGAAAGACAACTTATCAAAGCGAGCAAAGGGCCGTGGATCAGCATCCGGCAATCTGAAATAGAGAAGAAGGGACTGATTGCTGCCCTTCGCGCACGGACTAAACGGACGTAACGCATTCCTTCACGTTAGTGCGCCGGCCCTCCTCACCGCCTTCTTTAGCGTAAATACAATCGGCACGAACTGCCGAAGCTCGTACGAGACCGCGCCCTGATATCGTATTTCCATCGCCCGAACCCAATCCCATGGACCCGCAGCCCGAGCACAGTCTGCCCTCTATCTCGCTCTCGTCGTACGCGCGCCTGCTGCGCGGGAACCGTAATTTCCGCTGCCTCTGGATGGCGCAGATTGTCAGCGAGATTGGCGACTGGTTCTACACCCTTTCCATCTATACGCTGCTGCTTCAGTTAACCGGCCACGCCAGTTCAGTCGCTCTGGCCCTAGTTCTGCAAGTCTTGCCCCAGACGTTCGTCGGCCCGATGGCGGGGGTCGTGAACGACCGACTGCGCCGCAAGTATGTCATGATCGCCGCCGACCTGGTGCGTTTTGCGGTGGTGCTGGCCATGCTTCTCGTTCGTTCGCGCTCTACGGTATGGCTGGTCTACCCGCTGTTGCTGGCCGAGACCATCATGGCCGCCTTCTTCGAACCGGCCCGCAGTTCGGTCGTCCCCAACATCGCAGCTAAAGGAGAGGTGTTGATCGCCAATACGCTCTCTTCCGCTACGTGGTCTGTGAACCTATTAGTTGGCGCGTCCGTCGGTGGCGTGGTCGCCGCATTCTTCGGGCGAGATGCAGTGTTCGTTCTCAACGCGCTGTCTTTTCTTGCCTCGGCGATTCTTATCGCAGGCATGCACTTCGCGGAACCGCATGCCGAATCCGCCACGCCGCTGGCTCCCCGCGATCTGGTCGACTTCTCTCCAGTGCTCGAGGGCATTCGCTATATTCGCAATCACCGCACGCTGCTGCCCACCGTATTTGCCAAAGCGGGGGAACTCATGATCGGGCCCAGTTGGGTAATCTTCACCGTGCTGGGCGCGCACGAGTTTGCGTTACATTGGCACCGCGTTGACGCCGCCCGCGGCGCAATGCTGAGCATGAGCATCCTGCTGGGGGGGCGCGGCCTGGGAGCGCTGGTCGGTCCCCTGATCTCCGCACGCTGGGCGGGCCGCAGCGATCATCGCTTGCAGCTTGGCATTCTCTTTGGCTATCTCACGGTTGCGGTCGGATACACGGCACTCGGATTCAGCCACACGGTATGGATGGCCGCCGCTTGCGCCATGCTCGCGCACATGGGCGGATCGACAGTCTGGGTTTTCTCTACCACGCTGCTGCAACTTCACACCGACGACCGCTTCCGCGGCCGCGTTTTCTCCGCCGACCTCGGCTTCTCGATGCTCACCATCGCCGCTGGCGCTTTCTTGTGCGGACGCTTGCTCGACGCCGGTGTCTCCGCTCGCACCGTCGCAACTTGGACAGGATTGGTGATGTTGATACCAGCGGCCTTGTGGGCGCTGGCTATGCGCTTCGGAAGGAAGAAAACGGAGGAGTCTTCGGATCAAAACTTATTGCATCACAAGCTTTGAAAGATTGCGGCCTTCAGCCGCCGCTGGGAGCACAGATCTGAAAGGGCAGGGCTTCCAGCCGCGCCGAAGTAGCACAGAAAAAGATGAGGGTTTTAGCTCTGCAGACGGTCAATCTTCGCCGCCATAATAAAATCACTCTCTGTCAGTCCGTCAACTTTGTGCGTCCAAAGAGTGATCTCGGCCTTGCCCCACGCCAGCAAAATATCTGGATGATGTCCCTGTTTCTCGGCCAGGGCTCCCACTCGATTCACAAACTCCAGCGCCTGCTTGAAATCAGGAAATTTGTAGCTGCGGGTTAGGTGATGCTGATCGACCACGCTCCACTGCGGAACACTCTTATGCAGCGTCTCGAGTTCCTTGCCTTTGAGCGCAGGCACTCCGCCACGGCACGGCACGCATTGCTTATCAGCCAGTTGTTCAGTCATATCTTTCACTCAATAAACTCCTTTTGCGGAAGGAGGTCAAGGTCGATCCGCATGGACACAACGGCCGATTTCATGAAACCTGTCGACTGCCAGTCGCATCTTTAATAACCCGCCGTCCCATCGGTGCGACTTAGATTTGCTGCTCACGGAAGAAGAATGGCTGCCGCGTCCTCACAGGCTAATTCGACTCAGTCCAGCGCGGTCCAGCCAGCTCCGAATCCCTGGCTGATCGCAATCGCCGTCATGCTCGCGACGTTCATGGAAGTGCTCGACACTTCCATCGCCGCCGTAGCCTTACCCTACATTGCTGGCAGCCTCTCCGCCACCAACGACGAAGCTACCTGGGTGCTTACGAGTTACCTGGTGGCGAATGCCGTCATCTTGCCGGCGAGTGGTTGGTTCTCCTTGCGTTTCGGACGAAAGCGTTTTCTGATCACCTGCATCGTCATATTCACCATTTCTTCATTCGCATGCGGATCCGCCACCAGCCTTGCCATGATGCTGCTTGCGCGCGCCGTGCAAGGCGCGGGCGGAGGGGCGCTGCAGCCGCTTTCCCAGGCAATTCTCCTCGAAAGCTTTCCTCCCCAAAAACGTGGCATGGCTATGGCAGTCTTCGCCCTGGGAGTGGTGGTTGCGCCGGTTCTGGGGCCCACTCTCGGCGGCTGGCTCACCGATACTTATTCCTGGCGTTGGGCTTTTTACATCAACATCCCAGTCGGGGTCTTTGCGATTTTCATGATCTCGCGTTACGTGGAAGATCCCCCGTACGTAAAAAACGCCAAGCCCGGAAAGTTCGACGGCATCGGTCTCGGCCTGCTTGGTGTCTGGCTGGGCTGCCTGCAGATTATCCTCGATAAGGGTCAGGAAGATGACTGGTTCGGCGCCACCTGGATTCGCTGGGCCGCTGCAATTCTGCTCACCAGTTTTGTGGCGTTTATCATTCGCGAATTGCGCCATAAACAGCCGCTCGTTGATCTCAAAATCTTTCGCCATCGTAACTTTACCCTGGGATGCGTGCTGATCGGGCTCTTTGGAGCCGGCATTTATGGCTTGATCACGTTGCTGCCCTTGTTCTATCAGGAACTGCTGGGCTACACCGCGTTCGCTGCCGGATGGGCCGTCAGCCCGCGTGGCATTGGGGCGATTTGTGCGATGCCGGTGATCGGCTATCTCACCGCGAAAATGGACAATCGGTGGCTCATCGCCTTCGGATTCTCTCTATTCGGCGCGGCCAGCCTGTGGTTCGGAGAGGTCAATCTTTCCATCGGACAATGGAGTTTCTTGTGGGCCATTCTGATTAGCGGATTCGGCTCTGGCTGCGTCTTTGTCCCGCTCTCAACTACTACTATGGCGTTTCTGAAGAACGAAGAGATCGGCAACGCCAGCGGATTGTACAACTTGTTTCGCAACATCGGCGGCAGCATCGGAATCTCGATCGTGAATACAATCGTGTCGCGCCACGAACAACTGCATCGCACCGAGCTTGCGGGTTCGCTCGATGTGGCGCGTCCCGAGGTGCTTGGCGCCATGCAGGGGTTGCAGCGCTATCTCAGCGCGCAAGGAGCGTCACCCACCACCGCCGTCGAGCGCAGCTATGGTTTGCTCAACCAGGCCCTGACCGGACAGGCGCGCCTATGGTCCTACGTCGACGATTTCCGTTACATGGCAATCGCGTGCTTCGCTTGCGTGCCCATCGTCTTTGCCCTAAAGAAGGCGGTGAGGAAAGGGCCGGCGGGGGCCGCACACTGATGCTTCTCAGCCCGCCAGCAGCGCCACTCCAGCAGCAACCAGGCCGGCTGCAATCCATCTCCTGCGGTCCACGCGTTCATGCAGAAAAATCTTCGCGGCGATGGCGTTGCCAATAAAGGTGAGAGAGGCCGCCGCGGGAGCCACCAGGCTCACGTCGCCCCAGGAAAGAGCGAACAGCAGGCTGAAGAAGGCCACGGCCATCGCCATCACGCCCACAACAAAGTTGCCATTGCCTAGCGTGCGCCCGATCACGACGCCTAATCCAGAACGCCGCCACAAAGCCCCAACGTCTCCCACTTGTTTCATGGCGCGGGCCAGCAGCACATCGCCCACCACCGAGGCAAAAACAATGGCGAGGATGGCGCTCCACGTGTAAATACCCCTCATGGTTTTACTCCGCTGGCTGCCCCGTTTCTCGCATCCTTTGCGAGAAGCGTGGATTTTGCCGCCGATGTGGCGCGCGCTTCGTCCCCGGACTCGCTGGCGCGCGGATGCTCGGTCAACTCCGGCCCGCCCGCAACGAATCCCACTCCACCAGTAATCAAAGCAATGCCAAACCAGCGCAGCGGGCTGACGTGCTCATGGAGCACAAATCGCGCCACCAGCGCGAGCAGCACGTAACCTAGCGAAGTCGCCGGCAGAACATACGTAAGATCAGCCCAGGAGAGCGCAGTCATGTAGGTCGCGAAAAATGCGAGCAGCAGGAGAATCCCGACCGCGACCCAGGGATTGAGAATCGCAAAAATTACGCTTTGCAGATGGTTGAGCGAAATGCTGCCCGTTTGCTTCATCCCATGCGAGAGCATGGAGTCGCCGGACGCGGCGAATACCGTGACCCCGGCCAGCACAAGATACTTGCGGAAGTTCACTGGAAGATTAGGTGCTTAGTTCTGCACCTTCAAGACAGAGTCACCGAGAAAACGCACACCTTAAGGATTTTCTCTGTGACTCTGTAGTGAAAGCCTTTTTCCTATCACGCCTTGGCGAGCGCCGCAGCCTCTTCGCTGTGCCGCTTGACGAGTTTGTTGCGCTGCGAGCGAAGCTTCAAGAAGGTCTTAGCTTCGTAGAAAAGACGCTTGCGGTCGTTGCTGTCAAAGGCCGCTTTTTTCAAAATGCGGAAAGCCGCCTTGGGACGGAAATAATATTCGTCATAAAAACGATGCACGGCGGAAAGTATGTCGTCCGCCGGCAGGCCCGGATACTGGATATGCGCCAACTGGTGTCCGCCTTCATCCACCATCTTATTGTCGCCCACCATGAACCCGTTCTTTACCGCATAATCGTAAAGCTCAGTGCCCGGATACGCGTGCGCCACCGAAACCTGAATCGTCTCCACATCCAACTCTTTGGCGAACTTGATCGTGTTGTTGATCGTCTCATGGGTCTCGCCCGGCAACCCGAGGATGAAGTCGCCATGAATAACCAGACCAAGCTTGTGGCAGTCTTTGGTGAATTGCCGCGCGCGCTCGACGGTTGCACCCTTCTTGATATTCTTCAAAATCTGCGGATCGCCGGATTCGTACCCGACGATGAGCAACCTGCACCCGGATTCCTTCATTGCCTTCAGCGTTTCGTAGTCAGTCGTGACGCGCGAAGTGCAAGACCACGTCAACCCCAGCGGCTTCAGCTTGGCGCATAACTCAACCGTTCGCGCCTTCTGGATGTTGAAGGTGTCGTCGTCGAAGAAAAATTCCTTTACTTCCGGCCAGTACTGCTTCACCTTCGACATTTCCGCGGCCACGTCGTCAGTCGAGCGCTTGCGCCACGGATGTCCGCTCAAAGTCTGCGGCCACAAACAGAAGGTGCACTGCGCCGGACATCCCCGCGTTGTATAAAGCGAAACGTAAGGATGCAGCAGGAACGGCACGTTGTATCGCTTAACATCGAGATCGCGCTTGTAAATATCGGTAACATGCGGAAGCGCGTCCAGGTCCTGAATCTGCGGCGCATCCGGATTGTGCACGATCTTGTCGTCTTTCAGGAACGACACGCCCGGAATTTCCGCCAGAGGCTTGCCCTTCGCAAAATCGACCACCGCGTAATCAAATTCCTTGCGCACGATGAAATCAATTGCCGGACAATCGCGTAAGGATTTTTCCGGCAGCACGCTCACATGCGGCCCGACAAAAGCAATCTTGATCTTCGGATTCGCTGCTTTGATCGCGCTCGCCAGACCGATGTCCCCTGGGAATCCCGGTGTGCTCGTAAACAACACAAGAAACTCATAGTCCCTGGCAATGTCGATGGTCTGTTGCGCGGAAACATGATGCGACGGCGCGTCCAGTAATCGCGCCCCCTCCAACATTCCCGTGGGATAAGCCAGCCAGACCGGGTACCAGTAACTCTCGATTTCGCGAGTCGCCGGCCAACGCGAACCGGCGCCGCCGTCAAAGTTTTCGAAAGAAGGGGGATTCAGGAAAAGTGATTTTAGAGGCATAATGGGTGAGCTTCTATTTTACCATTCCGAAGCGCAAGGTGCGTGCGAAATCCAGTGTTTATGCAGGTTCGTCCCAAAAGACCACAGGAAAGACCACAGGAAAGACCACAGCACTTCGGTGCTGGCAATCCATGGAATAGGAATAATTAATTCCAGTTTACTGTCTACTCCCCTTCAATACGAACCGTTTGACGTCGAATAGGCGATTTCAGGCACTGAGCGGCGAGAATCAGCGCTGGCCCAGCCTACTTCGTTCCCAGCGCCCAATTCTCCAGGTCCCCGGTTGCGCGCAGAAGCGCAACCTGGTTTCGTTCCAGTTCGAACGTCACATCCTGCAACGCAATAAAACGTTCGCTGGCTTGGGTACGCGCGTTATCCATGTCGTGCAGGTTCGCCGTGGCCGCATTCATCCGCGTCTGAACGGCCTCAACATTTTTCTGCGCGATTTCGTATTCCAGTTCGGCCACGTCGTGGGCCGCCTGCATCTGCGTTACCGATCGCCGGAGTCGCAACGTTTCTTCAGAGACTTGATCGCGGGCCGCTTCCGCCTGCTTCCCCGCTTTGCGGGCATCGGCCTCGGCCTCCTGCACGCGAGCGTGTTGCGCATAGTTAAGAAATGGGAAGTGAATAGCCACTCCCACAGTAGCGTTGTTGGGCTGAAAACTATGGGGTTGGTAATACTTCTGATAGTTGTTAAAAGTGGCGAGATTTGCGTACTGCGCCGCGAAGTCGATGCTAGGCCATAAGGATTTACGTTCTCCCGTGACTCGCAAGTACTGCGCGCGCGCGTGTTCAACCGCAGCCTGCACGGCGGGACTATTGTCCGCGGCCTTCTGTACTGTTTCCTGATTTTTCTCTTCCGCCTCTGCCGGCACGGCGGGGACCGATTCAGGATCAATTTCGATGGAACTTGAGGGTAAGCCGGTCAATTTGGAAAGATGCTCCCGCAGAACGTCGGCTGCCCCGCTGGCCTCGGCAAGACGCAAACGGAAGCGCGCCACAGACAGGCGAGCGCGTGTGCCATCTAATTCGCTGTCGATCCCTTCTCTCACCCGCTGCGCCACCGCAGCTTCCGTACCCTCAGCGGTACCCTCGGCATCGCGCAGCACACTCAGCCGTCGCTCCCATTTCGCTAACTCCGCATAGCTCAACACGGTGTCTTGAATCACCTGGTTCCGCTGATCTTTCGTGCGCAGGTTGTTGACCGTAACGTCGGACTGCGCCGCACGAATGAAATATTTAAGAGCCGGATTAACCAATGCCGACTGCGCATTCACGTTGAACAGCGCAGGCGCCGATCCTTCCAGGCTCAGGGGAAAGCCATCCGACCAACCCAGTCCTGCTCCTGCAGTCAGCTGGGGGATGTAGCTATTGCGAAGTTCCCGGTAACTCGCGGAGGCGTGCTCTACGTCGGCAGCCGCTACCCCAACCCCCGTCGCATGCTGTAGCGCGAGTTCGACCACTTGATGCAGACTAACCGGCTCCGCCAGCAATGATGCGGGGAGGCAGACGATGGCTAATAAGAATGTATAAGCGCGGGCCCGAATACATGGTTCAGTCTTCATCATTTTCACCCTTCGTTACACCTGAGAAGATTCTACGGACAATCGAACGCGAGAGAAATGATAACGATGAGTCGGGATGGCGATTCGGCGAGCTGTTATGAAGCCGGGCGAAAAAAGCGGAGCACTCTTCTTATTATTGCGTTGCATCAGGAAGCGTGGATCGCCAGCATGGCCTCAGCTTAGGCCACGGAAGAAGGCGGTCAGGTCCCCTGCAACCGCCGCTGGTTCCTCTGCCGGGGCGAAGTGCCCGCCGCGCGGAAAGACTGTCCAGCGCTGGATGTTATACAAGCGCTCCAAATATGCGCGCGGCAGTTCGCCTTCGGCAACGGTCTGGTGCGCGAAAAGACCAAACGCTGTGGGCGCGCTGACGTAGCTGGGATCGACCGGGTGCCAGCGATTGTCCCAATAGTCGCGCATCGACGAGGTGATGCTCTGCGTGATCCAGTACAGAGTGAACGTGGCGCAGAGGAAGTCGTCGTTCGGCGTAACGTCGCTCCACGAGTGCCATTTCTCACCCAGATATGCCGCGAGCCCTGCCGGGGAGTCGTTGAGTCCATAGCCGACAGTCTGCGGCTTGGTGGACTGGATCGCGCTGTAGCCCCGTTCCGTCATGTCCCAGCGCCGGTTCACCGCAAGGTACGAACGCTCGGCCTCGGACAACTCCCTATCGTCCACCACGGGGGCGAGATCCGACTCCAGTGTGGTGAGATATATTCCGATGACCGACTCGGGATGGTCTAGCGCAAGGACCGTCGTCACCCCGGCCCCAAAGTCATAACCGCCTGCAGCATAGCGGGAATACCCAAGCTCAGACATGAGCCGGTGCCAGCGCTCCGAGACGTACCGGTAGTTGATGCCGACCTTGGGTGGACGCGGCGAGAAACCATACCCGGGCAGGGAGGGTACGACCACGTCAAAGTGCTCGAGCATCGGCAGCATGTCCATGTATTCGAGGAAACTGCTGGGCCAGCCGTGCGTGAGAATGAGCGGCACACCCTGACCTGCTGGCGCATGCTGGTACACAAAGTGGATGCCCTCCCAGGTGAAGTGGTTGAACGCGTTGAGCCTTCGCTCCCAGCCACGCCAGTCGAACTCGTTGGCCCAGTAGGATACGAGGCGTCGTAACCAGTCCAACTCGGTGCCCTGTTCCCAGCCTATACCAGGTATCTGGTCGGGCCATCTAGCATTGCGCAACCGTGCCCGCAAATCATTGAGCACCTCATCCGCGACGTGAATCCGAAATGGTTCCACTACAATTACCCCCTCTTGGCCATAGCCAGTGGCCAACTGAACGCGCAGGCAATGTCGCACGGGCTCTCGTCGATCACTGTCGACAGATAGACATGAGGCGTTGCGGCCCGGGACAATCCCGTTACGACGTA
>DATNMU010000368.1:0-4771 GCA_035602195.1 Candidatus Acidiferrum sp.
CGGGCGGAGGGATCTTTCTCACAAATCTGAGCTACGGCCTGGATCCCGTCCATCACGGGCATGCGGAGATCCAACAAGGCGATGTCGGGATGTCGCGCGGAAAATTGTTCCACTGCTTCGCGCCCGTCCTTGGCCTCGCCAATGATCTGCATGTCACTCCGATTACCGAGCAGCCACGCCAGCCCGGAGCGTACAACCGGGTGATCATCTGCGACCAACACTTTGAAACAACGGCCGACGGCCGGGCGAGTCTCGAGCGAAAGCTTTTCCCGGCCGTCAGAATTCGGCGAGTCCTTCCTGGAGTTCGCCAACTCACGCGATGGATCTCTGAGCAGAATCTCGTGGATCTTGGCCCCAACAGAATTCTTGGGGGATGTGGTTACTCCTAGCGAAGGCCGACCACTTTTGGGCCGTCGCTCAACGATCTTTCTAACCATAGCCATTGCAGCCTCCAGCCCCCCTGTTTTCGCGTTTATGTTGTAGTGCGTTCTGACGATCTCGGTGTTTCGCTGGATGCTGACGCTGGGAGCTATCAGCTACGCCTTTTGCGATCACGTCAGATTACGCACCATTGAACTGCATATACTCACGATCTTCCCGGTCTCAATGCCGAGTCCACAGCATCGAGCAAGGTCTCATCACCGAAGGGCTTATTCAGAAAGGCCGTGGCTCCTGCCTTCAAGGCCTGACTTTTCGAAGCCCTGTCGTCGTGTGCTGACACGAAAACAATCGGTATTTTTCTATCCTCGTCCGCCAGGCGACGTTGAAGTTCCAGTCCGTTCATCCCAGGAAGCTTCAGATCGAGAATCACGCAGCCGAGGAAATCATCGGCGGACTCCAGGAATTCCTCTGCTGAGCCAAAGCACTCTGTTTTGAAACCTGCAGACCTCATCAACCTGTCCAGCGATCTTCGCACCCATGGATCGTCGTCCACGATCGCTATCCGAGCCGCACTGTCTTTTGCCTTTCCCCGTCCCTTCGGATCCGAGTGGATCACTTCGGGTAGCGGAGGAGGCCCGTTTCCGATCTCTGCGGCGCTAAGAGTTAGTGAACTCATACTCATCTCCCCCTTACAAGTGTGAGACTAGACGCGGAAGTTAATTTCGTCTATTGGGCCTTGGTCCTATCTGACTAGGACCTCGGGGAAAGAACTCCCAGCTGTTCGGCCATTCGGATGAGGTCAGACAGGGAATGGGCTTCCATCTTCTGCATCAGCTGGCCGCGGTGGACTTTGATCGTCTTCTCGCTGGCATTAAGTTCGCCAGCGACTTGCTTGTTGAGTAAGCCGCTGGCGACCAGGGGAAACACCTCGCGCTCGCGAGGCGTCAACAACTCATAGCGGCTCTGCAACACTCTCATCGAAGCGCGTTGATCTCGGGTCTGTCGGTGTCTACTGATGGCGCGCTGCACCGCTTCCAGTAGTTCCTGCTCGCGGAAAGGTTTGGTGAGAAATTCCACGGCACCCGCCTTCATGGCGCGGACGGTCATGGGAATATCGGCGTGACCGGTGACAAAGATCACTGGAAGGTCCACGTTTGCCTTCGCCAGCTCTTGCTGGAGATCAAGACCGCTCAGGTCGGGCAGGCGGACATCGAGGACGATACAACCCGGTGCATCGGGACGTTTCGCGCGCAAAAACTCGCTCGCCGAAGTAAAGTGCCGAGCTTCGAGGCCAACGGAATGCAACAATCTCTTAATGGAGACCCCAACGGCTGACTCGTCGTCGACCACAAAGACAATGGGCAGAGTTTCGTTCATGCTGGACCGCAAATGCTGGCGTTAGGCGCACGCCGGAAGTGTGAACTGGAAGGTGGCTCCTGGCCGCGGCAACGGGACAAGCCTCAATTGGCCGCCGTGAGCCTCCACGATCGATCGGCTGATCGGCAGTCCCATGCCCATTCCTTCGGGTTTGGTAGTAAAGAAGCTATCGAAAATATGAGCGGCATGTTGAGGGTCGAGGCCCCCGCCAGAGTCCTGAACGGTGACCAGTAATTTCCCCGGTTCTTGTTGTTGAGAGCTGATCTGCAATTTTCGCTCTCCTTTTGCGGAGGTCATTGACTCAATACCATTCATCACAAGGTTCAGGACGACCTGCTGCAGTTCAACGCGGGTGCCCAAGACTGGTGGCAGTCCGCTCCCCAATTCAGTTTGGACCGCAACGCGATTCTTCTCCGCTTCTGCAACGGTAAGCGAAAGAACTTCGTGAATCATCTGGTTTAGATCGATCTGGGCCTTGTCCTGGCTTGTTCCCTTGAAAAAAGCGCGGATGTGCGAGACGATTTCGCTCGCCCTCGTCGCGGATTGTGCGATATCGATAACAGCTTCGCGCAACTCCTCGATATCCGGCGACTGGTTCGCCAGCATCCGATTGCAGGCATTTGCGTTATTGACGATTGCCGCAAGGGGCTGGTTAATCTCGTGCGCGACCGACGCGGTCAACTCCCCCACCGTCGTTACCCGGGCCATGCGCGTTAGCTCTGACCTGGCTTCCTGCGCGGCGTTCTCAGCCTGCTTCCGTTCGGTGAGATCACGGGTTATCTTCGAGAAGCCCATCAGCGTTCCCTTCTGGTCGCGCAACGGCGTGATGACCACGTTCGCCCAGAAGTGCGATCCGTCTTTTCGTACACGCCAGCCCTCGTCTTCGCACCGACCTTCGTCCGCCGCTCTCAGCAAATGCATCTGCGGCTTGCCACGTTCAAGATCTTCTTGCGTGTAAAAAAGGGAGAAGTGCTGGCCTATAATCTCAGCCGCTTGGTATCCCTTGATATGTTCAGCGCCAGCATTCCAACTCGTGATGTATCCCGTCGGAGTCAGTGAAAAAATAGCATAGTCGCGGACCCCTTCAATGAGCAGGCGAAATCGCTCCTCACTTCCGCGCAGTTGAGCTTCTGTCTTGGCACGCCCGAGAATTTCTTGGGTGAGTACTTTATTCGTAGCAGTGATCTCGGCAGTTCGTTCCTCTACCCTGAGTTCCAGGTTGCTTTTCGCCTGTGCCAGTTCCAGTTGAGCCCGCGTGCGCTCGCCGATCTCACGTCTCAACTCCTCTGGACTTGGCAACGCCAGCGCTTGCGGAACTAGCTTGACCAGGAGGACCGCAGTGGTGAGCGAAGCTATAGCAGTTACAACTTTGACCGCACCGGAGAGCCAGTAAGTGGCGTGCCAGAGCGTCCACACTTCCATGACATGGGTAGCTCCACATGCCAGAATGAATACTCCAAAGGCGACGAACATCCAGTTAAATGGCAGATCTCGCCTTTTCCGGATGAAATAAACCAGCGTCACCGGAATTGAGAGGTAGGACAGCGCGATCAAAGAATCGGAGATGACATGCAGCCAGACAAGGCCGGCATTCCACGAATAGCAAAATCCATGGGGCATGAAATCATTGGGAGAAAACAGAGTTCTGAGGAATTCCATCGCAGTTCTCCAGCAATCGATTCGAGCTACGAGCAATCGAGCTACGAGCGCAACAGGGAGACGCAAGCGGCCCCAAACGTCCACCGTAGATTGTGGATGTTCAGCTACTTTTGCAGCAACGGACCCCAGTTCAAGGCGCGTGTTAGTGTGTAGCGTCATGAATACGCTTACGCTACCAATATGTCCAGTACAATACGCTGCGATACGTTATACAAAATGCAAATGCAATAATATGTTCATTTGTAGTTCGTCTAAGTACGGTATGCGACGCTGCAGTGCGCAGCGAATGTAAAAGGAGCGCGTAAAAGACAAGAAGAATCCCCCTCCGCGACTTCATTTTCCGGCCATTCCTCTGACCGCGGCAGCCAACCGGCGAATTGGTAAGCATTACAAGTTGGTCTCGCAGATCCTGAGCGATCTGGAAAAACTCGACCGGTTCAGTGCGCTGAAAGTTGAGTTCTTGAAGGCTGGAGTAAAGAAGGCCGATCTGCAGGCGGCCGTGCACAGTGCCGCTCAGAAAAAAACGTGCCCTTGGCCACCAGTTCCGACGATAAGTACCTTTACGTGTTTCACCACCAAACGCGAAACACGGCTTGAGTGTGATGCCCGTTCAGGGCGCATCCAGCGCAGCTCACAAGACTCCTGTCCGAACTGCGGTTGCCTACGTCTTAAGTCTTACGGTCCTTTGTGACGCTAGACGGACTCTCGTTTAGCGCTCATTTCTGACGAGCAGTTCCGCCTTCTTAGCAATTGCCGCTCGCATCTCCCATCGCTAGCATCGTCTAAGGCTCGGCAGAACATTGATCAATCTACGTCCGGAGAGTGAAAGCGGAGAATTCATGTGATCGAACACCGAGAGCAAGGAAGGGCCTCCGATGCATGGACAGAGGCCGCCGAGATGGAACGATTCCGTCGCAGAGAAGCCTGGTCCATGCGGCTGGGCGTCGCGCTGATCCTATTGGGAACAGTTGCTCTGGGCACTCTCAGGGCCGCCGATTCAACCGGGGCCTCGCCGATGCTATTCGGCTGGCTCCTTGTCGTTAGTGGGCTAATGGAGGCCGTTCATGCCTTTCACAAACGCAGCTGGGGTGGATTTCTTCTGCACCTGATGCCGTGCGTTGCGGGCGTTCCAATCGGCCTGCTCATTGCAACGCATCCATCGGCAGGTGGAACCGCGTGGATGCTTTTGTTCGCATCGTACTTTACTGTTGTTGGACTGTTTCGAACAATTTCCGCTTTCTGGTTCAAATTCCCAGCTTGGATTTGGGCGGCGTTCGAAGGAATCGTTTCACTCCTCCTCGCCGCGGTCTTCTGGACGAATTCACCTCGGCTGGGGCCATGGGTCTTTGGCTTC
>DATNMU010000369.1:0-3290 GCA_035602195.1 Candidatus Acidiferrum sp.
CTTTCGATTCTTGCTCTGTACGCTGGGTGGGATTCACTGGCTGAACATAACTGGCCACGCCTGGCTGGTTTGTACCCGGTGTGACCGGCATCAGAGCAAAGCAAACCAGCGATACGCATTGTGAGAAGGAGCGAGCGAACCTGCCAACGCGGGGAAGCGTTGTGTCCGCCATCGTACGCCTGCTGGCTGTCCGCATTGCGCACCCCATCAAGGTAGGAGTACACCGTCATCACACCAGAAGACAGACAATTTGACAACTGCACGGAACGGGGCCGATCTGAAGAAGCCGCGAGACAGGCATTCGATGGTGGGCGCTACAGGATTCGAAATCTTACACAAACGTATTTTCAGCAACTTAGCAGGTCCACGGATGACCCAAAAGACGGCATTCGAAAATGGTCGGAAGATGAGCGTAATCGCGATTTAGAAACAGTTGACCCGCCGACATCAAGTGTTCTTGCGGAAAACCTTTCGCGTATTCGAGCAGCTTGACGATGTCGTCAACGACATTGTCAATTTTGCTGCGCCTAACGATGCGCCGGGTCTCGAAGGCAAATATCCATTCAACCAACTATTGCACTCGTTTGAGGTCCATTATCCAATCCGTTTCCCACGTTTTACCACCGTCGGTTGATTCCGCCTGCTCCCAGTGACCTGAGGTGGGTGTGATCTCGGACCATATGAGCCGTGTGCGGACTGGTTTCCCGTCTTCGGTATCGTCGTTCGCATAGAACGTTCCTACGCCATTGTGGAAGCCGCCTCTCACCGGCGGATCCATCGGACCAAGTGGAGTCCTGCTGTCCATCCACCAGATCGACCACTGCCCCGTCTTGGCGTCGAACGATCGGGGAGCTACGCCGCGGTAAGTGCCGCCCGGAACTTCGAACACGGTGTCGTCGACATTAGCGTAGCCACCCATTAGTGGCTGGCAGAATAATGTCCCTTCGAATTCGATCCACTCGTGACTGTTGACGAGGCGATGCTTCAGCTTTCGATGATGGACTTGCCAGCGCCCGAATAAAAAATCGAAGTCATGCAGTCCGGGCGGCTCGCGATCTGCATGACTCATCTCTTGTCCCAACCCCGGAGAGGACTGCGCCACAGTGAGCCCCGACGACGCCAGGCCAATCCCCAGGCACAAGATCACAGCAATGCGCTGACGTATTTCCACGTATGACTCCTCTTCGTACCGAAATACCGCCGGCCCCAGTTTAGCGCATGGCTGAAGCGCGGCTATCTGCGGTTTACTCACGAGTGCCAACGACGACCCTAGGGCGAAGCCGCCGGAACAGCTTCAGGATTCCGGCAAGGGTGATTGCTCGGGTTGCGGTTGCGGCTTTCGCCTCAGGACCAACGCGGAGAACAGCGTGATGACGAGCCCAATCGGGAAGGGATGAATGAACGTGAGCACTGCGTTGAAGAATGGGTTTTTGTACAGCTCTTTGTATTTTCTGACCTGCTGAAGTTTTGCCTGGACGGCTGCCGGGCTCGCGCCCGAGGCGGTGAGCCTCTGAACCAAATGAGCGCCATATGCGTCCCAGAAACCAGGCAGGAAGTTGTAGTAGATCACTTCCCAGGTTACGACATAGATGATGCAGGATATCAGCGTAATGGAGAGGCCAACGGCAAAAGCCTTTAAAAAGGTAATCTGACCATCGCCGATGTTGTCCCGGTAGGTTCGGATGCCGACAAACACCATCAAGAACGAGAGCACGATAGAGGTGTTGCCGATGATCGCGCCGCGGTCGAAGCCAATCCTGCCGCCGAAGGTCACCAGCGCTATCATCATCAGCGAGGAGATAGCGCCGGAAATCAGCCCGAAGGTGACGATGATCTTTCTCATATCCTTGTAATGCCTTTTATCCGATCCTGACCTTTCCACGTATGCTGCCGGCCCCATGCTCATACGGGCTCAGCGACCAGCCACGTCAGCTGGCGACTTGGATGCCGCTGGGATAACTACGATAAGGTTATCGCCTGCTCCCGGGTGAGTCATCCCAAGATAATCGAGCTTCGGTTGGGCGTCGAACCCGATGTCTTTCGTTGTCATGTTCGGCGCATAAAACATCAAGTGCGGAGGGAAAATGCCAGTGCCGTGCTCGGGGATCGCGCTCAAGCGGTTCCGGCTGGACATCATGTAAAGGAATCCCGGTTTGCTCGGATACTGGTAACTGCCTTCCTTATATCCGCTGGCGACGTCTGCCTTGATTTCGGCCTCGGACTTGCCGTTTGTGCGCAGCTCTTCACCGTGCATGTAGACAAGCAAGAGAGTGCGGCTGCCTTCGGCGTCGAAGCACTGCGGCTCAATGGTTGTTTCTGCGGGCTTTACGAAATGCCGGCCAACAAAACAGCTGAAGCCGTTAGTGCCTTCGCGCGCTTTCTCGTAGCCTTTGGGGCCGAGAACATAAACTGTGGCTTTACTGGATACCTCGGCCGGGGCGGCGGCGCTTTCAGCGAGTGTGATCTGCTGGTCACGTGGCATGGAGGCGTCGTAGACCCGCGGGAGTTCCTGGGCGGTTGCGGGAATGAGCGCAGTGCTTGAAAACAAGCCGATCGACAGAGTACCCACGACAAAGACCTTCATCGAATTCAGAGACTTCATGTTCGCTCCTTTTTTCAAGAAGTTCATGTTTTCACAAACTTCATGTTCGCTCGTATTGAGCGGCTCAACATACCGCATGAGGCGGGGTCGGTGTCGTCATCCTTTTGGCTGATTTTGGCGGCGGAGAGAAAAATCATTCGTTTGGGGGAGCGGTTGTTGGCGCGAACCGTGCTCGTGCACGAGTAAATCAGGGGAGAAGGCCGAATTCCTTGCCGAGTTGCACCGCTTGCGTCCTACGTCTAGCCCCCAGTTTGTCGAAAACACGGCTGGAATGGGTCTTCACCGTGCTCTCGCTCACAAAAAGCTTCTCGGCGATTTCGCGGTTGCTCAGGCCCTGGGCGATCAGTTCAAGGATCTCAAGCTCACGGCGAGTGATATGGAGGTCCTCACGTTTTCTTTCGTCAGGGATGAACGGTCCCTCGGCAGCGACGGGGACCTCCCTCACAACAATTGTCTGGCGTTTTGCTGTCAGCTTGAGGCCAAGCCAGATGCCAAGAACGGCAAAGGTCGCGGCGATGAGTCCGCCGTAGATTTCGATGGAATGTTCGACGACCAGGAACTGATACTCGGTCCACCGGAGCAGAGCAATCAAGATTCCACCGATCAACCCGTACATGAGGACGTGGCGCTTCATAAGTTGCAGGAGGATTCGTTACCGAAATTATCGCACCCATGGTGGGGTAGGTCC
>DATNMU010000370.1:0-9524 GCA_035602195.1 Candidatus Acidiferrum sp.
CTTTTCCGTCGAGCTCAGGCCACCTCAAACCGATCGTGATCCATCACCTTGATCCACGCCGCCACGAAGTCTTTCACAAACTTCTCCTTGGAGTCCATGTAGGCATAGACTTCCGCGAGGGCACGCAGCTGCGAGTGCGAACCGAAGATCAGGTCGACGCGGGTGCCGGTCCACTTGACCTGGTTCGTCTTGCGGTCGCGTCCTTCGTACACTTCGCCAGAGCCATTGGAGTGATTGGACGGCTGCCATTGCGTGCTCATGTCGAGAAGGTTGACGAAGAAGTCGTTGGTCAGCGTGCCGGGCTTGCTGGTGAAGACGCCGTGCTTGGAATTTCCGGTGTTTGCCCCGAGAACGCGCAGACCACCGACGAGGACCGTCATCTCAGGCGCGGTCAGCTTCAGCAATTGCGCCTTATCGACCAGCAACTCCTCAGCCGACAGCCGCTGCTTGCCCCGCAAATAGTTGCGGAATCCATCTGCTTTTGGTTCGAGCGGTTCGAAGGATTCCACATCAGTTTGCTCCTGCGACGCGTCCATGCGCCCCGGCGTGAAGGGGATCTTCACGTCGGTTCCGGCGTCTTTCGCGGCTTTCTCGATCGCCCCATCGCCGCCGAGAACGATCAGGTCCGCTAGCGAGACTTTCTTCCCATCAGACGCAGAAGCATTGAACTCGTTCTGGATTGCTTCCAGCTTCGCCAGCACCCTCTCCAATTCCGTGGGTTGGTTAACCTCCCAGAACCTTTGCGGCACGAGGCGAACGCGCGCGCCGTTGGCTCCACCGCGCTTATCAGAGCCGCGGAACGTCGACGCCGACGCCCAAGCCGTCGAGACCAGCTGGGAAACGGACAGGCCAGACGCGAGAATCTTCGCCTTCAGAGCAGCAACGTCCTGCTCGTTGACCAGCGGATGATTCACAGCGGGGATAGGGTCCTGCCATGGCAGCTGCTCCTTCGGAACCAGCGGGCCGAGATAACGCACGATCGGACCCATGTCGCGGTGCGTCAGCTTGTACCACGCCCGCGCGAATGCATCCGCAAACTGATCCGGATGCTCGTGGAAGCGCCGTGAAATCTTTTCGTAAGCAGGATCGAACCGCAAGGCGAGGTCAGTGGTCAACATGGATGGCGCGTGACGCTTTGAAGGATCGTGGGCATCCGGCACCGTGCCGTTGCCTGTGCCATTTTTCGGCGTCCACTGGTGCGCGCCGGCCGGGCTCTTGGTCAGTTCCCATTCGAAGCCGAACAGGTTGTTGAAGAAGTTGTTGCTCCACTTGGTCGGTGTCTGTGTCCAAGTGACTTCCAAGCCGCTGCCGATGGTGTCAGCTCCAAAACCTTTTCCAAACTTATTCTTCCACCCGAAGCCCTGGTCCTGAATGTCGGCACCTTCTGGTTCGGCGCCGACGTAGTCAGCGGGAACTGCAGCGCCGTGGGTCTTCCCGAAGGTGTGCCCGCCGGCAATCAGTGCGACTGTTTCTTCGTCGTTCATGGCCATCCGACGAAATGTTTCGCGAATGTCCCTTGCCGCTGCGACAGGATCCGGCTTTCCATTGGGCCCTTCCGGGTTCACGTAAATCAGGCCCATCTGAACCGCGCCGAGAGGACTCTGCAGATCACGATCGCCGCTGTAGCGCTCGTCCGCCAGCCACGTGCCTTCCGGCCCCCAATTCACCTCTTCGGGCTCCCACACATCCGCGCGTCCGCCGCCGAAACCGAAGGTTTTGAATCCCATCGATTCGAGGGCAACGTTGCCGGCGAGAATCATCAAGTCAGCCCACGAGATCTTTCGGCCATATTTCTGCTTGACGGGCCAGAGCAGCCGGCGCGCCTTGTCGAGGTTCACGTTGTCCGGCCAGCTATTGAGCGGTGCGAAGCGTTGCTGCCCAGCCCCGGCTCCGCCGCGGCCATCGCCGATGCGGTACGTGCCTGCACTGTGCCACGCCATGCGGATGAACAGCCCTCCGTAGTGCCCGAAGTCGGCCGGCCACCAATCCTGCGAGTCGGTCATGAGCGCATGAAGGTCTTTGATCACAGCATTCAGATCAAGACTCTTGAACTCCTTGGCGTAATCGAACTCCTTACCCATCGGATCAGAGAGGTCTGAGTGCTGGTGCAGGACCTTCAGGTTCACCTGATTCGGCCACCAGTCGCGGTTCGTGGGAGCGGAGGCTCCGTGGTTGAACGGGCACTTGGATTCGCTTGATGTGTTTTTGCTCTGATCTTCCGGGGAAACAGTCCCCGATGAAGAGGCAAGTGTGTTTTCCATATGTTTTGGATTTTCCATATGCTTTTCCTTATGAATTAGTTCACAACTGTGATGCTCTAAGAACCCATCAGACTGCGGTTCGCACAATTAAGTGCCGACGCGCTTTCTTGGTCGGCCGTTCAAAAAGTGTCCACACATCTCCTGTCCTAACGGGAAGCACGCTGAGCGCACTTCGCGCAAAGCCCACGGAAAATAAGTTGGCATTCACGAACAACTCTCTTGCCGAGAGAACGCGAGGCAGGTTTGGGCACGTCGTACCACTCCACGTCCTCCACATTGGCGCAGCGGTCGCATATGAAGTGGTGGTGCCGCAGACCTTCCAGATCGAACCGCCCGGCGCGGCCCTCGACGGCCACTTCCCGCACCAAACCCGCCTTCACCAGGTCCCGCAAATTGTTATAAGTTGTGGCTCTGGAAGAGCGGGGATCCATGCGATTCACGGCTTTGAAGATTTCCGCCGCCGTGGGATGCCCCTTGTGGTCCATCAAGAATGCCATCACGGCGTAGCGCTGCGCAGTGCAACGCAGACCGCTGCCGTCCAAAGACCGTTTAATCGCCTCGGGGTCCATTAGTAATTTAGATTATGTCTAATATAAGAGTTCTTGTAAAGACCTATGCTTTTGGTTGCTGCTCGAGCAGAAACTGGCGGATGCCGTATTGAGTACCCTTATCGAGTGGCCGCCCGGGTCCCGACATTGCGCTCGCGGGGTTGTGAAACGATTAGGGGCAGTGGGCGACAGATTGGCGCGGAATCATGAGGCACGACTATCCCTGAAGAGAACCACATTCGGAACGACCACCCGCCGCCTTGCGTAATTGTGTCCAGATGGTCGGCAACAGAAGGTAATCCAAATGGGCACCAAGCGATCAGTACCGATAAGTCTTAGTGCTGCACGGTCGACTTCTTGCCACGGAAGGTCGCTTCCATCTCACCTTCGAGCAGGACAAAGGTTTCCTCGAAGTCATGCCGATGCGGCGGTGGCCCGCCGCCTGGCGGGATGTGAATATCAATTACGCAGAAACGTCCATTCGTGTCATCGCCCGTCACAGTGATGGTGTAGGTGTCGCCGACCAGACCGATATGAGGAAGGTTGTCGGGTTGCGCCAGCGTGAGACTGCGTTTGAGGTCGTCCTGTGGGATCGTGGTTGGAGCAGTTGGCATGTCGGTTCTCCTTTGATCTCATTCGCTTGTACCGTGGGGATCCAGGCGGGATTGCAGTTGCTTGCGGTAACGCCGGCTCAACCGAAGTCTGGCTCCATCACGGAGCAGCACGTCGTATTCACCATTCTCGTTAAGTTTAAGACCGCGAATGCGATCGAGCTTAACGATGGTCGAACGGTGAATCCGGCAAAAGGCCGACTGATCCAACTCCTGATCGAGTTCCGCCATGCTGCGGCGCAAGAGGTGTGACTTCGCGCCCACATGCAAACAGGAGTAATAATCCGCCGCCTCGATCCAGTCAATCTCTGCGATTTTAAGAAACGTAAGCTGTCCGGCGCTCTTCACCGCGAGATGCTCCCTCGTTCGCGGCGTAGAACTCCTGCCTGCCATGATTCTCTCCTTGGCGCGGTCGAGTGCCCGCTCGAATCGAGCGTTGTCGAATGGCTTCAAGAGATAATCGAGGGCTCCTGCGTCGAAAGCCCGCAGCGCGTATTTGTCATAAGCCGTGACAAATACGACGGCGGGAGGCACATCGCCGCCCAGCATCTCGAGCACGTCAAACCCGTCGCACTCCGGCATCTCGACGTCGAGGAAGACCATGTCCGGCTTCAAGTTGCGAATCTCCAAGAGTGCCTCCATGCCAGAGCCGCATTCACGGACGATTTCAATCTCCGGATGAAGGCGCAGCAAGACGCGAAGATTGCTGCGAGCGAGGGGCTCATCGTCCACAATCACTCCGCGAATGGTTTTTGGGTGTTCTTCCGCGCCCATGCATCAAGCCTTTCTGAAGGGCGGGAGTACCACGAAGGGCAGAGAAACGGACACCTCTACACCGCCTGAATTTTGATTTCGCATACTGAGGTCAAAAGCCTCTCCATAGAGAGTTTTAAGGCGGGTACGCACGTTGGAGATGCCGATGCCAGGGCGAGTTGTTTCCCACGCCGCGGGTAGACTTGGGCCGTCGTTGCACACGCTGAGCGTAAGCATCCCATTCGAACGCGAGGCCGTAATGCGGATCATTCCTCCCTGCGCTCGCTTCGAAATACCATGTTTGATCGCGTTCTCGACCAGGGGTTGCAGAATGAGACTCGGAACCTGGGCGGGATAGAGCTCGTAAGGGACATCCACGCTCAGTTGAAGACGATCGTCAAAGCGCGCCTTCTGGATGTCCAGATACCTCTGCGCAAACTCCATCTCCTCCTTAAGGGGCACCTGTTGCTGGATAGAGTTATCCAGCATGCGGCGCAGAAGATCGCTCAACCCGGCAATCATGCTTACTGCGGAATCGTTCCTTCCTTCACGGACCAGCCCGGCGATGGAGTTGAGCGTATTGAATAGAAAGTGTGGCTCTATCTGCCGCCGCAAGGCATCAAGTTGGGAGTTCGAGAGCTGTTCGGCCAGTCGCGCGGCTTCAGTCTCCTGAAAGGCCCGGTGTGCTCTGGAGTCCAATACATAACTAACTGTGAGAATGGCGGCGTACAAGACCAGAGATGAAAGAATCCCATTGTAGAACTTTTCAAACCATAGCTGGCGGAACGGCGTTGGAGACGAGTTCACATATGGGTTGGATAGTACCTCTAGCCACGCTGTCCAAGCGGAGAAGGTCAGTCCAACGGTAAGGCAGGCGGTGCTGTGCGCCAGCCAAACCCGAAAGGGTCGTAATTTCACTGGTGGAAATTGTCGCCCAAGAAGTAGTACCAGCGGCGTCGCTAGAGCCCAGGGAAGCCACGAAAGTAGCGTTGTCGCGAAGAGGCTCAGCCATGCGTGGTGCATGCCTTCCGACCGCATGACGAAGACCGTCTGCAGAGCATCGAAAAGCGCAAAGCCGAACCAGATTGCCGCAATCCCTATCCACCGGGGCGACTTGAAGCGGATGTCGTCAGTGTTCATACATAGGAATTGTAGTCCTTGTTTCTGGCTAGATTTGGAAAATGCAGCGAACTGTCGGAACGGTGCAGGGAACGGTCTATCTCGCAGAGGAGCCAAGGGGAAATACTACTTGCATGATGCCAACAGCAAAGATCCTCCTGCTCCTCTCCGTGGTTCTAGTGACCTTGTCCGGCTGTGAACAAAAGATGACCGCACACAGTTTTGGACCCGAGTATTCCAACCTCGCGGAACTCAAGCTTCCCGAGCATTATCGAGAATGGGTCTATCTGACCTCAGGGTTCGACATGAGCTATAGCACCTCTGGCGGAATGGCAGACCACCATATGTTCGACAATGTATTCGTCAATTCGGAGGCGTACAAGGCATTCCTGGCTACGGGCACATGGCCAGACAAGACTGAACTTGTACTCGAAGTGCGAGAGGCGCAAGGCAAAGGGTCAATCAACCAGGCGGGCCACTTCCAGACCGGTGTGATGGGGGTTGAAGTGCATGTAAAGGACGAGGCGCGCTTTCCCGGAAAATGGGCCTTCTTTGGTTTCGATGATGGCGGGAAGACCAGCAAGATGATACCCACGACGGCAGACTGCTATAGCTGCCACGCCGCCCATGCCGCCGTCGACACCACGTTTGCGCAGTTCTATCCGACGCTACTGCCGATAGCCCGGCACAAGGGCACACTGAGCGCCGTATACCTGAAGGAGACGGAAACACCGGTTCATGAAGAACCTCGTCGATAACCTTGCCTGCATTCTCTAATAGTCAGGATCTCACTATGCAAATGTTCTTTTCCAAACTCTCAGGCGGAGTTCCGCTTCTTCTCGTGGCTCTAGCGACATCCGCTATTGCGCCAGCTCAAATCCCCAAGGCAATTACGCAATCGGGTGCGATATCGGGAGTCAACGAGAACGGGCTCGCTGTCTACAAGGGAGTAACATTCGCCAGGCCTCCGATCGGGGACTTACGCTGGCGTCCCCCAACTCAAGTTGCATCTTGGATCGGCGTGCGCAAGGCCGATGCATTTGCTCCGGCGTGTATGCAGGAGGGCGTGTCCATGCCGGGGGAGGCCGCGCCGAAGGTAAGCGAGGATTGCCTCTACCTTAACATCTGGACACCAGCCAAGAGCACGCAGGAGCACTTGCCGGTGATCGTCTGGATATACGGAGGTGGCTACACCAATGGCTCCGCGTCGATGCCGTTGTACTGGGGGGACCGGCTTGCTCAAAAAGGCGTGATTGTTGTGACCATCGCGTATCGCGTTGGCCCGCTTGGCTTTCTTGCTCATCCCGAGCTGACGCGAGAGTCACCTCTACACTCGTCCGGTAACTACGGCTTGATGGACCAGATAGCCGCGCTCGAATGGATTCAGAGGAACATCGCAGCCTTTGGCGGAGATTCGAAGAATGTAACCATCGCGGGTCAATCCGCTGGATCGATGTGTGTCAGCATCCTGATGGCGTCACCGCGAGCGAAAGATTTGTTTCAGCGTGCCATCGGAGAAAGCGGCGGGCTATTCGAACCACTCCAGCTTGCACCCCGCTACCTGCTCGTCAACGCAGAACGTGAAGGCGAACAGTACGCGGCCTCTCTCGGCGCGTCTTCGCTGCAAAAACTGCGTCAGCTACCCGCAGAGGCCCTGTTCAGCGGCAATGCCGGTGGTATAAGCCATCCGGTGATCGAACCGTATCTCCTTCCCGTTGCGCCCTATGACGTATTTCGTTCAGGGACGCAGAACGACGTCCCCCTGCTCCTCGGTTCAAACGCTGAGGAAGCGCGTGCGATGGTAGATGCGAGTCATCTGAAAGCGGCTGACTTCAATGCAAGCATTGAGCGCGGCTTTGGTTCGCTGCCGCCTGAGATTATCGCTGCCTATCCCCATACGACAGACCCGGAAGCGCGGCAGTCGCGGATCGATCTCGAGACCGACCTTCGCTTTGGCTGGGACATGTGGGCCTGGGCGAGATTGCAGGCCAGCACCGGCCAGCACTCTGTCTTCTACTACTCGTTTCGCCAGCAGCCGCCGTTTCCTGCTGGCTCTGTCTACGAGGGTTGGGGCGCAAGTCACTTCGCTGAGCTTTGGTATGTCTTCGACCATTTGGAGCAATCGCCTTGGAAGTGGAGCACGGCAGATCGGAGACTCGCCAAAGAGATGTCCAATTATTGGGTCAACTTTGCGAAGTCCGGAAATCCAAACAGCCCGGCCCGCCCCCCATGGCCAGCCTTCACCAATAAAGACAGTAAGGTCCTCTACCTCGGTGATCCCATCGTCGTTGGTGGAGTAGTGAATATCAATGGCCTGAACATATTTGACACCGTCTACGACACGTTGCGCGAAAGACCATTGGCCCAACCATAGCGGGCCGCGAGAGTAACACGGCCTCTCTCCTCGGAAAGCCTTCGATTGCTTCTACGTAGGCGACCATACAGAGAACCGCCGGTAAACACGTTGGGCTTCGAATGCTACACTCCCGTCGTGGCAAATCCTGACAAGTCGAATGGTTACGAAGAAATCTCATCAATCTTCATATCCGGACGCGGGGGGAACCATTCAGGTGTTGGAGCCTCGGTTGTGGCTGACTGGTCCCAGACGCTGCCTGAACGTGCCGCAGTCCTCGACTTGGGATGCGGGACTGGCGTACCGATTTCGCAAGCTTTGATTGAGCGCGGGTTCAATGTTTACGGAGTGGACGCTTCACCCAGCATGGTCGCAGCCTTTCGGGCCGGTTTTCCAACGGTCCCCATTGAATGTGCCGCTGTAGATGATTCGGACTTCTTTGGTCGAACTTTTGATGGTGTAGTCGCCTGGGGCCTTTTCTTTCTCCTGGACATAGAAGTCCAGCGAAGATTGATCGCGAAAGTCGCCGCCGTCTTGTCAGGCGGTGGCAGATTGCTGTTCACTGCTCCGAGTCAAAGCTGTTCCTGGGCCGATGCCATGACGGGGCGAACCTCAATCTCACTCGGCCAAGAGGCATACCGAAACGTACTGGAGGCCGAAGGCATGTCGCTCGTAGGAACACACCGTGATGAAGGCGAAAACCACTGCTACTTCGCGAAAAAGACACAGGTCGCGCGAATCTTTGGCTCGGGTCAAGGACGGCAAGTCAGAAATTATCTGCCAGGTGGATCCACGAAGAAACTCGGAGCAGGAAACGAAGACTGGATATCCCTTAACAACGAGAATCAGAAATTCGGATGGTTGCAGGGTTTGCGGAAGTTATTGAAAGCGAGGTAATTTTGGTTACAGAGGCTTGATTTGAACTTACGGAATCTTTCTCACCCACGCATCTGCTCGCGAGGCAGGCGCGTTATCCACCCGTACTGCCCCGAATGGATGTTCCTTGGCGATTTTCTGGTGGCACTTGGATTGTCAATTTCAGGCGACTTGCGGCGCCGTGTGGCGAGGCGAATTTTTCACATCTCTATGAATTGGCACGACTTGGCAAGTTCAGGCAATTTCCGGCAAGCTGCTCCGAATGGCTTAAAAGGCCGCTGCTCTACCACTGAGCTACGCCCCTAGGGAGTCCTGACATTTTACATGAATAGCGCGCTGCGCACATGTAAAGGGCGGACTGGCAGAGATTTTTTTGCGCATGGAATTCGCGATCAGTGCGGCAGTGTGTTGAGCGGCTCGGCCTCAGTCCCAAGCTGCGTCTGCTGCACTACTGAGCCAATTAGCGGAAGTGTGGTGCGGCGCAAGCCCCGCGGCCGCGACATAGCTATGCGGCGTTGGGGACTTCGCTCATTAGGGCGAGGAGGTTGCCTTCCGTGTCGTGGAAGTGGTTCATCCAAAGCTCGTGCGTCGGCATGCGAGCGACGAGATGCGGTTCATCTTCAAATTTCACGCCCGCTGATTTGAGGCGCTGGAACGCGGCTTGAATGTCGCCGACGTGAAAATACAAGATGGAAGCGGGATGATCGAACTCGGGCTTCTCCGGTGGGCTGAGCATCAAGCGCACGCCGCCGCAATTAAAAAAGCTTAGGTGGCCGGCGCTGAAGAGGTGAGGCAAAGCGAGCACATCGCGATAGAATGCGGTGGCACGGCCTGCGTCATACACGTTGATCGCGATTTGCCCGATTCTGGAGAGAGCGGAGTTCTCGGGAATATTCACAGGTAGCCCCTTTCAAGCAGAATTAGTTAGCATAGCTAACTATACTTCATGGCAAAACGCAACAGTAAAATATCGCCCGGCGCGGAAGCCTACCGCATCGCTGAC
>DATNMU010000371.1:0-13335 GCA_035602195.1 Candidatus Acidiferrum sp.
CTGCATCACTCGCATAATGTCGAGGCAAACATCGAGTCCAATAAAATCCGCCAGCGTGAGCGGCCCCATGGGATGCGCCATCCCCAGCTTGAACACCTCATCTACCGCCTCCGCCGTCGCCACGCCCTCCATCACCGCATAAATCGCTTCGTTCAGCAGCGGCATCAGTACCCGGTTGGAGACAAATCCCGGCGCGTCGTTCACCTCCACCGGCGTCTTCTCCAGCTTGAGAGCCAGGTTACGAGTTTCAGAAAATGTCTCCTGCGAAGTCGCCAGCCCGCGAATCACCTCCACCAGCTTCACCACCGGCACCGGATTAAAGAAATGCATCCCAATCACTTTGTCGGGCCGCTTGGTCAGCGCCCCAAGTTTCGTAATCGAGATCGACGAAGTATTCGACGCCAGAATGACTTCCGCCCGCACCACCCGGTCGAGCTCGCGAAAAATCTCCGCCTTAATCTCAAACTTCTCGGTAGCCGCCTCCACAATAAAATCGCACTCCGTGAGCCTGGACCGGTCAGTCACTGCCTCGATCTTCTTCAACGCGGACGCCTTGGCTTCCCCAGTGATCTTGTTCTTCGCCACCTCGCGATCCAGATTCTTAGTAATAGTCGCAATCCCGCGATCCAGAAACCGCTGCTCCACATCGCACAATACGACCGAATAACCGCTCCGCGCAAAGACATGAGCGATGCCGTTGCCCATGGTGCCCGCGCCTATGACTCCCACTCGTTTAGTTTCCATAATCTTGCCTCGATGAAAACGTTCGAGTCTATCACCCGCCTCAGTCAGATGGAATATTCAAACACCCGCTGTCATCCTGAGGCCCAGAGCTTTTTGCGGGCCGTAAGGATCTCTGCACTCGCCAGCGTCACCTGCAAAGCCAGAGGGACCTGGTCGCAAACGACAACCAAACAGCGTCTCCGCCACGACGGCACTGACTTGCCCCACTCCGGCTGATAGATAGTTAGAAGGCCCGATATCGACAGTAATCTTGTCTGACGGTCCCAAGCGGCCTACGATGAAGGCAGGTCCCTAGCCGCAAGGGATTAACCTATGAACCGCCAGCGTCTGCTGTCAATTCTTTGGGCCACCGAGTTCATCGTTGGACTGCTTCCGGCTGCCATCTTAATCGTCGTGGGCTTGGTCCCCTACCTGGTGTCGACCCCTGCTATTCTTTCCTCGCTTCTCAAAGGGGACGGAACGATTGTGCGGACCGCGATTGTGCTCAACGGAACGATGATAGGAGGCATTCTCGGAATGGCTGCGATTCTAATGGCATACCGCCCCGGGAGACTGCGCCAGAGTGCGAAGCTGAGACGTCGTGCGATTATCTTCGCCTGCGCGGGCGTTTGTGCGGCGGCGCTCTACCTCACAAGCGAAGGATTAACCATCGTGATGTCGAATTTGTTCGCATGCTGGATCATTGCGGGCCCGTTACTAGTCGGTTCCCATTGCGCGTATCTTGTCTTCACAAGGCCACACGGCGATGCCTCGAATCCCGCAACGGGTTGACTTCGAAATATCGCGATCTCACTATCAACGCCGCCATCGGGGCCACGTTGCCCCACGATCAAGGTGTAAAATATCCAAGTCATCCTATTGCTCATCTAAAGCTTTGAGCACCAGTTTCGCGAAAGGATTTCCCTCATGGCAACCCTCGAACTCCCCGTCCGCCCGCGCCCGTCGTCATCTTCGCAATCCCACTCCGGCCCCTTCGTCAACGAGCCCTTTTTCGATTTCACCAAAGAAGACAACGCCCGCAAAATGCGCGCCGCCATCGAACGCGTTCGTGGACAGCTAGGCCGCGAGTATGACCTCATCATCGGCGGCCAGCGCGTTAAGACTGCCGACAAGATCAAATCATTGAATCCCTCCAAACCGTCTCAGATTGTCGGCATCCACCAGAAAGCCGGCAAAGAGCACGTCGAGCCCGCCATGCAGGCCGCGCTGAAAGCCTTCACCACCTGGAGCCGCACTTCCATTGAAGAGCGCGCCAGCCTGTTGTTCCGCGCCGCCGACCTCATGCGGCAGCGCAAAATGGATTACATGGCCTGGCTGGTCTTCGAAGTCAGCAAGAACTGGGGCGAAGCCGACGCCGACATCTCCGAGACCATTGACTTCTGCGAGTTCTACGCCCGCGAGGCCCTGCGCCTCGCTAAAACTGAAGCGCCCGTGCAGCTCCCCGGCGAGCGCGATTCGCTCACCTACATTCCGCTCGGCGTCGGCGCGGTCATTCCTCCGTGGAATTTTCCGTGCGCCATTATGGCTGGCATGACCGTCGCCTCCATCGTCGGCGGTAACACCGTAATCCTGAAGCCCTCTAGCGACTCGCCCACCATCGCCGCAAAATTCGTCGAACTGCTCGAAGAGATTGGCCTACCGGAAGGCGTTGTCAACTTCTGCCCCGGCGCCGGGGCCAGCTTCGGCGACGCCATCGTCGCGCATCCCAAGACCCGCTACATCGCCTTCACCGGCTCCCGCGAAGTCGGCCTGCACATCAATAAAGTTGCCGCCACCCAAGCTCCCGGCCAGCTCTGGATCAAGCGCACCGTCCTTGAGATGGGAGGCAAAGATGCCATCATCGTCGATGCCGATGCCGATATCGACGCTGCCGTCGAAGGCGTCGCGCAAGCGGCATTTGGGTTTCAAGGGCAAAAATGCTCGGCCTGCTCCCGCGCCATCGTCGACGAGCGCGTCTACGACAAATTCCTCGACCTGCTCAAAGCCCGCGTAGAAAAAATCACCATCGGCGATCCCGCCGAAAACACCAACATGGGCGCGGTCATCAACGAAGGCTCGATGAAGACGATTCTGCAATACATCGAGCAAGGCAAAAAAGATGGACGCCTCATCACCGGTGGCGAGCGCGCCACCGAAGGTGGAGAAGGCTACTACATCCGCCCCACCGTAATCGCCGACATTCCCGCCAAATCAAAACTCGAGCAGGAAGAAATCTTCGGCCCTGTGCTCGCCGTCATCAAAGCCCGCGGCTTCGACAACGCCCTCGAAATTGCCAACGACACAGAGTTCGGACTCACGGGAGCGATCTATACGAAATCGCGCGACAAAATCGATCGCGCCATCCGCGACTTCCACGTCGGCAACCTCTACATCAACCGTAAATGCACCGGAGCCATGGTGGGGGCGCATCCGTTTGGAGGCTTCAACATGTCGGGTACCGATTCCAAATCCGGCGGCCCCGATTATCTCTACCTGTTTACGCAAGCCAAATCCGTCGGCGAAAAAATCAGCTGATTGTTTTGAAAGGGCGCGGCTTCCAGCCGCGCCGCTACGCTTGAAATACCGTGGAAAAGCGGCGCTTGAGCGCCGCGTAAAGTGCAAAAAGATAGCCCCCGATCTTAATGGCAACCTTATCCGTGTCTTCTATGATTTCCGGGGCGACACGCAAAAAGAACGACACATCGCGCAAAGGCGTCGAGCGCTTATTGATTTTCCCGCATTACGGGCAAACCACGCTCAAGATTCCTTCTGGTTAGCAGACTATATATGCTCGATCGGCACACTTCGGCTTGGTAGCTGTTAGTTTGCGGGTCCAGCAAACAGCAGGAGATTTCCATCCGGATCCTTGACGACGAAATTCTTGGCGCCCCAAGGCTGCTTTTTCAGCCTCTGGTGAAAGGCAACACCCGCGGACTGAAACTCAAGAAACAGCAGCTTGATCTCGTCCGCTGTAGCGACGGTCATAGATACCGACAACAGTTCCTCCCGATCGCGGTCCGTCGACTCGATTACTGATCGCGCGACACACCGTAGATTGAGACGCGCCGCGTCGCGACCCACCTGTGCATAGTAGGGAGGTTTGCCGTAACTGAATACAAGCGAAAAGCCTAACTTGTCACGGAAAAATTCGCATGATCGCTGGATATGGGTGACGAACAGTTGCGGCTCTGCACTGACAATCGTTGCTTTGCATAGCGATGATTTCACCTTGACCGACGTGGTCGAAAGTCCAGTTTTCAGGGCTCGCCAACTATCGAAGCCGTGCTGTCTTGCGACCATTTCTTGCGCATCGCTGAGCTTAAAGCTCGCCGCAAGAATCTCGGAGTCTGGCATATTCAGAAAGCGAGGCAAATGTCCGCGGATTTTTGCGGCGACGGGATAGTGGCGTTCGCGATGCCACCGCAATAGGAGCTTGGCTTGCTTTTTGAGGTTCTCCAGATTGGGCATGTGGGCCTCCACGATGAGATCGTAGGTGGGCATTGCCCTTCGGCGACGTGCCGTTGCATCCTACATGCGCAGATTGCAGTATCTGCGACCGTTTCAGTAGTTGTCAATTGAGAACGCAGCCGCGCTAGAGGTTGTTGGGCCGCACTTACGCATTTTGTCGTATCACGGGCAAACCGGAAGCTATCTGCTTAAGTTAGCCCTCAAGGGATATTCAACTGGCGCGCGTTCTCTCACAAATAAAAAGCCGCCCCTTCGGGCGGCTTTTTGCGTTACCAAACTCCCTACGGCATCACTCCCGCCGGAGGCTGTGGCATCGCCCCCTGCGTAGTCGCCGCCGCCGCCTCATTCAAAATCCGGTGATGGATGGTGAACAGCGCCAGCTCCAGCCGGTCCGACACGCCAATCTTGTCATACACGTTCCGCAGATAATTTTTGATCACCTGCTCGGTCGTTCCCAGCTGCGTGGCGATCTCCTTATTCTTATACCCCTGCACAATCAAAGCCACGATGCGCAGCTCTTTCGCCGTCAACCGGTCGCGCACCCGCAGCCCGACCATATCGTTTTCAGTCAGCTCGCTCGGCACCGCGACGTCCTGTACCCAGGTCTCGCCGCGCGCCACCTTGCGGACGCAATCCACCAGCGCCGCACTAGTCACGTTGCGGTAAACCACGCCGTGGGCGCCGTTCGCCATCTGGCGCTGCGCGCTCTCGCCGGTATCGGCGAGTACTACAATGCGTGTTTTCGCCTTGTTTGCTGCCTGCACAATGGCCGCAAAATCGTTGTGAAATCCAGCCGCCACCACCAGCACGGCCGCACGAAATTTATCCAGAGCCATAAACATCTGCTCCGGCGTCTGAGCCTGCGCCACGATGCGCATCTCGTCTTCCACCGCCAGCACCTTGGCGATGCCGGCCCGAAAGATTGCCTGGTTATCAGCCAGAATCAGTTTGAGCATGTTATATGCGCTCCAAAAATATCTGATGTCATCCCGAGCAAGCGCCTTTTGCGCCGCGAAGGATCTGGGCGAGCCGCGCGAAGCATCGCGTTCCTCGCGATGCAACAACCGCGCGTTTGGCTCGCTTCCTTACTACTTCACTCCTATGATCCTCACGTTCAGCTACGAGTTTCTCACGAATTCATACGAGTCAATCACGCAGGCCACTCCTTTGCCGTCCGCACTCGCCCCCGTGGGATCGGTGCGGACTACGCGGCCTTTGCATTGAATCGTGACGCTCTCCTGCCCGCCAGTCACATCGGGAGGAAGCGTGATCTCGAACTCCACCGGCGACCCAATCTCCAAAGAGGCGTCGGCGCGAATATAAACTCCCGCTGCACTCAAATTTCCTGTCGTTCCTTTGGAGTCGCCGCTGGCGCTCTCTTTATGTATCTTGATCGGCAGTTCCAGCGGAAATCTTTTTCCGGTCCGCGCTTCGGACACAGTGCCTCCTATTTCGTGCGTGATCATTCGAGACTTGTTCCTCGCTTCTGGCTCCCACCCAGCTAAGCCAACCCCATCAGAATACGCTCCTGGCAGGCCGATCGCGCACTTTAGTGCTCATCGGCGTTATATCACGGATATTAGCCCGATAAAAGCCTGATTACGAATTAGTTATGGGTAGAACCTAGATTCCCCCCTCCGCGCGCCGACGCCTCTAAAAAGAAGGCTTTCCCTGCCCCCGCCCAAGCACTCATGACAACCTCAACCCTGACGACGGCATCTGAAAACCTCCGCTCAAAACCCCTCCCGGAGGCTCACATGTCCCGCCGCTTTGTTTTCTCCATCAGCTTAATCCTTGTCAGCGTGGTCGCCGCCTCAGCCCAGGTTCAGTTCTCCTCAACTTCTTACAATTCGGGCGATTACGATACCAACTCAATCGTTACTGGGGATTTTAATAACGACGGCATCCTCGATCTCGTCACCATCAATACTTCATCGCTTTCCTTCTATAAGGGACTGGGTGGCGGGAAGTTTGCGAATGCCCGGCAGCAATCGATACCCGGCTGTTCCAGCCAGGCCCTGCCCGCGGATCTTAATCGCGATGGAAAGCTGGACCTTGCGCTAGTCTGCGGCAGCGATCAGATTATGATTTTCTTCGGGAATGGTGACGGCACCTTTACGAACGGTCCAACCCTTGCTACCAGCAACTACGCCTACACCATTGCCCTTGCAGATTTCAACGGCGATCATTTACCCGATATCGCCGTTTCCGGCTGTAATTCGTCGTATGTGTGTGCAATCGAGGTTTTCCTCGGACAAGGCAATGGCACTTTCAAGAAAAGTGCCACCCTTCCTTACGGTGGCGGCCAAGTGGTGGCCGGAGATTTTAATGCCGACGGTCATCAAGACCTCGCTGTCTTGACCCTTCAAAGCGCTTCTTCCGAGCTGGCTATGTTCCCGGGCAACGGCAACGGGACATTTCAAACTCCTAAACTCGCCAGCTTCACCAACCCGGTTTCTCTGGCCGTCGGCGATTTTTATAACAACCGAATCCAGAGCCTGGTGGTCCTGAACTATGTTTATAACGACCCCAAGTCAACGTTCTACGTGACGACTGTGCGGTATTCAAATGGCGCGCTTCTGCTCGGTACTCCGGAACTTGTCACGGAGAACGGAGATTATGTCGCCGTCATTGCGGGAGATCTGAATGGCGATTTCCTCGACGATATCGCAGTCGTCGGAGCAGGGCCGACAGTTCCCAACCCGGCCGCCGCTTATATTCTGGGCAAAGGAAACGGAACGTTTCAGGCTCCGGTCGACGTTGCTGCTACCGGCCAGGCCGAGTTCTCCCCGTTCATTCGCGATCTCAACCTCGACTCTCGCCACGACCTTGGCGTCGCATGGGACGATGGTGATTCTCGCTACGGCACCGGCGGAGGAGCTTTCATTTTGCTCAATACCAACGCCGCGACAAACTGCACTCCTCCCGCGGCCAACAAACTCAGCGTCCATATCTGCGCGCCCACGAGCGGCCAGACCGTCGGAAGCACTTTCACCTTCAGGGCCGCAGGCAATGCTTTCAACGGGGTTGCCAAGCGCGTGGAACTCTGGATCGATGGCAAGAAAATCGGCCAGAATCTGGAGGATCAGCTGAAGATCACCAGGACTCTTTCCGCGGGAAAGCACACAGCCTCGTTTGTGGTGGCCGATAGCTTCGACAATCACACTTCCAGTTCGGTCAGCTTCACCGCGAATTGAACCCAAAAAATTAATTACCAGTGCCCTGCTTCTCGCGTTTTTGCGAGAAGCAGTTTTTTTGTTATCTCGGTTTCGGCTGATCGCTGGTCCAGTTTCTTCATCCGCCATGGCACATCATGTTACCGTTTGATTAGGAGTAACCCTCACTCAGGAGAGCAACATCATGCTCCACTCATACCTTTCCGGTACCGGGCGGCTCGAACTCGCCGCTGCGACAGCCGTTCTTCTTCTACTGCCCGCTAACGCTCTTGCGCAAGAATCTCCAAAAAAAACCAGCTCGACAACCAACGTCTCCACGGCTGCAGCCCAAAAAACTGCCACTAAGCCGGACGAATCCGCCTTCGCCTCCGCAACTCTCGTCCAACTCAATAACGCTCTCGAAGGTCTCGCCGCCAAAGTCTCACCCGCGGTCGTGCAGATTCTCGTCACCAGTTACGGCCCGGCTCACGAGGAAAATCATACCCAGACTGCTCTCATCGTGCGCCAGCACGCCGTCGGTTCCGGTGTCATCGTCGATCCCAACGGCTACATCATCACCAATGCCCACGTCATTGAAGGCGCGCAACGCATCCGCGTCGCTTTGCCGCTGCCTGCCGATAATGGCCGCGTCGTGCCGCTGGGAAAGCGCCGCATCCTTGAGGCGCTCCTGCTAGGGGAGCACAAAGAAACTGATCTCGCTCTGCTGAAGATCGATGAAACCGACCTTCCCACGCTTCCGCTGCTTTCGCAGCAACGTCCCCGCGTAGGCCAGTTGGTCTTCGCCATCGGCAGCCCTGAAGGTCTCCAGAATTCGGTGACGATGGGGGTGGTCAGCGCAACGGCTCGCCAGGCTGATCCGGATAAGCCGCTCTCCTACATCCAGACTGATGCCCCCATCAATCCTGGCAACAGCGGCGGTCCGCTGGTCGACATGAACGGTTCTGTCATCGGCATCAACACTTTCATTCTTTCTACCGGGGGCGGCAGCGAAGGCCTGGGCTTTGCTATCCCCGCGCGCATCGTAGAGTTTGTCTACCAGAGCCTGCGACTACACGGCCATGTTCATCGCGTAGAGATTGGCGCCGCGGCACAGGAAATCACCCCCACGCTGGCCGAAGGACTTCATCTCGCGCAGCGCTGGGGAGTCATCATCGCCGACGTCAAGCCTGACGGCCCCGCCGCCGCCGCCGGCTTGCAGGTTCAGGACATTGTTCTCCGCGCCGACGACCGCCGCATCGAAACCCTGCCTGCATTTTCCTCCGCCCTCTATCTGCATCGGCTCGATGAGGTGCTCAAGCTCGAAGTTCTGCGCGGCGAGCAGAAAACAACTCTCTACATTCCCGCCATTGAGCACCGCGACACCATGGATAAACTCTTCGACGCCGCCGATCCTGACAAGAGTCTGGTTCCGCGCCTCGGCATTCTCGCCATCGATTTCACCGCCGACCTGAGCAAAGATCTGGCTTCGCTACGCATTCAATCCGGAGTCATCGTCCTTGGCCGCGCCGGCGACTTCATTACTCCAGACACCGGCCTGCAGACCGGCGATGTCATCCACTCGCTCAACGGCACCCCAATTACTTCGATGGACGCTTTGCGCAGCGCCGTACTCGCCCTGAAGACGGGCGATGCCGTGGTCCTGCAGGTCGAACGCTCTGACGGACTCACCTACCTGAGTTTTGAAATGGAATAACGGAACGCTGGGAAGAAGCAAAGTTGAATCGATGGTTCAGTCGTCACAAGAACTCTTAATGCCCGCGCCTTTTGTTATGCGGTCTTCCCTAAATCCTTGGCCACGCTGTCGAGCACGCCATTAACGAACTGCACTGACTCCGGGCTGGAAAACTTTCGCGCGATCTCAAGCGCTTCGTTGATGATGACTGCCCGCGGCGTCTCCGGATAGCCCAGAAACTCAGCGACACCCGCGCGCAACAGATTGCGATCCACTGCCGCCATTCGTTCCATCCGCCAGTGCTCCGCGTGACCTTCGATTAGCTTGTCAATCTCCGCTCCGCGGTCCGTCGCCACGCGAAATAGATCATCCGCGAACCCTCGCACCTCGGCGCTGGCCGACCCATGCTCCGCCCAGAACGTGCGCTGCACATGGTCGATGGTCTGCTTGCCCATGTCCGCCTGAAACAACATCTGCAGAACCAGTTCGCGAGATTTACGGCGCGTGCCCATAAGAAAAATATGCTGGGAAGTGGTAATTCAGTTTACTGCAAGGAAGAATTATTTGCGCTTCGTCTTCGCGGTCTTCTTAGCCTTGTCACTCCGAGCGGTTGTGCCGGAGCCCGAAGGGCGGAGCCCCGAGCGAAGCCGAAGGGGAGGAACCTGCTTCTTGCTGGCAGTGGCTGGCTGAGGGCGACTAGCGGTTTTGCCGGAGCCCGGAGTCCGAAGCCCGATAGCCCCTTTCAACGACGCCATCTCCACCGCCGCCAGCGCCGCTTCAAATCCCTTATTCCCCATCTTCAGTCCAGCGCGATCAATGGCCTGTTCCAGATTCTCGCAAGTCAGCACGCCGAAAGCATGAGGCACGCCCGTCTCCTGCGCCGACTGCCCGATCCCGCGCGTCACTTCATTCACGATCACGTCGTAGTGCGCTGTGTCACCACGCAACAAGCATCCGAGGCAGATGATCGCGTCGTATTTTTTCGTCTCCGCCAGTTTTCGCGCCGCGAGCGGAATCTCGAACGCACCCGGCACGCGGATAATCTCATAGCCCTTGGTGGAGGCACCCACGCCGCACCGACGCAAGCCGTCTACGCACCCGCACAACAGCCGCTCAGTTATGAATGAATTAAAACGCGAAACAACGATCCCAAATGTCTTATTCTTGGCATCCAGAGTTCCATCGACTTCGGAGCGGTGCGCTGGCTCATCTCCGGCGATACGAATACCCATAAAGCTAATCGTCGTTCCTCCAGGCAGTCTCACATCGAAGTTCCGAGAGATATCCTGGCCTGAATCGTCCCCAAGAATCTCCAAGCCCAGCCTCCGAATTATCTCTACTGCCGAGTCAGGATCCGATATGGTCAGTTCCAAGTCTGGATAAGCGCGTGGGTTCTTGCGGTGCACGACCTCCAATCTCAGGTCAGCTGGAAGAAAAGGCTGGAGGCGATAATGCCCGTACTCTTCCACTTCCTGGCCGCGGAAACCCAACGCATCGAGCATCTTGGTCAGAAGCCCGAAATCTCCCTCGCTCTTCGCCTGTACGGTGAGATTGGCCCACTTCATGAGTTATCGATGTTCTCTGTTTCCTTTTAGTGAATGCGTTCTTGATCCGCGAAAATCCGTGGCAAGAATTTACTTTCCCTTGAACTGCGCCGCCCGCTTTTCCAGAAAAGCCGTAGTCCCTTCCTTCTTATCCTCAGTCGCGCAAGCCACAGCGAAAAGCACAGCCTCTAGATAAAGCCCCTCGCTCAATGTCATTTCCATGCCCTTGTTCACGGCCTCCATGGCGTACTGCACGGCCAGCGGAGCATTCGCGATAATCTTAGCCGCAATCGCCTCCGCCCGCGGAATCAACTCAGCCGCCGCCACAACTTCATTCACAAGGCCAATGCGATGTGCCTCTTGCGCCGTAATCATCTCGCCCGCCAGAACCATCTGCATCGCGATCCCCTTGCCCACCAGCCGTGGTAACCGCTGTGTCCCGCCATAGCCCGGAATAATTCCCAGCTTCACTTCTGGTTGCCCCAGCTTCGCATTCTCGCTCGCCAGCCGCATCGTGCAAGCCAGAGCCATCTCGCATCCGCCGCCAAGCGCAAATCCATTGATGCAGGCAATCACCGGCTTACCCAGGTTCTCGATCAAATTCAGAACGTTCTGTCCGCGATGCGTATATTCCTTACCTGTAACCGCATCGTGCTTGGCGAGTTCGCTGATGTCCGCCCCTGCGATGAACGCCTTCTCGCCCGCCCCCGTAAAAATGACCACCCGAATCGCCGCATCATTCTTGATGTCATGAAAAGCCGCCCGCAGCTCTTCCATGGTGGCCATATTCAACGCATTGAGCACCTTCGGTCGATTGACGCTGACGTAGGCTATCGAGTTTTTCTTTTCGAGGATAATGTTTTCGAAGTTCATAAAATCAAATTTACCCGAGTGATTCGCATTATTGGAGATGAAGCGCAAGCAACCATGCGCTATAATTGTATAGCACGAGATTAGCCATGCTAGCCATCCGCCTTCCCGACAACATCGAAAAACGCCTCAACCGCCTTGCCAAGCGTACCGGTCGCACCAAAACGTACTACGCTCGCGAGGCGATCCTTCAGCACCTCGAAGAACTCGAAGATATTTATCTCGCCGAGAAACGTCTCGCCGAAATCCGCGCCGGGCGCGTTCGTACCATCCCCCTCGAAAAAGTGATGCGCCGCTATGGCATCAACACCAAAGTGGACGATTGAGTTCGATCCGGCTGCGCAAAGAGAACTCGGCAGGCTAGATAAACCGGTTGCTCGCCGGATTTCGAAGTTCCTTTACCAGCGCGTCGCCAAACTCGACGACCCGCGCCAAATCGGCGAGAGACTCAAAGGCACACTGAGCGAGTTCTGGAAATACCGTGTTGGAGACTACCGCCTCATCTGTTCCCTGGAGCATGACCGCTTCGTGGTGTTGGTTCTTCGCATCGGGCCACCGCAAAGAAGTCTACCTGCGATAGCCAATATCTATTCGATCGCTACAAATCCCTGGCAAGCGCTTTCACGCCGCTAGATTCTTCCTCTGCACCACCGCCGCCACTTCATCCTTGCTCAGCCCGCAACTGATGCATTGCTGTGTCCATATCCGGTTGGCGAATATTTTTCCGCAACGCGGACACTTCCACTGCGTGTGCCACCAGGCCGCCGTCAGGTAAACGACAATCCAGCCGATCAGCAACGCGAAGCCGACCCGTTCGCTCATCTTCACTTTCGCAATCAAAATCCCCAGCGGCACAAATCCCACAAACAGCACCACCATCAGATTCCGGCGCAGCACGTAGCTGTTCCACGCAATGCGATAGCGTTGTACATCCTGCTCGTTGAATTCACCGGCCATTTGTGGTTTGATATCTCCGCAACTGCGCGTACGGTAATAAGTCGACCTACAGTTTATTCGCCTTCGGGCTGTTCGGGTCCGAATAATCGTAGAACCCTTTTCCAGTTTTCTTCCCGTACCACCCGGCCATCACCAGTCGCTTCAACAGCGGAGGCGAGGCAAACCGTCGCTCTTTAAACTCGTCGTACATCACGTGCGTAATGTAATAAGTCGTATCGAGACCCACAAAATCCAGCAGAGTAAACGGGCCCATAGGGTAGCCGCATCCCAGCTTCATCGCGTTGTCGATGTCTTCAATCGAGCCCACACCTTCTTCGTACGCGCGAATCGCATCCAGCAGATACGGCACCAGCAGTCGGTTGACGATGAATCCCGTCTTGTCCGACGTGCGCACGGGAACCTTCCCCAGCTTCTTGGCAAACTCGTACGCCGTCTGGTAAACGTCGTCGGCAGTGGCGATCGTGCGCACCACTTCCACTAGCTTCATCAGCGGCACCGGATTAAAAAAGTGCAGCCCGATAAACCGCTCCGGCCGCTTCACCGCCGTCAACAACTCGGTCACCGAAATCGAAGACGTATTCGAAGCAAAGATCGCGTCTTTCTTCACCACGCTGTCGAGCGACGCGTACATCTTCTTCTTCTCTTCCACGTTCTCGATGATGGCCTCGATAATGATGTCGCAGTCGGCCAGGTCCGCTTTGTTGGTCGTGCCCTTGAGCCGGGCACGGATCGCGTCTTTCTGCTGCGCCGTGATTCCGCCCTTCTCCACCGGACGCTCGGCAAACTTCGCCAAAGATTTTTCGATCCCGGCAAACCCTTTGTCCAAAAACTTCTGTTCCACTTCAAGCACGGTCACATCGAACCCGGCCGTCGCGCAGACCTGCGCGATGCCGGAACCCATCAGTCCACAACCGAGAACGCCAAC
>DATNMU010000372.1:0-53150 GCA_035602195.1 Candidatus Acidiferrum sp.
CGTTACAGGAACAATGCAAAACGCGCAAACCACTCCTCGCGAGGCAGACAGTTTTGACAAGGCAATCCTCCTATTTAACACGCAATGATGCAGATGCACGCTGAAACCCTGGCCGGGGTGAAAAGACTCGACACAATTCTACTGGGATCATGGCCCGCCCCCAAGCAAGAGCTTTTCGATCCAACAATTTTCTCTAACTTAATTGGCGAGTATCGTCTGGATACCTCATGGATGTCAACGAAAGAGACGATAGCAATTCTGATGCCACCAGCCACAGGTTACTAAAGTTCCTGCCGCGCTTTGACGTGTGCGACCGTAGCGATTGTCATTCCGAACAAGCGTTCTTTGCGCAGTGAGGAATCTGGGCGAGCCGCGCGGTGCGTCGCGCTTTTGCGACGCAATCATCGCGCGTTTGGCTCGCTTCCTTTACGGCTTCTTGAACATCCCCGACACGCCGCCTAGCGGATTCTTCGTCGGTAATTTATTTCCCTGCAGTGCCCCCTTCATAAGCCCGCTCGCCATTCCCTTTACATCGGGCATGAATTTCGGATCGGAAGTCGTTCCCGTAATCGCGAAGGGAATATTATCGGCTACCATTTTAAAGTCGAGCGCATTACTCGGGCTCACCGTACCAGCCCCCGTCGCCGTCCCCAGCGACGGCACCACCAGATTGATGTTCTCCGCGCGCGTTCCCTCCGGAGCCACGCGAACATTGGCGCTGAAAGTTTGAATGGTCGTATCTTTTTGCTGCGTCCCGCTCTTGCCCGAGAGCGCGGAGATCGAAGACAGTTTCGATCCCAGGTTAAATCCCGCGAGCGCCGAGTTCTCCAGGTGTACTGTTCCCACCGTCACCAGCTTGTCCACCGGCCCGGTGATCGTGAAATTCGCCGCCATGGTGCCACCTTTGAGTTGCGATCCCGAAGGCAAAATCACACCCACCGCCGGCAACTCCGCCTCCAGGTCATCCACCGGCAGTCCCTGGCCTTCGAGCTTCAAGTTTACCGTCGTGGTCGTACCGTGCGCGTCGTAGGTTCCACTCAGGTGGGCGACCGCTTTGCCCACCGTAATCTCGCCCTGGGTTAAAGTTCCAGTTTGCTTCACCACGTCGTGCGTCACCGCATACTGCACCTGCAATGGCTTTCCGGCAGGGGCTCCCTTCTGCACCAGTTGCAGCTTTTCGCCCTTCAGTGTGCCGCTGGTCTTGGCCTCATGCCCGTCGGATTGAACCGTTCCATCGAAATCCGCGATGCCGGAGATGCCGGCGGCAGGGTCGATGAACCCGGACGCCGCCAGATTGGCATGCGTGATCGTAACCTTGGCCTGTAGGGGCGTGTGCGCGGCGTTGCTGGCGTCGACCGGTCCCGCATTGCCATCCAGTTTCAGCGTTCCGCCTGCAGGAAGATCGGCCGTCATCTTGAAAGGAAACGAGTTGAAGAGGGAGAAGTCTTTGACCTCGATGTCCACCTTGTCGTAAACCCGCGGCTTTTGCCCTGAACCGGCGCGGCTCACGGTCAGCCGTCCGTTACTCACTTTCAGCTTGCCCACTGAAAAATTTGAAGTGCTGCTGCCGGCTGCCGGCGCGGAGGTCGTCGCCGTAGGCTGGCTGCTGGTGGCCGCAGGTTTCGCCGGCGTCGTTGTCGCTGGCGTCGTCGTTGAAGGCGCACTGCCCGCAGCCGTGCTGCTATTGCCCAAACTCGAGAAATTCCACGTATCGCCTTCTTTCGAGTGCACCAAACTGATCTCTGGCTGATCCAGCGTCAAGTCGGTCACCTTCACCGTCTTCGAAAATATCAGCGGTATCAGTTCCACGCCCACCTTTAACGATTTCGCCTGCACGAACGGACTCTGGCTGAACGCCGGATCGTCCGCGATCGATATATTGTCGGCGGTCACGCCACCTGAAAGCAGCGATAACGATAAGTTGCCCACCTTCGCCTGCCGCCCCAGCGCCTGCGTTAGCTCAGACTCCACCTTAGGACGATAGGAGTTCGCGTCGATAAACATTGGAATGATCAGCACGATGACGATCAAAACGGCAACGACAATTCCTACGATTTTTAGACGGCGGTTCATGGCTTGTTCCTCTCATGCCCGAATTGCGAACGTGTTACACGTGCCCCAGGTCGTATTGAAAAAGACGCGCTGAAAAAGACGCGTTAAAAAATCGGAGAGCGTTATCGCTCATCCTGCAGCAGCTCAGGCGAAGGCACAATTCCGCTTTCCACCTGCTTCTCTCGCTCCGCCCTCCGCTCGTTATCGATGCGCACCGAAGCTTCTAATTCCTTCCTGCCTTCTTCCTTGCGTCCCATGTGCAAAAGTATTTGTCCTCTGACGTAATGAATATCAGTCCGCCGCGGATCGAGCTTATCGGCCGCATCAATCGCGCTCAGCGCCTGCGTAAATTTCTGCTCACGCTGATAAGCCTTGGCCAATCCCAGATATGAATTCAATAGCCGTGGATCGCGCCGTAGCGCCTCGCGATAGCTTTTCTCCGCGTTGCGATCTTGCTGCATCAGCGAATAAACATCCCCCAATTCGTCGTAGTTGAAGGCAAGATCGGGCTCCACAGCGGCGTCTTTCAGGAATTCGTCACGGGCGCGTTCGTAATCCTGCTTCTTCAAATACGCCAGGCCCATATTGAAATGAACGAAGATCAATTTCGGATTCGCCTCCGCCGCAGCCTGAAAATCATCCAGGGCTAGGTCGTATTGGTCGAGATTGAGATGCGCTTTCCCCATGAAAAGATGGTACTCAGGTGAGCCGTCCCCGACTTTTACCAGTTGGGCCGTCGCTCGTTCATCGAGCTCTTTCAAACCGGCCCGGTGAGCGGCGATCGAGAGCACATAGAGATAGCTCAATTTCCCTGATTCTTGTGCCCATAAAGGTTCGAGTGTGTGAGCCGCATCGGCCCAACGCTCGGCAAAAAAATAGCAAAGCCCCAGCAAATGCCGTGGCTGCAGCGCCTCAGGCTCGTCGCGCACCACCGACTCAAACGGCGGAATTGCTTTCAGAAATTCATTCTGCCGGTAATACGCCAGCCCAATATTCAGCCGGATCCCCGCAACCTCCGGCATCAATTGCTCGGCCTTGCGCAGCGACTCTAAAGCCTTCGTCCACTGCTTTCGTCGCATATACACCACACCCAGATTGGCATACGCTCCTCCCACTCCCGGCTCTAACGCCAGCACCTGCTTAAAATCTTTTTCCGCCTCGTCCAGCCCACCCTGATTCAGCGCATCCTGTCCTGCCTGAAAAAGCTGTCCCAGGTCCACCTCTCCCGCAGAAGCAGTGCCCGGTGCGCTCGTCGGAGTTTTTGCCGTCCCCGGCGAAGGCGCACTCTGAGCCGCCACCCCTCCAGCGACCACCAGCAATAAACATCCCACTACACCTGATCGGATATGTTTGCTTGACACTCGTCTCACTCTCTGCTGTAGTGTCCGCCAACCTCTGCATGGAAGCAAGCACGGGGCATAAGTACCTTCAGGATTTCGCGGTGCGGCACGCCAAAGGCAACGGTTCGATGGTTACCATTCGCGATGTGGCGAAGGAAAGCGGCTTCTCGTCGACCACCGTTTCAATCGTGCTCAACGACGCTCCCCTGGCTCGCTACATTTCCCCGGTCACCAAGAAGCGCATCGAGCGCGCCGCCGAAAAGCTGGGCTACCGCCCCAACGAATTTGCCCGCTCTCTGCGCAGCAAGCGCAGCCACACCGTCGGCGTCATGGTCTTCGACATGACCGACCCCTATTGCACAAAAGTCTTGCGCGGAATCGAAAACACGCTTTATCAGGCTTCGTATCTCCCCATTCTCACCGACGTTCACAACGAGCGCAGCCGCTTCGAGCGCTACCTCGAAATGCTGCTCGACCGTCGCATCGAAGGCCTCATCGTCCTCGCCAACTGGCTCTTCCTTGACATCAACCTGCTCGCCGATCTGGAAAAAAGCAGCATCCCCACCGCGCTCATCGATTGCGAACTCAAAGGCGACGCCATGAGTTCCGTCATCGTCGATAACGAACTCGGCGGCTATCTCGCGCTCCAGCATCTGCACGCCCTCGGCCACCGCAAAATCGCTTTCATTCGCGGACCAAAAACCTTGGCCGATAGCTCTCCCCGCTGGCGCGGTATCCGCAATTGCGCCAAAGCCTGCGGCCTCGAAATCGATTCCCGCCTCGTCGTCGATCTGCCGGACTCGCGCGATCCGCATTCCAGTTTCGAAGCGGGACAAGAACTTACTCAAGAGTTGCTCAAGCAGAAAAGACCATTCACCGCGCTGCTCGCCTTCGACGACATGACTGCCTTCGGCGCCATCCGGGCGTTAAACCAAGCTGGCTTGCGCGTGCCCGACCACTGTTCGGTCACCGGCTTCGATGACGTCGCCGCCTCCGCCCTTTACACCCCCGCGCTCACCACCGTTCGGCAACCCATGGAAGCCATGGGCGCGGGCGCAGTCGGCATCGTGCTCGAAGGCATCAAGTCTGTGCTCGAAAAAAAACCCGTGCTCGCCCGCCATCGCAAGCTGGCGCCAGACCTGGTAGTGCGCGAATCGACCCGCAAGATCACCTGAAATGCCCAACGTATTCGTCTCAAAACGAAAACCTGGCGAAAGAACGAAGGACAAACACGAAGACCGCGCGCTTCCGATCGCGTTTTGTTCTTGACAGAAGATGTCATATAAAAGCACTATTCATACGTTTTAATAAGCCAGGTTTGGGGGCGACACGGCTATGAAAATCTTTTTGCTGCGGTCACTGTTCTTCCTCGCGCTTCTAATCGTCCCCATCGCCGTCTCCGCGCAAGATACCGGAGCGATCACCGGCACCGTTCATGACAGCAGCGGAGCCGTCGTCCCCGGGGCGACCGTCAAGATTGTCAGCGCCGCCGGCGGCAATGACCGCACCTTGACCACTAACTCCGACGGTGACTATCTCGCCGCCGGCCTTCCCGGCGGCAACTACGACATAACCGTCACCGCCCAGGGATTCAAGACTTTCAAAGCCAAAGCCGTCGCACTCCGCGTGGCGCAGAAGGCGCGTGTCGATGCCACCCTGACCATCGGCCAGCTCGCCACTGAAGTCGTAGTGCAAGGCGAGCAACTCAACCAGGTCGAGACTCAATCCTCCGAACTCGCCGGCACGGTTACCGGCAAGCAGATGACGCAGCTCGAACTGAACGGCCGCAACTACACGCAGCTCGTCTCCCTCACGCCCGGTACCACCAACCAGTCCGGCAGCGATGAGCCTGGAACCGGCGCAGCCACCGTCGCCTACAGCGTCAACGGCGGACGCACCGAATACAACAACTGGGAGGTCGACGGCGCCAACAATCTGGACGACGGCAGCAACACCACGATGATCACCTACCCCAGCATCGATGCCATCGCCGAGTTCCGCGTCCTCACTTCAAACTACGGAGCGCAATACGGCAAAGACGGCTCCGGCACCGTGGAAGTCGAAACCAAATCCGGCACCAGAAGCTTTCACGGCGACGTTTACGAATTCAATCGCAACAACGCCTACAACGCTAAAGAAGAATTTCAAAGCACTGTCCCCGAATACAAGAAAAACGACTACGGATTCACCGTCGGTGGACCCGTCTACATCCCGGGTCACTACAACAGCGACAAAACGAAGACTTTCTTCTTCGTGTCAGAGGAATGGCGGAAGGATATTGTTCCCGGCACGACGTTCAACACCGTGGTTCCGTCTGTGGCCGAGCGCTCTGGCAATTTCTCGGAACTTTGCCCCGCCGCCGGTACGCCCTTTCTGCAATCCGCAGATCCGGCGTTTCCGAATACGCCGGTTTTCCCCGATTGTCCCACGAGCAGCCCAGCTGGCACCACTGGTCCCGTCGCGACTTTCCCTGGCAATCAGGTCCCCATCGATCCCTCGGCACTCCCACTCCTGCCTCAGATTTCCTTGCCCAACCAGATCGACGCCCCCAGCGCTCTCGACAGTGCAGGTCTTAGCCGTTTCGTAGCTTCTCCGGCACAGGCCACCAACTGGCATGAAGATTTAATCCGGGGCGATGAGAATTTTTCTTCCAGATTGCATCTTGCCCTGCGCTACATCCACGATTCGTGGAACCAGGTAACCGCGACTCCGACTTGGACCAACGGCGCTAGCTTCCCCACCATTCAGAATAATTTCACACAGCCGTCGAACAGCATGGTGGCTCGGCTCACGGCAACAGTTTCTCCGACTCTTCTGAATGAATTTGTTTTTGCTTACTCCGTCAATCATCTCGTCTTTAAGAATCTTGGCGCCTGGCAACGCCCCGCAGGCTACGATATCGGCTTGTTCCAAAACGGTTTTGGTGGCGGCAAGCTGCCGGGAATTCAGCTCAATGGCGGCGTACTGGGCGGGATTGCGCAAGACGCAGGATGGGTGCCCAACGGTCCTGTCAACTCCAATCCGATTTACACCTATCGCGACAACATTTCCAAGATAGTTGGGACACACAACCTTCAGTTTGGAGGCTATTTCCTAGCCTCTGAGAAAAACGAACTGCCTCAGTTTGAGCCATCCGTAAATGGCTTTCTAACGTACGACACGGCCTCGGGCGTAACCACTGGCAATTCCTTCGCCGATCTGCTGACGGGTAGAATCGCAACCTTTGCGCAAGGAAGTTTGCAGCCGAAATATTATCTGCGGCACAAGATATTTGAACCATATTTACAAGACGACTGGCACGCCACTTCGAGATTAACCCTTAACCTGGGGCTTCGCATCAGCATGTTCGGGACTGCCCGGGATGCGAAGCTCCAAGCTTTTAATTTCGATCCCACCAAATACGTTCCAGGAGCGTCCTCAGTTAATCCAGATGGTAGTGTCGGCGGAAACCCGTTTAACGGTATAGTCCAGTGCGGAAGGGGCGGTGTACCCATCGGCTGCTACACTGGGCACCTATTCAATCCTGCTCCTCGACTCGGTTTTGCATGGGATCCCTTCGGCGATGGCAAGACTGCCGTTCGTGGCGGGTACGGCATCTTTTTCGAATACACAAACGGCAATGAAGCCACCGCCACCGCCCTCGAAGGCTCTCCCCCACTTGTCCAAACACCAACTCAATCCAACATTGTGGGTTACTCAAATATCGGCGTCGCAGGCGAGAGTTTCCCCCTTACAGTCGTTTCGTTGCCGCAGAAAGCAACCTGGCCTTACGTACAGCAATGGCACGTGGACGTGCAGCACGAATTTCCGAAAAATACAGTCGCAGTTCTTTCGTATGTCGGCAGCAAAGGCACGCACTTGGGAGAGCGCTTGGATTTGAACCAGATTCACCCCATCTCCGCCAGTCAAAACCCATACGAAATAAATCACGAGGCGATTGGTCCCAATGATTGCGCGACCGGTACAACGCCAAGCGGAATAACCATAAACGGTTACAATCCCGACCTTGTCGCCGGGGATCAGACCCCTGGGACTGCGGGTGTCAACATGTACGTGGCGTGCGGAGGCAACCCGGATTTCTTCCGACCTTACGCGGGATTCTCCGACATTCGGCGTCTGGATAACGAGGCATCATCTATCTACCACGCGCTGCAGGCCTCGTTGCGCAAGACTGTTGGCGCTCTGCAATTCAGTGTGGCCTACACCTACAGCCATTCGATTGACGATTCGTCCTCAGGTGGCGACACCGGATTTGTTAACTCTTACGATTTAGCTCTCAACCGCGCCAGCTCTAACTTCGATCAGCGGCACGTCGTAACCATCAGCTATATCTACGACCTTCCACTCTTCAAAGGGAGCGGGCTCAGTCACTCGTTGCTCGGCGGATGGCAGATCTCTGGAATCACCTCATACCAAACCGGTGCTCCGTTTACGGTCGTCAATGGCGGCGGTGGATCGACGCCGTCCGACAACGCGGGCGTCGCCAACGGCGTTGGTACTGGCTCCTATCCAGATCTAGTTGGCGATCCGAAGGCCGGCATACCACCCACCCCTCCGGGCTCGAGTTTTGGACCGGCATACGGAAATCCCGCGGCGTTCGTAGCCCCGGTTGGTCTCACATTTGGTGACGCGGGAAGGAATCTCCTGCGTAATCCCAACCTGACGAACTTTGACATGGCGCTTTTCAAACACTTTGCTATTAAAGAAAGTATGAACGTGGAATTTCGCGCAGAGGCATTCAACGTGTTCAATCACGTCGAATGGGGTTACATTGGCGGGGGCGGCGGCTCCGCGGCCAACAATAGCGCCGTTACCAGCGGCGCCAACACCCTGAGCTGCTACGGAGGGCCTAACAATTCGGCTGGTGATCCCTCCTGCGCTGGCCTCGGTTTCCTCAGCCCCAATGCCGTCCACAACGCCCGCATTCTGCAGCTAGCCTTGAAATTTATTTTCTAGGCGCTCGGTCAGCCCTCCCAGCAAAACTGGCCTCTCCCAAGAGAGGCCAGTTCTTAGTTCAAGATCTACACGAGAACTTCGCTACCCCACCTCAACCCGCTGCCTCCCCGCCACCGCCTCCAGCGCCCGTTCCAGATCTCCGATCAAATCCTCCGCGCTCTCAATCCCCACCGAGAGCCGTATCAACTGTTCCGTCACGCCCATCTTTGCCCGCTCCGCCGCCGGAACCATGGCATGTGAAGTCAGCACCGGAATCGACACCAGAGATTCCACTCCGCCCAGGCTCGGAGCCAGCGTAAACAGCCGCATCGCTTCGCTCACCCGGCGCGCGTCGTCGCCCGTGCCCTCCACTTCAAAACTCACCATGCCGCCGCCCCCCTTCATCTGCTCGCGCGCCAGCCCATGTTGCGGATGACTTTTCAGAAACGGATAATGCACCTTTCTCACCTTCGCACTTTTCCCCAAAAATTCCGCCACCCGCTGCGCGTTCTCATTCTGCCGCGCCACCCGCACCGCCAGTGTCTTCAATCCCCGGACCAGCATCCACGAGGCATGCGGATCCATGCAGTTTCCCAGCGTAGTCCGCGTCTCCCAGATTTTCTTCATCAGCTCCTGCCGTCCCGCCACCACGCCGCAGATCAAATCAGTATGCCCGCCCAGATATTTCGTTCCCGAATGCATCACCAGATCGATGCCGAACTCCGCCGGATGCTGATTCACCGGCGTGCCAAACGTGGAATCGATCATACTGAGAATGTTATGCCGCTTGGCCACAGCTGCCGCTCGCTTGAAATCCACCACGCGCAAAGTCGGATTCGTCGGCGACTCCAGATAAAGCAGCTTCGTGTTCGGCCGGATCGCCCGCTCGTGCTGCTCATACTCGGTCGTGTCCACGAACGTCGTCTCAATCCCCATCTTGGGCAGCCACTGCGATAGAAACTTGCTCACCCCGCCGTAAATATCGCGCTGCGCCACGATGTGGTCGCCACTCTTCAGCAGCGCCATCAGCGTCGTCGTAATCGCTCCCATGCCGGAAGCGAACGTCAGCGCCGCATCCACCCCTTCCAGCGCCGCAACTGTCTGTTCCGCAACTGTATTCGTGGGATTCCCATACCGCGTATAAAAGTGGTCGGTATGAGTGGCGCGCAGTTCCTCTTCGTTGTCCGTGACCTCAAAGGTCGAAGTCTGGTAGATCGGCGTAGCCAGCGGCCCGTTTTTCCTGTCGAGATCCGCCGCGCCCCGCACCGCCTTGGTTTCCGCCTGATAGCTTTGCCGTTTCATGAGTGCCTCGCCCTACCAGACTAATGGCGTGAAGAAACTCTCGCAAGCGCGGGGATTTTCCGACGCACCGTTTATAATTCCTCATTCATGAATCTTGGCCTGAAAGACCGCGTTGCTCTTGTCGCCGCATCCAGTCAGGGAATTGGCCTCGCCACCGCCGAAGCTTTTGCCGCCGAAGGCTGCCGCGTCGCCATGTGCGCGCGCAACCAGAACACCTTGCAAGCCGCGGCGGAAAAAATCAGAAAGCAATACCACGTCGAAGTTCTTGCCGAGGCCTTCGATGTTACCGACGCTGCAGCCGTCACCCGTTTCGTCGCCACCACCGCCCAGAAATTCGGCGGCGTCGATATTTGCGTGACCAATGCCGGCGGCCCTCCAGCCAAGGGATTCCTCGCCGCTACTCTCGAAGAATGGCAGCGGGCTCTGGAACTCAACTTTCTCAGCACCGTCTACTTCTCCCGCGAGGTGATCCCCCACATGCAGCGCAAGCGCTGGGGTCGCATCATCACTCTCACCTCCATCACGACCAAGCAACCGGTCACCGATCTTGTGCTTTCGAATGCGGTGCGGGCAGCCGTGGTCGGCCTGGTAAAAAGTCTCGCCAACGAATTCGGCAAAGATGGAATTCTGGTCAACAACGTCGGCCCCGGATTCACCGCCACCGACCGGTTGAAGGAATTGGCCGCTGCCCGCGCCTCCTCTTCGGGAAAAAACGAGAAAGAGATTTTCGATGCCTGGGCCGCCGACGCTCCGGTGAAGCGTCTCGGCGAGCCCCGCGAAGTAGCCGAGACAATCGTCTGGCTCGCTTCCGAGCGCGCTTCCTACATCACCGGCCAAACCGTGCTGGTCGACGGCGGCATGTATAAAGGCTTATAACTTTTCGGAGAAACAATGCGATCCATAGCGTCTCGAATCTCGGTCATGAGCGGCGAAGGCGCACTCTCAGTCTTTGCGCGCGCCAAGGAATTAGAAGCCCAGGGCCGTTCCATTATTCATCTTGAACTCGGCGAGCCTGATTTTCATCCTGGCCCCTCCGTCATCGCCTCAGCCGCCAAGGCTCTCTCCGACGGCAAAGACCGCTACTGCGCCGTCGCCGGTCTCCCCGCGCTGCGCGACGAGCTCGCTCACTATCTGCACCACACCCGCAATATCAAAGTTTCACCGGCCAATGTGGTAATCGCTCCCGGCTGCAAAGCGGCGCTCTTTTTCGCCATGCTGGCTTTGCTTGAACCCGGAGACGAAGTTCTTTATCCCGACCCCGGTTTTCCCGGCTACCCTTCAATCGCGCTAGGACTAGGTGCAGTCCCCGTGCCCTTCGAACTTTCATCCCGCAATCATTTTCAGCCGGACATTTCCGAAGTCGCCCGCAAGATCACGCACCGCACTCGCATGCTCATCACCAACTCTCCCGGCAATCCAACCGGCTCCGTCTACACGGACGCAGCGCAGCGCGCGCTCGCCGAACTCGCCGTCCAGCACGACCTCTGGGTTCTCTCCGACGAAATCTACGCTCGCATCATTTACGGCAGCGAATATATTTCCATGCTGAGTTATCCCGGGATGCCAGAACGCACCCTGATCATCGACGGATTCTCCAAGAGTTTCGCGATGACCGGCTGGCGCCTGGGCTACACGGTCGCACCGCCCGAAGTGGTGCCGGCGCTCGCGATGATCGCCGTCAACACCTACACCTGCGTCGCCGAATTCACGCAATATGCTGCCATCGATGCCCTACGCGATCGCGAAGGCAATACACCGCGCATGGTGGCCGAATACACGCGCCGCCGCGAACAATTCGTTCACGATCTGAATCAAGTTCCGGGCTTCCGCTGCGAGCCTCCCCAGGGCGCTTTTTATGCCTGGGTCGACATTCGCGGAACCGGAGCCAGTGCCGAAGAAATTTGCCGCATGTTGCTGGAAGACGCCGGCGTAGCCGCGATTCCCGGAGCCGCATTCGGTCCCGCTGGCAAACATTTCGTCCGCTTCTCTTTTGCATCGTCGGTGGCGAATTTGCAGGAAGCCGCCGCGCGCATTGCAAAAGTCTCAACCGCTTGGCAGGCAACTCTGGCGGAAAGATAAGAGCTGCCGGCAAGCGGCTATCAAGAAAAGGGAACTACTCTAAATGAGACAAATAATCGTAGGTGTCGGCGCCGTAATTATCCTTTCCTGTTTCTCGAGCGCACAGGCGCGACCGTTCCCCGGCCCCGATGTCCAACAAATCTATCTGCGACTGCTGCCGCAAATCGAAAAGATTCCCGCCTTCGATCACCACGCCCATCCAGGTTTCGCCGACGACCCCGATGTCGACGCCATGGCCGCTCCCCCCGACGCCAGCGAAGCCCTTCGCACCCGCGATGACAATCCAGAGCTAGTCGCCGCCGCCAAAGCGTTGTTCGGATATCCTTACCAGGATTTATCTCCGGAACACTCCAAGTGGCTCGTGGCGAAAAAGACGGAGTTGAAAAAGCAAAATCCTGGCACCGCGTATTTCAATCTGATTCTCGACAAGATCAATACCGAAAGTTCCGTTGCCAACCGCGCCATGATGCCCGACTACCTCGATCCCCGGCGTTTTCCCTGGGTATTTTTTGCCGACTCGTTTATGTGGCCGTTCAACAATCAGCTTGAGACTGGCCGCAATCCCGACGAAGGCGTCTTCATTCCCCTGCAGGAAAAAATGCTGCATCGCTGGATGCAACAGGAAAACGCCACCGGACTTCCCGCCGAGTTCGATGACTATCTGACTTTCATCACTCGTGTGCTTCAAGACAACAAGAAAAGAGGTGGCATAGCCATGAAGTTCGAGGTGGCCTACTTTCGCCCCACCACTTTCTCTGACCCCACACGCGATCAAGCCGAAGAAATTTACCGCCGCTACGCATCCGGCGGAGTTCCCCCTGAAAGAGATTACCGAACTTTTCAGGATTACATCTTCCGCTTTTTAGTGGCTCAGGGTGGGGAGTTGAACCTGCCGGTGCACATTCACACCGCCATCGGCATCGGTGATTATTTCAATTTGTCGCAAAGCAATGTCATGAATCTCGAGAGCGTCTTGCGCGATCCCCGCTATCACAGCACCACCTTCGTGCTCATCCACGGCGGCTATCCCCTCGAACGCCAAGCCATCTGGTTGGCTGCCATGAAGAACGTCTATATCGATTCATCCTTCGGCGAGCTGGCGCAATATCCTTCCGCGTTCAAAGACACTCTGAAGATGTGGCTGGAAACTTTTCCCGATAAGATCACCTTCGGCACCGACTGTTTCCCGTACAATCAGGTTCTGGGCGCGGAAGAGAGCTATTGGCTGGGCGCCGAGTCGTCGCGCATGGCGCTGGCCGCCGCCTTGGCAGAAATGATTTCCGAGAATGAAATTACTGAGCCCCGTGCTCTCGAGCTGGCCCACGCTTATCTGCACGACACCGCGGTAAAACTGTATTCCGGCAGAGTTCACTAAGAAGGCAAACAAAGATAAAAGGACCGAACCCAATGGCGAATAAAGTGAAGACCAGGAATTCCAGTCGCAAAAAATCAAAAACCAAATCCCACACCCGCGCCCGCCGCGCCGTCGCCAAGCACTCGCTCGGAAAAGTCGAGCACCAATACATCCCATGGCATACCATCCCCCTGGAAGAGTTAAACCCGCTGTTGCAGCGGCAGTTCGTGGTTGGCCAGGAAATCATGGTGGCCCGCGTCCTCCTGAAAAAAGGCTGCATCGTTCCCGAACACAGCCACCACAACGAGCAACTGACCTACATTCTCGATGGTGCCCTGAAATTTTGGATCAACGGCCAGGAAATTGTCGTCCACTCTGGCGAGGTCCTCTGCATTCCCGCGAACATGCCGCACAAGGCCGAGGCCCTCGAAGACACCGTTGATCTCGACGTTTTCAATCCCCCGCGCGCCGATTGGATCAACAAGACCGATCAATACTTGCGAGGCGTGAAATAACTTCCGACTCCATGCCGTCTGCCGCCACTTCTGAAACCGGTTCTGGAGTCGCTCTGCCGCCTGCGACATTTTATTTCCGCTGCATCGCTTGCAGTTCGGCCGCGCAATCGGCTTCGCAGGACTTTCGCTGCGCGCAATGCGGCAACTTACTTGAAATCACAGATCCTTCCTGGCAGCCGGGCAAACTAGACGCCAGTTCTCTGAAGTCGATCTGGCGTGAGCGCCGCTCGTCGAACGCACTACTCGATCGCAGCGGCGTCTGGCGCTTCCGTGAGTTGCTTCCCACTCCCGCCTCCGAGCAGCAGGTAGTCACGCTGCGCGAAGGCAACACTCCCCTGTACGAACTGCCGCGGGCTTCGCGCGCCACTGGCGTACAGCGGCTGTATGCCAAACATCAAGGCATGAACCCAACTGGCTCATTCAAAGATACAGGCATGACGGTTGCCGCTACCTTCGCTCGCCAAGCGGGATACCGCTGGGTCGCCTGTGCTTCAACCGGCAACACCTCCGCATCCATGGCCGCCTACGCTGCGCGCGGAGGCTTGCGCGCCCTCGTTCTCGTGCCCGACGGCAAAATTTCCTGGAGCAAACTCTCCCAGGCTCTTGACTATGGCGCGCTCACCTGCCAACTCCGCACTGATTTTGACGGTTGTCTACGCCTGCTGCAGGAACTCGTCCGCAGCGCACCTGTCTACCAGTTAAACTCCATCAACCCATTTCGCCTGGAAGGCCAGAAAACTCTAGCCATCGAATTGCTGGAGCAACTCGACTGGCATCCGCCCGACCACATCATCGTCCCCGGCGGCAACCTGGGAAATAGTTCCGCCATCGGCAAGGCTCTGCTGGAGATGCACGAAATCGGACTGATCCAGCGTCTCCCGAAGTTGTCAGTCATTCAAGCCGAAGGCGCCAACGCATTATTTCGCACGCTGCAGGAGGCCCACGGCAAACATCTCGTGCCCGTGCAAGCCGAAACTCGCGCCACCGCCATTCGCATTGGCAGTCCAGCCTCGTGGCAAAAAGCCGTAAAAGTTCTGCAAGCAACCGACGGAGCCTGTGAGCAGGTGAGCGAAGTTGAAATGGCTCAGGCCAAAGCTGAAATCGGCGCAGAGGGCATTGGTTGTGAGCCCGCGTCAGCCGTGACCCTGGCGGGCCTAAAAAAACTTTTGCGCCGAGGATTTATAAAACCCCACGAAAGCGTCGTCTTGATCCTCACCGGAAACCTGCTTAAAGATCCCGACTTCACCATGGACCTCCATCGCGGTACTCTGCTTCAACGAACTCCGCACGAGGCCGAAGAAGCAAAGCTCAAATCCTTTCGACATCCTCCCATCGTTCTCGACGCCACTCTCGATGCTGTGATCAAGGCTCTCGATCACGCAGAGAAATCCGACGTGAACCACTCGAATGCCTAAAACCAAAAGAAAGCGGCGCAGCCCAACGTCACTGCACTTGGCCCTCCCCGCCAGCTCCGCCAATCTTGGTCCGGCCTTCGACGCCGCCGCCCTCGCCATGGATCTTTACATCACCATCGACGCCCGCTCCGCCCCTGGTTTTTCGATTCAAGCCATCGGTCGCGATGCGGGCATCTGCCAGGCGATGGAGAACCATCTCATCCTCAGCACTTACCGCGAAATTATTGAGTCGCGCGGCGCAACAATTACTCCCTTGTCGCTGCAGATCAAGAACGACATCCCCATCGGAAAAGGTTGCGGATCATCCGCCGCTGCTCGTCTAGCCGGCATCGCTCTCGCCAATCATTTTGGTCGCCTGCGTTGGAGCGACGCCCAGGTCATCGGCGAGGCCTCCCGCCGCGAGCATCATCCCGATAACGTTTCCGCCTGCTGGATGGGCGGCCTTGCTATCGCCCGCATGTCCGGCGAAGCTGAGGCCCAGGTTGTTTGCATTCGCCCGAAAGGGAAGTGGCCCTTATTGCTGGCCATCCCTCATCAGGCTCTTTCCACCGAAGAAGCTCGCCGCGTGCTCCCCTCGCAATACTCTCGCGCCGATGTCGTCACCAATATCCAGAACTCCATGCTGCTGCTTGCTGCCTTCACGCAAGGACGGCACGACTTGCTTTCCTTTGCACTGGAAGACCGCATCCACCAACCTTATCGTGCCCCGCTCTGCCCGCTATTGCCCTCCCTGCAGCAGTTGGTCGGCAAACCGGGTGTGCTCGGTGTCGCTCTCAGCGGCGCCGGACCCTCTGTGCTTATTTTTCTCGATCCTCACACTTCCGCCCCGAAAACTCAGAAGGACATTGCCGCCCATCTCCGCCAGAGCGGCTTGCCCGCCGAATTGCTGCTGACCTCCATCACCCTTCGCGGCGCTCGCCCTTCCGAGTAATTTTCCGCTTCACTATTATGCGAAACTTTTAACTGCGCCACGTGTTCTCAACCATAGCCCGCCACTTCGTTGCAGAGTTGAAGGCAGTTTCTGAGACGGGCAGTGATGAAGTCCAAAACACAACCACAGGTCCAGCCGCCTGAAGACCTTTTCCTGCAAAATGAACAAGCCGCAGAGGATCTTCTGACGTTTCAGCTGGCCGTCGCTTCCTATAGCGACTGCGTTTCAAAGGAGCCTGGCGTCAGTTTCTACCAGCATCTTTGTAATTTCTTGACGGACGAGCGCCACTCTTAGCGGCAGCGCAGGACCTCATCGGCTGGCAGGCGGCACGATGCCATTCATTCGCAGATATACCACCATCTGCCCGTAATGGTCGAAGCCGTGCCAAGCCACGCTGGTCGCCAGGCTTAAGCGCGTCACCATTCCTTCACCAAACGGGCTCTTCACCGTGGCCACAAGATTCTTTTCATTGATGGTCTTCAGGGCTTTGTGCACGTACACAAACGAATCGTTCAGGTACTTCAAAATATCAGCCTTGGCGGTAATCGAGGCCGGTCCAGACTCGTCGCCAATGTCGACCGGAGGTTTCTCCTCCAGAATCGCTGCACCCAGTTCATAGTTCACGGCCGCGACATGTTTGATCTGTTGGGCGAATGTCCGCACCCCTTTGAACTCGCCATCGGTCGGCGCGAATCCAAATTTGTCTTCCGGCATGGCCTCCGCCAGAGGCACAAAGTCGTGTTCCAAATTCGTCACAGTTCGATCCAGCACCTGGGTGACGCTTCGCGCCTCCTCTTTTTTATGCTTGGTCTCCTGAGCAGCGCACACAACTGTAAGCGCCAACATCCCGAATGCCAGGTACGACAACGTCTTTCTCATGAAGATATCTCCGGTTTGAATAAGAGTTCTACAGCGACTGCACATTTACTAACCTGAAGCCTTCGCTGCGGCAAACGGCCATTCGTGGCTTCTCCACGCGCGAATCATATAGATCACCAGGCCTGCCAGCAAGATGACTAACGCGTATCGCATCTCTTTCTGCCAATTTTCCCGGTTGAACAGGATAAATAGAAATCCGGCAATCGCCAGCAGCGCCGGCATCGGATACAACCACATCCGAAACGGACGCGGCATGTCCGGCCGTCGGATTCGCAACACAATCACACCCACCGCCTGCACTAGAAACTGAATCAGAATTCGAATCACCACCAGCGCCGCGATCGCATCTTTCAGCCGGAGAAAGCAAAACGCCGCCGCCACCACCCCCAGTACTAGCAGGGAAACATGCGGAATCCGGTAGACCGGATGCACCTTCGCCAGCGCCCGAAAATAATTTCCATCCTTCGCCGCCGCGTAAGGCACTCGCGAATACCCCAGCATCAGCGAGAAGACAGAAGCGAAGGCTGCTAGCATCACCAATCCAGTGACCAACCGCGCCGCCCACGCGCCATAGATTTTCTGCATGAACAGCGACACAACATACAGCCCGCTGTTGTTCTTTCCGCCCTGCACCATCTCCCGCCACGGCACCACGGCCAGAATGCAGATATTCATCACCAGATATAGACACGCCACCAGCGCAATGGAAAGCAGCAACGCGCGCGGAATGTTGCGGCCTGGGTCTTTCACCTCATCGCCCAGAAAAGCCACGTTGTAATAGCCCCAGTAGTCATAGGTGGCAATCAGCATGGCTCCGCCTAAACCCATAAAGAAGTTGCGCGACAAAGTGAAAGCACCCGGAGGGAAATCAAGCGCCTGCGCCGCATTGAAGTGGGTGAGCCCCGCGAAAATGATCCAGCCCATGGTTCCCATCACAAAAAACCAAAGCACTTTCGAAAGTCTTCCAATCACCGTGATGCGCCGGTAAAGTAAAAAAGTCGCGAGAAAACAAACGCTCACCGCCACCGCCGTTCCCGGCGTCACCACCCAACTCACGTGCAGGCCCCCGGCCCACGGAACATGCAAAACCGCATCGTAGGAAGAATATGCAGTCTCGAGCGGCGGCCAATAATAAGCTGCGTATCCCGCCAGCCCAATGCATCCCGTTGCAATCGAGAGCGGCGCGCTGAACGACAATTGCCAGATAAACAAGAACGAGATCAGCTTGCCCATCTTCTGCGGCCCGTAAATCTCCCGCAGATAGTTGTACGATCCGCCCGATCCCGGCATCGCCGCGCCCAGTTCCGCCCACACCAGCCCGTCGCATACCGCAAACAGCGCTCCCACCACCCATCCCAGCATGGCCTGCGGGCCGCCCATCGCGCCCAAAATCAGCGGGATGGTAATGAACGGCCCCACGCCGATCATGTCAATCATGTTGAGCGCAGTCGCGCTTCCCAAACCCATGCCGCGGATTAGGCCGGGCGAACTCGAATTATCTTGCGACGGAGCCTGCATTTCGTGGAAGGACCATACCAACGACCAACAACTGACGACTAACGACCGCCCTCATGCCCCGCGCTCAACAGATTCACATACAGCCTCACCGCTCCCGGAATTCCAGCCGGCAATTGTCGGAAAAACGCATATCCCGTGTAGATGTATGTTCCTTTCCCATACTGCGCCCGCAACAGCCCACCCTTCTGCGCGTCCTCGCCCGGATCGTGGCAGGCCAGCAGGGGTTTGAAATGTTCGTCCCATTTGTCCATGAAATAAAGCCCGCGCTCCTGCACCCACCCATCGAAGTCGCGAGCCGAAATTTCATTCGGATAATGAAACACACCATCCTGCGGCGCCAGAATATCGACCGGAGCCTCTTCCACCGAAACCCGCGCCCGGCTTAGCTCCGCTGGATAAGGAGTGAAGTGCCCGCCATTAAAATCGGCCACGCCGGCATTGTATTGCACCACCAGCGTTCCGCCCGCCCCCACAAAATCAAGCAGCTTCTTATTATTAGCCGCCACTTCTTTCTGCGTGTCGTAAGCGCGAATCCCCAGCACAATCGTTCCGTACTGGCTTAAATCCGCACTCGCCAGTTTCTCCGCCGGAATTAGCGTCACATCCAATCCAACCTGCTTGAGCACCGTCGGAATATCGTCGCCCGCGCCCATGATGTACTCAACCTTCAAGTCATGCGGCACCTTCACATCGACAATGCTCACTCGTTGCACCGCAGGCTGGTAGTAATAAAAACTACCCAGGTCTTCGCGCGTCACCAGCGTGTAACCCTCACTGAACTTTTCTTTATCAGCCTCGAGCACCGCTCGAACCTTCGCTCTGCCCTCCTGCAAACCAGCAGGGAAGACCTTGAACTGAAAATCCTTCTTTTCGCCCCGTCGTGCCAGTTCAGCAGAAACCTGCAACGGCTCCGCTCGCCAGCCCGCCGGCAACTCCAGTCGCAGCACGCCTTGCGCTTTGCGATCCAGATTACTAATCACCCCTACCGTCACCGTCGAACTCGCTCCGTTGTGGGTCGAAATCACCTGCGTACCCGGTTCCAGCGCCACCGAGAATGCCGGAACCACCGCCACCGGCCGCGCCCGCCCAGTTCCGGAGTCGTCCACAAACTTAGTTACAACCGTGGCTCCAATTTCACTCTTAGTCCCAGCGCTGACCCCGCCGACAGAATACGTTGCCCTCGCCCGCAACGCCGGCGGAGGAAACGGCAGCGTCGCATATCGCTCGTCATCGATATGATTCACGCTCTCGGTCTCCGGATCATCTCGGTGCCAATAAGGACGCGTGTACTCCGCATTCTTCGGAACCGTCAAGCGAAACACCACGCGCTCGCTGCCACCGGCTTTAATCGCAATTCGCTTCGTTTGGTCGGAAGTCGTCCCCCACCCTTCCGGAACCTCAAGCTTCAGGCTGTCAATCGATACGTTCTGTTTCGATCCGTTGCGAAAATCCACCGCCACCTGAAACTCCTCGCCAGGAGAAACCGTGGTCATCGCCTCCGCTTCCTTCGGGAGGCCGACACCCGCCTTCGCCCGTGGCACCACCGTCGCTTCCAGCATCACGTTCAAAGCGTCATTGACCGCCGTCTCCGCCTGCTCCCTCTTCTCCGCCAAACGATCCAGCACATCCACCTTGATCAGCTCGTCGACACTGCTTTTTCCGACTTCCTCGCGCGCCCGCTCCAGCCCATTCACAGCCTTTGCCAGAGGCGTCACGGCCGCAGACGAGTTGCCCCCCTTCGCATCTTCGCTCGCTTCGGCAATTCGCGCCGCAATTTCCGTCAACTCTTTCCGCAATTGCGGAACCTTCGATTCTTCTGTCCCCAACCGACTCGCTAGCCCCGCCAGCGTCGTATCCAGTCCGTCAAAAAAATCTTTTTCATGCCCGTCTTTATCCAGCTTCGCTGGTTCGATCAAATCCACCAGTTTGTAAAACGTAAACCGGTCCCCCGGCTCTACCGTCCAGTTCGCCGACCCTTGCGATAGCTGATGCCGCAATCCCTTCATTGCGAACTGCACATACGATCCCCCCAAATCCGCGCTGCTCTCCCCCGTATTCAGTTTCACCGTCCACTGCGCATCCGGACAGGTCATCGCGCCAAATCCGCACACATTGCCGATGTAGAGTTTCTTCGCCTGCCAGGGCCGCAATCCCTTCGCGATCTGCTCCGGAAAACGCTTCGCATCCGCCGCCGCTCGAAACGCCTCCTTCGTCAGAATGGCCGAAGCCTGATGATGCCCGTGTCCATCGCGCTCGGTCCCAGAAAATCGCGCCACCAGCACATCCGGACGAAATGTTCGAATCACTCCAACCATATCGCCCAGCGCCGGATCATGTCCGCCCCATTTGGCAAACGTCTCATCCGCACTCTTCGAAAAACCAAAATCGGCTACTCGCGAAAATCGCTCCTGCACGCCGTAATATTCGTCCGCGGCCAACAGTTCCAGAGTTCGCAACACGCCGAGCACGTCTGACAAATTACTGCCGATTTTGTTCTGTCCGCCCTCTCCGCGGTTCAGCGTCATCAACAACACGCTCGCTCCGTGCCCGCGCGACTCCAGCGTCAGCATCCCACCGTCCTCATCATCCGGATGCGCCACCGTTTGCATCAAATGCGCAGTCGTCCCCAACCGCGGCAGCATTTGCCGCAGCCCCAACACTCCTTGGTCTTGCGGAAGTTCAGGAGGATTCCCCTGATAAGGAAGCTGAGGAAACTGCGTGATAGCCGCTTCGTGGCTCTGAACTTGCCCAACAGGCCGCGCATGCCCCGGCTTCTCTGCAGTCTGCAGTGGCGCCGCCGCCAGCACGACCGGAATCGCGAGCCACAAAGCCGCGCGGCACATCCGTAGAATTGTGGTTTTAAAAAAAAGAGGACGAGAACGACGAACGATCCGCCCCAGGCGGCTCGCAAGGTGGTTGCTTTCCGGATAGCTCACCTTACAAGAATGCGGCCTAACCCCGTTTCGACGCAAATTCTTTACTTATGCCGCCGCCCGATCCGCCGGACTCACACGCACACGCAGAGTTGACGGTACAAACAATAGCGTCAGCAAAGCGCCAATCACCAGGATCCCCGCAATGCAATACAACGCCGCCGATCGATCGGACGAAAAATGTTTTGCCCAGACCGGAATATTCGGTCCCACATAACCGCCCAGATTACCCACTGAATTTACAATCCCAATCCCCGCCGCCGCAGCCGTTCCCGCCAGGAACGCAGAAGGCAACGGCCAGAACAACGGCATCGACCCAATCACCCCCAACGTTCCCACCGACAAAAATATAATCGCCAGCACCGGATTGCCCGCATACACCCCGCTCAAAACCAATCCCACCGCCCCCGCCAAAACATTCGCCACATAATGCAGCCGCCGTTCTCCGGTCTTGTCGGAATGTTTGCTCAGAAAAATCATCCCCACTACGGCGACTCCGTACGGAATCGCCGTGATCAAGCCAACCTGCAGATAACCTTTCAAACCAAACGCCTTCACAATCGTCGGCAGCCAGAAGGCAATTCCGTACAAGCCAATCATCAATGTGAAATAGATCGCGCACAGCACCCACACTTTCCCGCTGGTGAAGGCGTCCTTCAACTTGTGCTCGGTCTTATCTTTGTCTTCCACTTCAAGATTATGTGCCAGCAGTGTTTTTTCCTCATGCGTCAGCCATTTCGCCTCATCAATGCTGCTCTCTAAATAGAAGATCACGATAAAACCAACCAGAACCGAAGGAATGCCTTCCGACAGAAAAAGCCACTGCCATCCCGCCAGCCCCATCGCGCCGGAAAGCCTATCCATAATCCATCCGGAGATCGGATTGCCGATGACCCCAGAGACCGCGATTGCCGCAACAAACCACGCGGTTCGTGTCGATCGAAGCCGTGACGGATACCACAAAGTCAGATAAAAGATGATGCCGGGAAAGAATCCAGCTTCCGCCAACCCCAGCAGGAAGCGCATGGCATAAAAAGACCACTGGCCTCTCACGAAGATCATGCACGCCGAGATTACGCCCCACGAAATCATGATCCGCGCAATCCACATGCGCGCCCCGTACTTTTTCAGCAGCACGTTGCTGGGAACTTCAAAAAAGAAATAGCCGATAAAAAAAATACCCGCACCGGTAGCGAATGCCGCATCGCTCAGCGAAAGATCTTTCAGCATCTGCAGCTTTGCGAACCCCACATTTACCCGGTCGAGATACGCCAAAATATAGCAAAGGAAAAGGAAAGGCACGATGCGCACGTCCACCTTGCGATAAGTTTGCGCTTCCTGTGTCATTCCTATTGTCCGCGCCCTTCTTTCAGCGTCTGTTGGCAAGTGCTTCCCGCCGTCAATACTTCGTTGAACGCCGTATCCTTCCGCAATCCCTTCAACAACGGATCTTCCAGCAGCGCCGAGTACGCGCAATAATTCTGTTGCACCGCCGCCTTCAGCAGACGCAAGGCCGCGTCTCTCTGCCCGCAGTACGCCATCAGCGCCCCCACCCGATACCACGATTCCGGATCAGGCTCCGTCATTACCGAAGCCTCGGTCTCCCGCACAATCCTGTCGAGGTCGGCCGGCCGCTCCGCCTGCGTGCACGCAATCATCAAATCCCGATGGTAGAACGGCGCCTTCGCTATACCCTTCGCCGCCTCCCGCGCCAGCGCCAGATTTCCTTCGGCCAGATAAACGTACGGCGTAACCCAAGCCGCCCACTCCGATCCCGCATCCAAATGAATAAAATCCATCGCCCGGTCGGTTTTCCCGAGCTCCAGAAATGCCCACGCGCACGACCGGAATTTGAAGTTTCCCGGATCCTGCGATCGCGCTGTGTTGCATTCCTGAATCGCCTGCTCCTGCATGCCTGCGTAGCGCAGCACATAGCTCAGCGCGAAATGAGCGTCGGCGCTTTCCGGCCTTCGCCGCACCAGGTCCGTCGCCGCATCGTAGGCCCGTCCCAACTCGCCCCGCTCCACGCGGTTTGTGATCAAATTGCTCGCCGCCGCAACCCGGTTCGGATCCAGCGACAACGCCCGCTCGTACGCCGAGTTCGAGAGCTGGAACTTCTTCTCCCCGCCTCCGCCATAATAAGAGTCGAAGTAATATCGCTCTCCCAAAGCCTCCCATGCCGGCGCATAGCCGGGGTCCACGCCGACCACATGTTCCAGCACCGCAATGGCGTCTCGATTCGGATCAGGATCGTGCGGCAGCGCCAGGCTGTGCAGGTAAAGATCGTAAGCCTCCTGGCTCTTCGGCCTTGATGCCGTGTTATAAGCTCCGCCCGCCCCACCCAGTACCGGCAGCAAGCCTTGCTGCACTTGCGTGCTCAATTGACTCTGCAAGGCAATCAAGTCATTCACTGGAGCCGAAATCGTCGTCTGCCAAAGCAATCGATCATTGGAGACGTCGATCGCCTCCAGCGTCACGCTTAACTGATCGCCCTGCCGCGTAAAGTGCCCGGTCAGCAGCTTTCCCACGTGCAACTGCTGCCCAATCTTTCGCGGATCCACATCCGCCCCCACATATTTTCGTGTCGCCGACGAAGGCCTGACCTCCAGCGACCGCGAATACGTCAGCACGCTAGTCAGTTCATCCGCCAGCGCGAAGCGCAGATAATCCACCGTGTAATCGCCATTGATATTCTGCAGAGGCAACACAGCAATTGCCTTCTGCAGCTCCGCGCTGGCCATGGATCGGTGTTTCACCCAATAGGCTCCCACCGCCGCTAGCACCGTCACCAACAACGCCGCCGTCCCTCCCAAAACCCAGTAAAGCCACCGGTTACTTCCCGCGCGGCCGAAAGTCTTGCTGGCGACTCGCAACTTCGCGCTATGAAATCCACTCTTAATCTGTCCCGACTCTGTTTCGCGTTTCAGTTGCTGCAGATCCGCCTTCATCTGCGTGGCGCTTTGGTATCGCTTTTCGCGATCCTTCTCCATCGCCTTGCCGATGATGCCTTCCAGTTCCACCGGCATCTTCGGATTCAGTTCCCCCGGCGGGATCGGCTTCGCATGCAACACCGAATCCAGCGTCATCAGCGAATTCTTGCCGGTGAACGGTTTTTTTCCCGTGGACATCTCGTACATCACCACGCCAAAAGAAAAAAGATCGCTACGGAAGTCGATCTCTTCGCTTCTGGCCTGCTCCGGTGACATATAAACCGCCGTGCCCGGAATGATTCCCACCGCCGTCAATGAATCGTCGGCTGCCGCCCCATCGCTGTCGGTGCCCACGTTGTGCACCAGCTTGGCCAGTCCAAAGTCCAGCACCTTTACTTGCCCGGTCGGAGTAAGAAAAATATTCGCCGGCTTGATGTCGCGATGCACAATCCCTTTAGCGTGCGATGCCGCCAGCGCATCCGCCACCTGGATGCTGATATCGAGCAGTTTCTCCGTCGGTACCGGCTGACCCCCAATGCATTGCTTCAGGCTCTCGCCCTCCAGCTTCTCCATCACGATGAAGGGATGCCCATTATTATCCTCAATGCCGTGAATGATGCAGATGTTGGGATGATTCAGCAGCGACGCCGCCCTCGCCTCGCGCTCAAAGCGCTCCAGCGACTTGGGATCGCCTACTAGGTTTTCTGGAATGAACTTCAGGGCAACGTGCCGCCCCAGTTTCAGGTCTTCCGCCTCGTACACCACGCCCATACCACCGCCCCCAAGTTTCCCCAGGATGCGATAGTGTGAGACTGTCTGGCCAATCATGAGACGAATAAGCCCCCGACCGCGGTAATGTTAGGCCCGCCAACGCCTCCGGTCAAATTCGGCAGCGCTTATCTGCGGACAGCCGCCCACGCCTGCCCTGAGCGGAGTCGAAGGGGCTGTCCAGCCGAGCGAAGCTCGACCAGCCCTCTCCACATTTCATAGTACTCAACTACCTGTGCCGAGTTTGTATTCCCAAACTGAGAACCACCTTGTACCTTTGAGTCCTCCTCTTCACATTGGGTTGTGCTCGCGGCAATTACTATGAGGCTGGGTTCCGGAGTTAGATCGGCACCACTCAGCGAGGCGGTTATCGAATGGCGCAAACGTCTGCGAACTATTCTCGAGAAACGCTTGAGGCAATCCGGCGCCGCGCCACTGAATTTTATCAGCGCAGCGGTAAGCTCGAAGGTCACGACGCTGAGAACTGGTACTTGGCCGAAGCTGAAATCCTTCGCGAATCCGCGACTCATCCTCTACGCCGCGCCGTAGTGGTCACTATTCAGGGGGTCGTTTACACAGCAGAGTACGAATGCGGCTCAGCCGAGGGCTACACTCCCGGGGAATGGAAACCCGGCGATCCCATCCCAGTTCGTTTCGACGGCGACAAACTCTTCCTGCGTCGCCCCAACGGCCGCGAACTTCAAACTACAATCATCAAGCGAATCGGCTAGCAATCCTGATTGCATTGTCATCCTGAGCGAGGATTGTGCTTCGCGAACGCGAAACACAACCGCAGTCGAAGGATCCCTTGCAAGCCTCCATCACCAGCGCCCCAGCAAGGCATTCGCACCACTCCCCGGCTCCTGCTGTTACCCCTCAAGCCACAGCCCCGCCGACGCTCCCACCCATTCCAAATTCTTATTATGATCGACCCCCATCATCAACCCCCGCCCCATGCGGATAATCGTCAGCACCGCCCGCAACTCATCCAGCCACACATACATTACCCGGACTTCCGCCTTAGTCCCGCCAAACGGTGTCTCGATCACCGGCTCAAAGTGCAGCCTCTCCTGCAGAATGTATTCCCCCTGCTTCGCCGCGGGAATCGCTTCGATATCTTCTTTCGTCGGCGCAATCACCACCCCCAGCCCAGCGAAAGAATACAACGGCTTCAAAGCGTAATTTTGCAGGTCGTGCGGAACCTGCTCCAGCCGGTCCAGAAACCACGTCTTCGGCACCGACTCATGTCGCAGATACGGAATCGAAAACTTACTGATCCGAAAATACCAGTTCGGATGTCCCGCCCACTCCACGTTCAGATCGTCGCGCCAGTCGAACCCGAGGTTCACCTTCTTGCGCTGCAACTCGTCCACAATCGTTCGGTTATAAATGCGCCGGATCGGCATTCGGCCGCCGTCGCGCTCATAATAAAGCTGCGATCCTTGTTTCTTGATCGCCTGAATATCGACTGTCCTCACCCCCAGCATTTTTTGCGTGAGCAAAAAGTCCGGCAGCGTCTTCTGCCCCTGAGGATGAATTTCCATCAGGATCACACTCTCCGGATCATGCTCGCCCACAATCGCCCGCCGCAACAGTTCCCGGTAACTTTTCTCATCCAGCCCGCTCAAGAAATACTTCAACTTCTGCCCATCTGAAGTCGAAGCCCGAGAGCCGCTGTCCTGATCCCGCTCTTGCAACCCGTACACACTGATATAACTTCGCGCCAGCATCCCTTGGTATGCGTAAAGGGAAGGGAAGGCCTGCAATTCCACCAGCTTCGGCCGCAGTTCACCGGCCGCATCGCGCACCATCCCAAAATCCACCTGCACAAACATCGGATGCTCCGGTTCGTTCGGCACCCGGAACTCCGCCGGAATCGAAGCCTCCGACTGCTCCCGATATTCCGCACTCTCCACCAACTGCCGGATCAGTTCCTTTCCATTCCGCACCATTCCTTCGATCAGCGCCCGCGGAAAAAAGCAAGGAGTCTCCGACACCCGGAACTGCACATGCGTCCCGCACGCGTCATCAACCCGCTGCAACAAGGCGCTATATTTTTCTGGAGTAAAGCTGGCGTTAAATTGCTTTCGCAGGGAAGGAATCATGATCCTTTAAACAGTTCTGTCATCCTGAGCGAAGCATGAGGTCCACGAAGTGGACGTCATGCGCAGTCGAAGGACCCCTTGTATCGTCCCGCACTGCGCAGCCCCGCAGGGAGTCCTCTCCACGTCCCCGCGCCTACGCCTCCACCAAAAACTTCCCATCCCGCATAATCTGCTCTTCATCCACCCAGATATTAAACTTCCGCCCCACCACGTCGATGTGCGTCGACGAATCCCACTCCGCGCCCGTATGCGCCCCGTAAGGATTTCCAAACGCAATATGGACGCCCGGATATTTCTCATCTTGCAGAATCTGCCCGATCACATCCTTCAAATCGATGTTCGTTCCAATGGCAAACTCCCCCACGCGATCGCTGTTCTCATCGGTGTGTGTGTACTTCCAGAAATCGTCTTCAAGTTCGCGATTCTCCGAGTGCGCCTCAGTCAGCCGGTTTTTCTTCATGTGAATAGTCAGCGGAGTTTCGCGCAGATTACCGAATTTCGCGCACAAATAATCACCAACCACTCCGTCAATCACAAATGTTCCATTTACTTCTCCCGGCGTCGTAAAAATTTCCCCCCCGGGCAAGTTACCCCATTTCTCAGAGGAAATAATCCCACTCGTTTTCAGCCAATGGTACTTGCGATTCAACTCCGCCGTAAGATCGGTTCCCGCCGCAGTCGTCGCCCGCACTCGCTGCGCTCTCCGCACCATCTCCACAACTTTCGCGCTCAGTCGATCCACTTTCTGAAAGTCCGCCCGCATGCCTTCCAGCATAATCTGCCGGTTGATGTTCACCATGTGCGCGTGGCGAATTTTCCTCCGGTTCACCACATCCGTCATCTGCATGCGCGAGTGCAATTCATTTTTCTGCGCCTGCACCGCGAAGATCGAAACCTGGCTAGTTTCTAAATCCTCCAGTACTTCCCGCGGCAAGTCTTTCAGCGGACGCGGAGCCAGATCCTCCAGCACCCACACGTGATAAGGCGCGCCCACGCGCTCTATTTCACTGACAATCGCCGCCGCAATATCCAGCGTGACCTCATCCGTGATCACGCATGCCTTTTCCTCCGGCTGCACCCGCAGGCACACCTGCACCGCGTTCCTCGCTCCCTGCACAAATTCAGGATCAAAGGCAATCTGATTCGAACGGGTGCCCCGTCCTTGTCCCTGCGTTCTTTGCAGGGACAGAGCCTGCCCTGATCTTGTCGAAGGGGCGGGGTCTTTGACTTCGCTTCCAGTAATCTTCATCCTATTTTTCTCACGGACTCCGGCTGATCCTCCAGCCCCGCCTCCGTCTCCTCAATAATGTAATCGACAACTTTCTTCAAATCTCCAGTCTCCCGGAACACCTGCAGCTGCCGGTCAGCGCCGCTGCCGCGTTCCAGCATGGTGTGGATATAGTTCAACTCCTCGCGCGAATCTAGTTCATCCGCCACGTCATCCACAAATTCCAGATATTCTCGAATCAAATCCCGCGCCGGCACCTCCGTTTGCTTACCGAAATCGATCAACTTGCCATTCATTCCATAGCGCGCCGCACGCCACTTGTTTTCCATTAAAAGCGCGCGCCGGTACAATCGAAACCCCTGATTCGACGCGTGCAGTTTATACAGTTTCGCTACCGTCGCCTGAATCAGTGCCGCCAACGCAATCGTCTCGTCCGCCCGCATCGGAATGTCGCACACCCGAAACTCGATCGTATTAAAAAACGGATGCGGCCTTATATCCCACCAGATCTTCTTCGCGTTATCGATGCAGTTGGTCTTGATCAGCAGCTTGATGAAATTGTCATACTCGCCCCAGCTGGGAAAATAATCTGGAATATTAGTCCTCGGGAATTTATCAAAAACTTTGCATCGGTACGATTTGAGCCCAGTATCCATCCCCAACCAGAACGGGGAATTCGTCGACAGCGCCAGCAGATGCGGCAGAAAATAGCGCGCGTGATTCATCATGTGGATCGCCGTCTCGTGATCCTCAATCCCAATATGCACATGCAGCCCAAAAATCAGATTCGCCCGCGCCACCAGCTGCATGTCTTCAACAATATTCTTGTAGCGTTCGTCGGGATGGATCTCCTGCACCCGCCAATCCGCAAACGGATGCGTCGCCACCGACGCCAGCTTCAGCCCATTCTCCCGGGCTAGCCGGATAATATCGCGCCGCAGCATCTTCACTTCTACTTTGGCTTCCTTGATGTTCTTGCAAACCCCAGTCCCCACCTCCACCACCGACTGGTGCATCTCCGCCTTCACCCGCTCTTGTAAGATCAGCTTGCCCTTTTCAAGGATCTCCGCCTGAATATGCGACCGCAGATCCCGCGTCTCCGGATCCACCGTCTGATATTCCTCTTCAATCCCGATGCTGAAAGTAGGCTTCATGCCGTTACCGAGGCTCGTTACCGAGGTGTCATTCTCATCAAATTCCTGTCATTCCGAGCGAAGCGAGGAACCTTGGTTTTCCGTGGCGCGTTCCTGACCGTGGCCGCCCCCATCCCTCCGCTCTCTTTGCGCAAGCGTGGCAACCACGAGCGCAAACAGTATAGCAACCACATCGAGCGCTCCGATCAGAAGCTATGATGAACCTGGAACCACGACAACCACAGAAAAAGACCGACAAGAAGCAGCATCAGCAAGCTCAGGCAAATCGACACGAAAGAGAACAAATTGCGCACCCAATGTCCCGCCGCCAATGCTCGATACAGTAAGATGATCGCCGCGACTTGACCGATCAGAATCGCCCCGATTCCCCACACCACGAATAACTCAGTCAGCCCTCCAGCCACTACCCCGATGCCGGTCGCCTTCTGTTTCGCAATCCCTCGTAGCGTAATGCCGAGGCCTACCGCAATCGGAATCCACGGACCCCATACCAAAAGCGCTCCCCATCGAATCCGTTTCTTATTGATCTCATCTATGCCTTCCGCTGGACCCGCCATTTACTTCGCCGCCTTCCCCCGCTTCCGCTCCGCCACCCACGCCGGCTCTCCCTTGCGTGTTTTCTTCGGAAGCGTCCCAGCCAAAAACCCAGCCCAGCGCATCTCCCGCGCCGGATCTTCCCCGGTCACCGCCATCTTCACCGCCATCTCCGCTACCGCGTTCACAATCCAATCAAAATTTTCCTGCCCCACCGAAGTAATCTCCGCATCCGGCGCCGGATTTAAAAAATCAATCGCATACGGCACCCCGCCCTCTACCGCAAACTCCACCGTATTCAAGTCATATCCCAGGACGCGGCACAAAGTCAGCGCATCTTTTTCGATTCGATCCTTCAACGCCTGCGATGACGGCGGCGGATTCCCCTTCACATACCGCTCATGAAACGGCAGACGCGGATCGTATTTCATGATGTGCACTTTCTCCTGCCCCACCACGTAGCACCGGTAATACTCTTCAAACACCACGCCATGCTGCAGCGTCATGCACAAATCGCCAGTGTTGTTGTAGTGCTGAAAAAATTCCTCCGGAGAATGCACGTGATACACATGCTTCCACCCGCCCCCCGAATACGGCTTCAGAAAAGCAGGGAAGCCGACGTAATCAAACAAGTCCTGCCAGTTCAGCGGGAAAATCAAATTCCGCATCGACCGGTCCGTCGTTCCTTCCGGATGTTTGTTGTGCGGCAAAATCACCGTCGGCGGAATCGCCACGCCCAGCTTCGCCGCCAGCGCGTAGTTAAAAAACTTGTCGTCCGCCGTCCACCAGAACGGATTGTTCACCACAATGGTCCCGTGCAGCGCCGCATTCTTTAAATAAGCTCGATAAAACGGAATATCCTGCGAAATGCGGTCAATGATCACCGCATACTTCTGCGGCTCATCCATCCGCACCCCACCCACCTCCACAAACTCCGCCGCTACGTCATCAACTTTCATGGAGTTAATTTTCTCCACCAGCGACGGCGGAAACGTATTCTCCATCCCAAACAAAACCCCAATCTTCTTCACAGTTTCATCTCCAAATAAAATCTGTCACCCTCAGCGTTGTCATCCTGAGCGCAGTGATTGTTTCGCGAAGCGAAGCAATCACGCAGTCGAAAGATCCCTGCACTCCCACTGCTCTCCGCTGCCGCCGCAAGGCATTCTCACCGCGCACCTGATCCAAGTGGCCGCATCTCAACCCCCTAAAAATGTTTCCCCGCCATACTCAACCACAACGGCCAGTCATGCTTCGAATTATCCCCGTAAACATCCAGCCAATGCGGCACGGCTTTCGCATTTAAAATCGCCGAGAGCTTCACATTCTGATCCAGGCAAATATCCCAATCGGCCGAGCCCAACACAATCTTCATCTGCCGGTAGCGGCTCAAAAACCAATCGTCATTCTGGTTCGGCAAATAATCCGGCGGACAGTTGAAGTAACAATCGTCATCGTAATATCCATCCAGAAACTGATGAATATCGAACGCCCCGCTCATGCTCACGCAATGTGTCACCACGTCAGGATGCTTCAAAGCAAAATTCACCGCCTGATACGCTCCGAAGCTGCACCCCGTCATCGCCAACCGCGGCGTCTGGTTTTTCCAACGGATAAACGGCAGAAACTCGTGCAGGATAAAGCGCTCAAACTGTAGGTGCCGCAGCACGCGCACCTTGGGAGGGACGCCCTTGTTGTACCAACTTTCGTTATCGACCGCGTCGGTGCAGAAAATCTGCAGCTCCCCGCGTTCAATCTTCGGCGCCAGCACGTCAATCATTCCCCGGTCTTCATATTCGAAAAACTTTCCCATCGAGGTCGGAAAGACCACCACCGGCGTGCCCGCATGTCCGAAAACCAGCGACTCCATCTCGCGGTGCAGTTCCTGGCTGTAGGCTTTGTGATATTCGCGATTCATCGTTGGTAAAAGATCATTTGGTTTCTCTTCTCGCGGACGCAATATCTTACCTGAACTGGCAATCCAGCACGCCCCCGGCCGCTTCCTGACCGTCGAAGATGATATCGTGATACGAGATATGTCGTGGACGCTTCCCAAACTCATTCCGCGCTCCGCGCCCATCATTCTGATCGTTCTAACCCTGGCTGCGGCGACCGGATTCGCTGCCGTCGGCCATCTCGTCGCCCGCTACAACGCTAACCAGCAATCCCGCGGGCGTCGTCTCTACGCGCAGGGCCTGGCCGCTGCCAATGCGGGCCGTTATGACGAAGCCATCGCCGCCTTCCGCGCCGCGCTCACCTGCGATCCCGCCAACTCCCAGTATCAGCTCAGCCTCGCTCGCGCTCTGCGCGACAGCAACGATCCCCGCCGCCTCGAAGAAGCCGAGTCCTATCTCCTTGCCCTGTGGCAGCGCGCTCCGCAGGACGCCGCCGTCAATCTCGCTCTCGCCCGCGTTGCCGCTCACCGCGGCGCCATCGAAGACGCCATCCGCTACTATCACAACGCCATGTACGGAGTCTGGAACTCCGACCCCGACGCCAATCGCACCAAAGCCCGCATCGAACTCATTCAGTTCTTGCTGAAGAAGGCCGCACTCGCCAACGCAGAATCGGAGCTTATGGCCCTCATCACTGCTTTGCCACCCGATCCCGTTGCTCACCTGCAGGCCGCCCAACTCTTCGTTCAGGCGCAAGACTACACCGGCGCCCTCAAGCAATATCGGGAAGTTCTCCACTACGATCCCTCAAATGCGGAGGCCCTCGCTGGCGCCGGCGAGGCCGCGTACCTGGCCGGCGATTATGCCACCGCCCAACGCTACCTGCAGGCCGCCCTCAATCAGAATCCCCAGGATGCCAACGCACATCAACTGTTAGCCACCGCCGACCTTATTGCGCGAAACAATCCCTTTCGCAGTCACATTTCAGACGTCGAACGCAATCGCCGTATCACTGCCGCCTTCGCCCAGGCCGGTAAGCGCCTCACCGAATGCGCCCAGCAGACCGGCATCGATCTGAACGCGGCATCCACGCCTACCGCAACCAACTCCGTCTCGCCGCTGGCCGCTCTGCAAGCCCGTTGGACCGCCACCAAACCAGATTTGGATCGTCTGCGTTCACCGGCCGAAACCGATCTCCCCGACACAATCATGGACGTTGTCTTCCAGATCGAGCAGCAAACCGCCTTTGCCTGCGGACGCCCGCAAGGCCTCGACTTGGCATTTCTCTTGATCTCCCAAAAACGCGAGGCCGCCATTCAATGAGTGAGCTGGCTGCAGCGAGTTCTGGGGAAGCGTCGCCCTCTTCTGTCGTGCGCCTGCGAACCACGCGCCGTTTATTTTCGTCTCTCGACGGCGTTTTCAACGAAGAAGTTTTCTTTCTCATCCTCTGTGTTTTTATCGGAATCTTTTCCGGACTCGCGGTCGTCTGCTTCCGCCTCGCTATCGACTGGACCCATCTCGCCCTCCTCGGCCCGCTTCCGCAAACCCATAGTTGGCGCCTGTTCGCCGTGCCCTCGCTCGTCGGATTGGTCGTGGCCGTCCTGGTCCTGCATGTGTTTCCGGGAATTCGCGGCAGCGGCGTGAACCAGACCAAAGCCGCGCTCTACATCTTTAACGGATACATCCCCTTCCGCACCGCAATCGGAAAATTCATCTGTGCCGCGCTCGCCATCGGCTCCGGTCAATCGCTGGGTCCCGAAGATCCTTCTCTGCAAATCGGCGCCAGCATCGCCTCCGCGCTCGGCCGCCAGCTGGAAATCTCCCGCGAAAAACTGCGGCTCATGGCCCCAGTCGGCGCCGCCGCCGGTCTGGCCGCGGCTTTTAACGCCCCCATCTCCGCTGTCCTTTTCGTCATCGAAGAAGTCATCGGACGCTGGAGCGCCGGCATCCTCGGCTCGGTCGTGCTCTCCGCCGTTTCCAGCGTCGTGATCGTGCGCTGGTTTCTCGGCAGCGAACCGCTATTCCGTATTCCGGTCACCACCTTCAAACGCCCAACGGAACTCATTGCTTATGCCGTGCTCGGAATCGCCGGCGGGCTGGCTTCGGTTGCCTTTGCCAAATCCATCGGCTATCTTCGTCCCCGCCTCAAACAATTACCGCGCTGGACGCAATATCTTCAGCCTGCCTTCGCCGGACTTCTCATCGGCCTCATCGCTTTCCTCGGCGCTCCCCAAATCATGGGTGCCGGCTACGATTCGATGGATCAGGCCATGCACGGCCAATATGCCTGGAAGATGCTGGCCATCCTTGCCGTACTTAAGATTCTCGCCACCACGGTCTCCTTCGTCAGCGGGACGCCCGGCGGCATGTTCGCTCCTACACTTTTTGTTGGAGCCATGCTGGGCGGCGCCGTCGGTGACGTAGAACGCATGTTTTTCCCGCATCTCACCGGCTCCACAGGAACCTACGTTCTTGTCGGCATGGGCGTTCTCTTCGCGGGATTTCTCCGCGCTCCCATGACTTCCGTATTCATGGTCCTCGAAGTCAGCGGCAACTACGAGATCATCCTTCCCGTCATCGTGGCCAACACGTTTTCCTATCTCGTCTCTCGTGGCCTGCAATCCATTCCCATCTTCGATCTGCTAACTCGCCAGGATGGTCTCATCCTGCCCTCGCTCGAAGAAGATCGCGAAGAAGCCATCTTGCGTGTTGAAGATGCCATGCTGCCCGTGCCCAAGACAATTCTGAACGCGACCGATTATGTCGACGCCAATGCGCGCCGCATCCAGGATTCCACCGATTCCGCATTTCTTGTGAGAATGCATCCCAGCGGCTGGAGCGCCATCACTCGCGACCAACTCCAGCGCTTATTTCAGGAAGGGAAGGGAGAACTTACGCTCGCCTCGGTTCTCCCCGCACCATCAGTTCCTAGTCTCTATCCCGATCTTCCACTCGATGCCGCGCTGCGTTATGTGAACACCTACGCTCTGGTGCCGGTGGTAAATCGCGCAAACTCGCTGCAACTGGAAGGCGTAATCTCGCGCGAATCCGTTTTCCAAAAGTACGGCGCTCCTTCCACCCACCAATAAAGGGGGCCCGCCCCTTGCGGAGCGGGCCCTACGCGCGCACGAAGCAACAGTTCTGCTAAGACCCGTTCTGGCAAACCGAAAGCGATTCACCCTGGAACGTAAACCAATCGTTCACGCTCGTACTGGGTGGCGCCCCGAAGTAAGGCAACGTAACCAGATCCTGCAGGTTGTAAGTGAATCCGTGCAGCAAATAATGGTACGCGCCATAATTCGGATTATTCTCCAGCGGATCGCCCACCTCCAGAATGCCGCACGGCGTATTGTTGCCGTTGTAGTTGACCGTCAGCGGATCATCCGCCCACTCGCCCACTTCATGCGACAACGCCGACACATCCTGCGAAAATGCTCCCACATGATCCACGTAAGTCGCCTCGGCATACGACTGCGGATCCGTGACGCTGCCTTCCGAACTGTGATAACCGCCAATGCAGCATCCGTTGTTCTGCGTTAAGTAAACGTCGTACGTGAGAAAAATGGGGAACGAGTTCGGTTGAATCCCCAAGTTGCTCATAATGGTCGGCAGTTGCGCATCAAACCAGTTGATGTCAACCTCGCCCGCGGTAAAGCCGAATGGAGTTCCAATCTTCCCATACGTCTTCGACGGGCTCAACGTCTGCTCCGGCAGCACCGTCGCTCCCAGCAGCAGGTGGTAGTTGGTTGCCGTTTTTACCGTGCCCCAGAAGTTGGCGCGCTGAAACGCATCAATATACTGCGTTGTTCCCACGTCGACTCCGCCTTGCGTGTAGGTCGTACTCGAATCGAAAATCGGCGAGTCCGCCGTGTTCGTGGTCACCGTATTTCCATTCGAAAGCACGTGCGACGGATCAAAAGTGGTCTTCGTGCCGCCGCGCGATGTGATCACAATCTTCACCGGAATGATGTAGGTCGGTATGGTGGTCGACGTGTTGTTCGAAGGCGCCGTCCCCACCATGTTATAGGTGTAGTTCGCACCACCGTAAGTGAACGAACCATCCCAACTTGGCAGTGACACCGCCGCGGCTAACACGCCCGGATGCAGGTGCCCCGGCAGGGTTACAAACATCGGACGCACCAGCTCCTTGCTCTGGCTATCGTCTTGAGCAAATACGGTGCTGGCAAAGCACGCCAGCATCACGAAAAAAACTAACGCAATAGGGGAGGTACTTCTCTTCTTAGTCATCGGACAGCTCCTTAGTTGACTTTGAACGTCGTAGCGGAGAAAAATCAATAAACTGATCTGCAACTGAACCATCGCTGCACTGGCGGAAGATTCATAAAGGTGTGTGTTTATTAATAGCTCGCCGATCCGAAGTCAACCCCCGGATGGACTAAACCCCTAACCTGTTCTGATTTCGTAAATGAATCCGCTAATTCCGCTTTTCGTAAATTTATTTCGTCCTTTTCTGTGGAAAAGGTTCACGAGAGAAAACAGAAAACCCGCCGATAGAGGGCGGGTTGTTTTTCACGAAAGCGCGGCGGCGTTTCGTGAATAGCTTTGCATTTCAGACTGGAATCTTGACGCTAGGGTCCGCTCGCTCGCCTGTAAGGCCCATATTTTATGGTTTCCCGAACTCGTATCGATCCTGTCCTGAAGCGCAGCGTGTCATCGGAACGGGTGAAAGCCGGAAACCAATATCGACCGTCGACTTGTTGTCGGTAGGTAGCAAATGTCGGATGCACGTCCGCTTGCTGGCCCTTCTTTACTTTTATTTTTTCGGGCATGCTTTTGCCGCAGACTTTCACAATCTGAAAATCCTGCGCGTCCACCCAGATCCGTCCCTGAAAATATCGGCGTTCCTTCTCTTCTTTTTTCGCTTCCACATGGAACACGTACGTGTCCAGGTCATCCACATGCTGCTGCCCGGCATAAGTCAAGTTATAAGTGGGAAGATCGTCACTCGTCAGCATCAGCGGCATAAACGTACGGATGTCCTCAAAGTCTTCGGCACTGAGTTGAATTGCGCGCAACGAATTCTGAGGCGCCAGGATCACCTCTTCCCGTCGCCTCCCCCGCTCGTCGTAGGAAACGTTCAAGGTTTCGCGGAACTCACCCGTGACACTCGTACCGCTCAGCGTCTGCACCAGCGCCTCTTGCTTATAGGTGTAGCGGCTGCGCGCTCCCTTGGCGGCCGCCTCCGCGGCGCCCAATTTCTGGATCACTTCCTGCACCCCGATCGATTTTGGCCGGGCGAAATCCAGCAGACCGTTGCCCGCCTCGCAATCCGTCTCGCCCCACAGCATAGCCGGCGCCAGAACACAAATAAGGCCAGCCATGTTGATGGCAAAGAAAATCGGCCGCTGGAATCGCCGTTGCATCTCGAAGGGCTGCCAGTATACGGCAAGCAACCAGCGGCCATCATCATCTTTATTTTTCGCGGGAGCAACTGCTACTTGCACCTTTTCAGTTCCGGGTTACCGTTGTAACCTGTCGGGACTACTCTCAACGCTGTCATGGAGCCCTTCTTCCACATAGATGAAAAAAATTGCTCTCGTTCTTAAAAGCTCGTTCTAACTCCAACTCCCGCCGTCATGAATTGGTATCACGCTTGCACTTACCACCCCGAAGCAAACATCGTCCTCCCCGGACAGGATCAATCACATGAAAACACTTCTTGGCTCTTTCGTTATTCTCTGCGCCACTTCCGCGTTCTCGCAGAGTGTCATAAGCGGTGATATCCAGCCTCTTCGGATGAGCGACCACCCGCAGCACGCTTCCCAGCATGCAATGGCGCAAGAATCCAGCCTCTTCGAAAGTTCTACGTACAGCTACGCCAAAGGCGAAGTTCCGCTGGCGGAACTCGGATCCCCCATCTACTACGTCCCCCTCGGCGATCTTGCTCGTGAGGCAAGGAAAGAACACGCCAACGACCGCAAGGCTGTAAGGGTCTTTGAAAAATAGCGCGGCATTTTGCAACAACCGCTGAGCCTCCCGGCCGAAGGGCCATCCTCGATGACGTACCCCTGAGATCGCCGCGGCCTTCCCTTGCCAGGAACCGTTCCATTTCGGAGTACCCGTATGGCGTATGGGGTGAACTCCTGAGTATCTTCCATGCGAGTTCCCGCATCCAACCAGACAAGCAGAATTCACTCATGTCTGTGTTCGACGAGAAATATCGAGTTGTCGGTATTGAAGGCGACCGCCTGCTCTTGCGGGGCGTTCACAGCGGAGCCGTGCTCAGCGTTCTCAATTCCGAACCCCAGATTCCTCTGACGCACAAAGAGTATCCGGTCGGAAAATTGATCGTCCTCTCCGATCCGGCCAACGCACCCCTGCCAAACTGATTCCGATTGCACCCACGCACCCTCCATCCGGTGGGAGCCCCATGTAAACTCGCAAACCGGGAATCTGCATCGCACTGGCGGGAGCGGCACTACTAGAGTTACTCTAAAACAGCAGGAATTTAAGGAGGATGCTTGCGCTGCGGACGATGCGGCAACGACAATAACGACGCTAACCGCTTCTGCGGGATGTGCGGGGCGCCCTTGCTTGCCAAAGCTTCATCACCCGGGCCGGCATCCGACACGACGGCGGGTGGTAATTCATCTCCGCTTCGCCAGCCCGCAGCCCCCGCTCCAATGCCAACTCGCCCTACCTCTCAAGTCGCTCCAGTCGGACTCAAGAATCCCGAGCCAACTGCTGCCGACCGCCGCCCTTCGCCGCTTTCTTCCCCGCGTCCTGAGCGCACGCCCCAACCGTCGATCTCCGGCCCCTCTTTTCTTGGCTTGAACGTACCCTCATCCGGCCGAAGTGACGGCCTCAGCGGGGACCATTCCCCATCCGATCCACACGACCACTTCCACCCCTCCAGCAATGTCGATTACCTTCTCGATGACGACGAGGATGAGCCCAAACGCGGTGGCGGCAAACTGATCTTATTTATTATCGCTCTCGCCTTGGCCGTCGGATTCGGCTACATCCACTGGAAGCGCGGAGGTTTCGATTGGTTGAATATCGCCGTCAAGAAAGCAACCGCAACCACCCCGGCGACAGATTCTACGCAGAACAGCTCCGACCCCGGCGCAACTCCGGCGACCGCATCACCCAACCCTCCCGCGCCTTCGCCCGCAGCCAACGTGCCTATACCCACGGACAGCGCGCCGGCAGCTTCTTCTTCTGACGCAACTCCCAACAACGCGACGCCTTCGCAAACCGCGCCCCCGGCAGCCCCTCAGACCACCGCCCCCGCGCAGCCCGCTCCACCAGCCACTCCCGCGCCATCCACCTCCGCAGACGCTCCTCCGTCCACACCCTCCACCAGCAACACAGCTCCGCCTAATTCTTCCGCCTCCGCTCCTGAACCTTCCGCTTCCGATCAACAATCAGAGGACAAGGACAAGGACGAAGACCAACCCGCCGCCCCCGATAAACCAACCCCTCGCAAGCCGGCCGCCAAGCCGCTCGCGCCCAAACCCAGCGCAGCTCGGCCTTTCGATTCCGTAGCCGAAGCCGAACGCTACATCTATGGACGCGGTGCAGCCCAGGACTGCGATCATGGATTGCGTTTACTCAAGCCTGCCGCCGAGCAGTCCAATCCCAAAGCCATGATTTCTCTCGGCGCGCTCTACTCCACCGGGACCTGCACGCCCCGCGACTTGCCCACGGCCTACCGCTGGTTTGCCATGGCTCTTCACAAGCAGCCCGACAATCAAGTGTTACAGGACGATTTGCAGAAGTTGTGGAGTCAGATGACCCAGCCCGAGCGCCAACTCGCCATCAAGCTCAGCCAATAATCCGCGCTGCTCATGTAGGAAGCACGGTACATGTAGGGACAGCCGCCCTCGTGTCCAGTCGAGCGAAGCTCGACAACCCTTTCGCCGCCACCACAACCGAATATGCTAACGCTACGCCGGATCGCGCCGCACCGTATCCATAGAGAAAGCTGGCAGGCAAACCGCAATGTATTCCGCGCCATCCTCATGCGGAGTCGAGTACCGCACCCATTCGCCGGAGTGAGCGATCACCGCCTGTCCCGCCGCCACTTCCATCGACCCTGACTTGTGTTCCACCACTACCGTGCCTTTCAGCACGATCGTGAACTCATCGAACTCAGGCGTCTGCCCCGGTTCACGCCAGCCGGCAGGGCTGCGCATGTGGGCGACGCTGGCAGAAGTAGTTTGCGAATTGACGCGTCCAATGTATTCGTCGATCAGCTTGGGTTTGTTCCCGGCGGATTTGATGCGCGTAGGTTGCGGAATCAAGGTAGGCATTGAGCATTCTCAGTCTTGAGGGTTCCTGTCGGATTCAGGACTTTTAGATTCGTCGCACGAGTTTAACCCGGCAGACAGATTGTACGAAACCCTCCCTGGGACACCGAGTTCAGCCGCGAAGCGGCGCAAGGATGCAGCCCACAGCTTGCCCTGAGCTTGTCGAAGGGGCGTAAGCCGTGGGTTGCGGGTAGAGAAAGAGAACAGCCCCAACGGGGCGAAAGACAAGTATGAGTCGACTCTACGGACACAAATGCGTACTCGGCAGAGTCGCCGGAATTCCCGGTATATGAATCGCTGGCGTCCCCGGCGAATCGCCCACCGCTGGCGTTCCTGGAATATCCACGTCAGGTGTCCCCGGCGTTCCAGGTGTCTCGCAGAAAGTCGGGCCGTTGTTGTTGTCACTCGGCGGAGGCGGCGCCATCGGACGCTCCACAATCGGCTGCTCCGCTTCCGGATGCTGTTCGGCATCTCGAATCGCCGCCGCAACTTCATCCTCCTGCAAAGAAATTGGATGTTGCAGCACCATCTCAACCGGCGACCCCACGTCGAGGAAAAAATTGTGCGTATTCAGCACAAGCGCTATTGAAGCGACTCCTCCGATCGCCAAACCAACCATGCTGCCGATGGCGGTGCTCTTCAATGTGCTGCCGGGTGTAGTCAGACTTGAGGAAAGACATCCCGGCGGCAGCCCCGTACAGCCCGGAGGAAGAGTGTTGGTGATTGTGTTGGGCTGCGAGCTGGCGACAGAGTGGCCGATCAATGCGCCGATCCCCAGCCCGGCTGCGGGCAGAGCAATGCTTCCCACAATCCGCCCTGTGCCAGGGTCCTTCTGCGCATACCCGTCATCGCTCTCCATTGTGATCGGCCCCGCGATCGGCGTCACATATCCATCCGGAAACGTGATCGCCATCGATTGCAGATGCAACTCTCCGCGTCCGCCCCGTCGCTCCAGCTTGTCGACCGTCCCTTGCACAAATGTGCCCGGTGGAATCACCACCTCATTCCCCGCGGTCACCGGAGAAACAATCTGTGCGTAGATGTCATCCCCGCGATGGATATACCGCGTCTGGATCGGCTGTGTGAGCACCAGCGCGATCCTGGTCCCTGCGGGCACCGCTACGCTGGTCGCGCTTCCCGCACTGGCAACCTGTGAGTCGTTAGAAGAATTGCCCTGAGGCGCTGGCGGCGCCTGCTGGGCGAAGCCTGCGATAGCCAAAAGAAGCATCATGCTGACGGCGATGCATTGTCTGATTTGCGTTGTATTCGGAAACCAAAACTCGGATGAAGAACTGAGAGAGAGACGAAGATTATTCGGAGACATCAGTGATACCTCCTGGAAGGCTACCCTTCCTTTTCCTGCGGCGCGTGAGAGCCAGCATCGCTCTCTGCGTTAGTAAACCTCCACCTACCTCGGAAGTTGCCCCGGCCTGAGTAGAGTTTTGCAAAGCTCCGTGCAGTTTTGTAAAAGCCACAGCTCACGCGATCACGAGTGGCGGCTCAGTTTGAATTTATTCTCCTGGAGGGCCGTCATCCCAAAACGCGGCGTGCTGCAGCCGCGTGAGGGACCTCCCATAGATACGGCCAGTGGGAGATCCTTCGCTCCGCCTGAAAAACGGCTGCACTCAGGATGCCCCCCGAACTACAAGCCGAAACATTCAAACTGCGCTACTTCCCAATTACGCTCACCCGCGCTCAACTATCTCACCATCGGTTACAATCCTCGCTTATGTTTTATCGCTCGGATAATCGCGCCGTCGACCAAATGCGCCCGGTCATGATCACGCCAGATTTCATCACCACCGCCGAGGGATCGGTACTCATCGAAGTAGGGAACACGCGCGTGATTTGCACCGCCTCTATCGAAGAAACAGTCCCACCCTTCATGCGCAACTCCGGCAAGGGATGGATCTCTAGCGAATACGCCATGATTCCGCGCGCCACTCTCACGCGCACCTCTCGCGAAGTGGCCAAGGGTCGCCCCAGCGGCCGAACTCATGAGATCCAACGCCTGATCGGCCGCTCCCTGCGCGCCGTCACCGATCTGTCGCGCCTCGGCGAACGCACCATCTGGATCGATTGCGACGTGATTCAAGCCGACGGTGGAACCCGAACCGCATCCATCACCGGCGCATTCGTCGCCCTGGGCCTGGCGCTGGAAAAATTAGTCGACGCCGGAACTCTGACTTCCGTTCCGCTGCGTGATTTTGTCGCCGCCGTCAGCGTCGGAATTGTTGACGGAGAAATCCTGCTCGATCTTGCCTACGAAGAAGATTCCCGCGCCGATGTGGACATGAACTTCGTCATGACCGCCGGCCACAAAATGGTCGAAGTGCAGGCCACGGCAGAACGCCAGGCCTTCGACGAAGCCCAGTTTTCCAGGATGATGGCCTTCGCCCGCCAGGGAGTGCAGGCGCTCATCGCCAAGCAGCAGGCCGTATTAAGCGCCTTGACGCTACGACAGTGAACCCCGCAAGCGACGGCCTGAGATCAGATCTCTAGTTCCCATTCACGCCCGCGCCTTATCGATCATCTCGTTCCAGATCCCTTTTGACTTAAGAATCACTTCAACCGCTTCACGGATCGCCCCGCGCCCCGCCGGCGCCCTCGTAACGTAGTGCGCCGCGGCTTTCACTTCCGGCACCGCATCCCCCACCGCAACGGCTAACCCAGCGCGCCGCATCAACGGAATATCCGGAAGATCGTCGCCTACATAAGCGACTACCGAATCGGAAATCCCCGCCCTCTGCAGAATTTCCTCATACGCCGGCATCTTCAACGCCCGCTTCATATAAATGAATTCCATCTTCATTTCCTGGGCCCGCCGCAGCAGCGCCGCGCTTTCTCGTCCCGTGATGCAACCCGTGCGCAAGCCCGCGGTGTTGGCCAGCGTCAGCCCTTGTCCATCGTGCGCGTCAAAAGTCTTGATCTCCAGGGCGGTTCCATCGCGTTGCGACAGCAGCGTAACGCTGCCGTCTGTCATCGTCCCGTCAACATCCATCAGCAACACTTCGATCCGTGCCGCGCGCTTCTTCAGCGCGGAAGAAATTGTAAGCGAACGAGCCAAAGCATCCCTCCAAGGCGAAAAGAGAGTCTAAGCTAAAGCGCAAAGCTTCGCACGATCAACCTTTTAGCATTCCGCTGACTGATGCAAAGCGATTGTCATTCCGAACAAAGCGTTCTTTGCGCGGTGAGAACCCGCCCTGAGCGAAGTCGGTTGCCTTGTGTATGTCTCAGATCCCCTAACCCTGTCATCCCGACCTGAGCAAATCACCGCGAGAGCGGTGATCTGCGCAGTGGAGAGCCTGCCCTGAGCTTGTCGAAGGGGACCTGCAGTTGCGCCGATCACTGGACCGATCTCTTCCAAATAAGTCGTCGTACGACGTGCCTTTCCATCCACAATTCAGAGCTCCCAAGTGTCAGCCCTTGGTCGCAGTGTCGAAATCTGAACCAGCACGCGGCGCTCAAGCCGCAGATACCCTTGCCCTAACCTATTCGCACAACACAATTTCTCTCGGCGGAGTGGCTCTCTGTGTTTGGAGGCCGGAATGCATCACGAAAGAATCCGTCTGCATTTTATTTTCCAGGAGATAACGTGAACTCAATCATCGCGAATCGCACCCGGCTCGGCTTCATTGGATTGGGCAACATGGGCAGCCGAATCAGTCAGCGGCTTCTCGATCACGGCTACAAGCTCACCGTGTATGACCTCGATTCATCCAAAGCCTCCGCGCTAGTCCCCCACGGAGCCACCGTCGCCAACTCGATCGCACAGCTCGCCGCTAGCGCCGATGTCATTCTCTCCTGCCTCACCAATGATGACGCCGTGCAGCAGGTCTTTACCTCGTCTGAGGGCGTATTTGCGCATGCGCCGGTCGGAACCGTCATCCTGGAAATGAGCACCATCCTCCCTGAAACTTCCCGTGAGTTGGCCCGCCAGGGCGCGAGCCTCGGCCTGCATGTGCTCGACGTCGCAATCTCCGGCAGCACCCCGGCCGCGGAGCAGGGAACTCTTACCTTGCTGGCTGGCGGCGTTCAAAATATTTTTGAGACGGTCGAACCCATCTTTCGCTCCATCGCTTCCCGCTACTTTCATCTCGGCCCCAGCGGTTCCGGTACAACCATGAAGCTGGTAGTGAATACGCTGCTCGCTGTCGGCATGCAGGCCATTGCCGAAGCGTGTGCCTTCGGCCAGAAAGCTGGATTGGAGCGCGGTCTTCTCCTCGAGGTCCTCGGTCAAACTGCCGTGATCGCTCCCGCCCATGTGGGAAAGCTTATCCGCGCCGCGCACAATGACTACAGTCCGCAATTTCCCGTGCAGCTCATGCACAAGGATCTGCGCCTGATCCTCGAAACCGCTACTGCCCTCGATGCCGTTATGCCGGCGGCTCAGGCCGCTTACCAGATTAATTCCGCGGCTTTATCCTCTTCACCCGGCCAAGATTTCTCCGTGGTGATGCTCGAGATGGAGCGTCTGGCGCACCTGAATCGCAACTACGAAGAAGTAGCATAAAAATCGTCAATCGTCGTTGCTTCCGCCGGCAACCGCTAAAAAGACAAGCCGATTTAAAAAGATATGGAACCAGCGACATCGCGCCACGGAAGAGTTATCCTGTTTCTCGAAAGTTGCAATCGCAGCCTGATATATAGAGGTGGCTATGGTCCAACTTAAGGTCAACGGAGTTGATCGATCCTTCAACGGCAGTCCCGATATGCCGCTGCTGTGGTACCTTCGCGATGTTCTCGGCCTCACCGGAACAAAGTTTGGCTGCGGCGTCGCCTTGTGTGGCGCCTGCACCGTCCACAAAAACGGAAACGCACTCCGCTCCTGCGTCACCCCCATGAGTTCGGTATCCGGCGCAGAAATCACAACCATCGAGGCCATCGGAACCAAGGGCCTTCATCCCGTGCAGTTGGCCTGGATGCAGCACAATGTCCCGCAGTGCGGCTACTGCCAATCTGGGCAGATCATGCAAGCCATCTCCCTGCTTCGCACCACGCCCAAGCCCACCGACGAGCAGATCGATGAAGGAATGGCCGGCAACATCTGCCGCTGCGGAACCTATCAGCGAATTCGTGCCGCGATCAAAACCGCGGCGAAGGAGGGCGTATGAGTTCCATCTATAATCTCTCCCGTCGCGGATTCTTGAAAGGCATCGCCGGCTCCAGTGCCCTGATTCTCGGTGCGCATTACGTTCCCACACTTCTCTGGGCGGATGAATCCGCTCCCTACCGCACTCCAGCCGATCTCGCCACCCTTCATCCCAACGTCTTCGTCGGCATCGACACCGATGGCACCGTCCACATCGTCGCGTCCCGCTCCGAGATGGGCACGGTCATTCGCACATCTCTTCCCATGGTTGTCGCCGACGAACTTGATGCCGATTGGAAACGCGTAAAGGTCGAGCAGGCCATCGGCGATTCCCGCTACGGAGATCAAAATACTGACGGCTCTCACTCCATTCGCAGCTTCTATGACACCATGCGCGTCGCCGGTGCCACTGCGCGCTTCATGCTGATCCAGGCGGCGGCCCAGCAGTGGGGCGTCTCTCCCGCCGATTGCAAAACCGATCTTCACACCGTAGTCCACACCGCAAGTGGCCGTCGGCTGGGCTACGGCGAACTCGCCAGTGCAGCCGCATCCTTGCCGGTACCCAAAAAAGAAGACCTGCACTTCAAAACCAAAGACGCCTGGCGCCACATCGGGAAGGGAATGGATAGCCTCGACCTCACCGACCTCTGCACCGGCAAAGCCTCTTACGGTATGGATGCGAAAATAGACGGCATGGTCTACGCCGCCATCGAACATCCTCCCGTCTTCGGCGGAAAAGTAAAATCCTATGACGACAAAGCTCCGTTGCAAGTTGCCGGAGTTCAGCAGACCGTTCCCATAGATCCCTTCAAGCCGCCGTGCGCCTTTCAACCCCTTGGCGGCATTGCCGTAATTGCCGACAACACCTGGGCCGCATTTCAAGGCCGCAAAAAATTAAACATCGCCTGGGATAATGGCCCCAACGAAACTTACAACTCCGATGCCTACGAAAAAGAATTGCACGACACCGCCCGCCAACCTTGCAAAGCCATTCGCAGCGAAGGCGATGTAGATTCTGCGTTCGCCAAAGGCGAACCGGTGTTTGAAGGCGACTACTATGTTCCGCTGCTGGCTCACGCTTCCATGGAGCCCATGGTCGCTCTCGCCGAATATAAAGATGGCAAGGTGACGGCATGGGCTCCCACGCAAAACCCTCAAGCCGCGCAAGCCATCATCTCCCAGGAACTGGGAATACCGAAGGAAAACGTCATCTGCCACGTCACCCTTCTCGGCGGCGGTTTCGGCAGAAAATCCAAACCAGACTACGTCGCCGAAGCCGCAGTGCTCTCGAAAAAGCTGGGCAAGCCGGTGAAAGTCGTCTGGAGCCGTGAAGACGATATCAAGTTCGACTATTACAACGCCGTCGCCGCCATGTACCTGAAAGCTTCGCTCGATTCAAAAGGCAAGCCCACAGCCTGGCTGCAGCGCTCTGTGTTTCCGCCCATCCCTTCCATCTACGACGTGAATGCCGTCTACGGCGACGCCGGCCACTTGGCCCAGGGCTGGACCGACATGCCCTACGACATTCCGAACATTCGCATTGAGAACGGCCCCGCCAAAGCGCACGTCCGCATCGGCTGGCTGCGTTCGGTCGCCAATATCTATCACGGATTCGCTGTGCAAACTTTCACCGATGAACTGGCTCACCGCGCCGGCCGCGATCCCGCCGACTACCTCCTCGAACTCATCGGTCCGCCCCGAAAGCTCGATCTGAAATCTACCGGCTATCCCAATTACGGAGCATCTTTCGACACTTATCCCTGGGAAACCGGCCGCCTTCGCCACGTGACCGAATTAGTCATCGAAAAATCCGGATGGGGGAAGCGCAAGCTCGGCAAGGGCCGCGCCATGGGCATCGCCGCTCATCGCAGCTTCTTAACCTATGTCGCCGCCGTAGTGGAAGTCGAAGTCAGTGACGATGGCGATGTCAAAATTCCTCGCGTGGATTTGGCCCTGGATGCGGGCCTGGTAGTCAATCCGGAAATCACTCGCGCCCAATTCGAAGGCGCCGCGGTTTTCGGCACCAGCGTGGCCCGCAGCGGAGAAATAACCGCCAAAGACGGCAAGATCGTGCAATCGAATTTCTACGATTATCCCGTCGCCCGAATCAACGAGGCTCCCTATCAAACCAACGTCTATATCGTCGAGAGCGATGCTCCGCCCGCCGGCGTCGGCGAACCCGGCGTGCCTCCCTTTATTCCCGCTTTCTGCAACGCCATCTTCGCCGCCACCGGAAAGCGCATCCGTCAGTTGCCGCTCACCAGAACCAACCTGGCAAGCGGCACCTGATCCGCTGGGAATTAAGAATCGCGAAACTAGAAACAGGAAACCGGAAACAAGGTTCATGCCGCCTGCCGGGCCACTCCCGCCAGCGACTCGAACTCTTCCTCCGTCAACTGCAGCGAAGCCGCGGCAACATTTTCCTCCAGATGCTGCACCGACGACGTTCCTGGGATCGGCAGCATCATCGGCGAGCGCTTCAGCAGCCACGCCATCGCAACCTGCATCGGCGTAGCCTTATGCGCCTTCGCAATCCGGTTCAGCGCGTCGCCAGCCACTGTGCCGGCTCCCAGCGGGAACCACGGGATGAACGCGATGTTGTTCTTCTCGCAATAATCCACCACGTAATCCCATTCGCGGTCCGCGAAACTGTAGCGATTCTGCACCGAAACGATCGGCGCAATCTTGCGTGCTCGTTCAATATGTTCCTGCGTCACGTTCGACAGCCCGATCAGATTAATCTTTCCTTGTCTTTGTAACTCAGCCAGAGTCTCTACCGAGGCGTCGAAAGGGGTCACGGGATCCGGCGCGTGCAGTTGGTAAACGTCGATCCGATCCAACCGCAATCGCTTCAGGCTGCCTTCAATCGCTTTGCGAAGATGCTCGGGAGACGCATCGTGCGTCCATTGATTCGGTCCCGGACGATTCCACCCGCCCTTGGTCGCAATCACCAGCCCCTTCGGATAAGGGTACAGCGCTTCCGCAATCAATTCCTCGTCCACGCTCGGTCCGTACGAATCGGCTGTGTCGATGAAGTTGACATCCAGTTCCACCGCTCGCCGAAGCACCGCCACCGCAGCTTTCTTGTCTTTCGGCGGACCAAAAATTCCTTCGCCTGTTAGCCGCATCGCTCCGTAGCCAAGCCGATGTACTCTCAGTTTCCCGCCGAGCGAAACCTCGCCCGCTAATTTTGCCGATACTGCCTTGCTATTCATGATTGACCTCCAAAGATAAATTTAAATTGCTTTACAACCCGCATGCTTTACTGCACCAACCCCTCAACCGCCAGCGCTCGCAGTCCCTCAGCGTTCAAAACCTTCCCTCTCACTAAGATTCCCGGAACGCCAATCCGATCAAGAATATTCTCCGGCACCCGCATTCCATTTCGTTCGTTGAGCACCACATAGATCTCACCGCCGTCGTCCGGAAGAAATATCAGCGGCCCTCCCGCCGCAACGCACAGTTTGGCGCAGAACGCATGATCGTAGGCGTGCATGTGCGTGCCCAGGTAACAATTCGCGTCCGTCACTTCGCCACGCAAAGTCACGGTCTTCCCCGGCTCGGTTTCCCCCACCAGCAGATCAATGTTCCCTTGTTTGGCCAGGTTCCGCGCCTTCGCCAGATCAAGAGCTAGTCGCTGCACCTGCCGGAACGGCATTTTGTTCAACTCGTTCCGGTCGCCAAATTGAAAAGCGCATAAGCCCAGAACCGCGATCGTACCCAGTATTGCCACCGCGCGCCTTCTACCTCGAAGCTCATTTCGAACCATGGCTTGCATTATTATGCTCGCCCTGCCCGCTTTCCTTTCCCGTATAACTGATTCGCCAGATTGAATTCGAAGCATCATCCGTCACCAGCAAACTTCCATCGCGAGCCACGGTAACGCCTGCCGGCCGCCCCCAAACGTGCCCGTTGTCCACCACAAATCCGGTCACAAAGTCTTCGTACTGGCCGCTGGCCCGGCTGCTCTGATGCAACGGAACGCGAATCACTTCATACCCGCTTCGCACCGATCGATTCCACGATCCATGCTCCGACGCAAAAATATCTCCCTGATATTCCGCCGGAAACTGCCCGCCCTGATAGAACGTCATCTCCAGCGAAGCGTTGTGCGGTTGCAACAGCACGTCGGGCACAATCGCCTTATCTTTTAATTCCGGACGCTTTCCCTCATGCCGCGGATCCTGATGTCCGCCCATGTACCACCACGGCCACCCGTAGAAGCCGCCTTCCTGCACGTGCGTAATATAGTCGGGCACAAGATTGTCTCCCAACCCATCCCGCTCGTTCACCGAGCACCAAAGTTCTCCGTTCTTTGGATTGATCGCCAGCCCGCCGCCGGCATTGCGAATTCCATACGCGTAGATGCGCATGTCTGATCCATCGGGATTGAACTCAAGAATATCCGCCCGATTCTTCTCTTCCGGCGTCGTGTCAGGATCGTCGACATTCGACGCCGATCCCACCGCCACAAACATTTTCTTACCATCCGCCGTGAACTGCACATCCCGCGTCCAGTGCCCCGAGCCGTGCGGAAGATCGACCACGTGCTGCGCGCCTCCGCTCGCTTTCACGTCTCCCTCCCGGTACGGAAACCGCACCACAGCATCCGTGTCTCCCACATAAATCCACTGAGGATTATTTCCCGGAGGATAGAAAGCAATCCCATACGGCTCATTAAGCCCCGAAGCAAAAATCGCCTCCTGCTCCGGCTTGCCATCGGCGGTAATTCCGCGAAATACCCTGATTTTTCCGCTGTTGCTTTCCGCCAGAAAAACATCGCCGTTGGGAGCGGTGCGAATCAGCCGTGGATTATCCAGTCCCGTAGCGTATTGCTGCACGCTGAACCCAGCCGGAGCTTTCGGCCACGCATCCTGCGGTCGCGCAACTACCTCCGGCCCGTTGCTCGCCGATTCCGTGACGTACGGCGCCGGAAGATTTTGCACGGTTATTTTGCGAGCCGTCCCCGGTTGTTCGTGCCGAAAATCCGTAAACGGTGGCTGCGGAGGCGGCGCATTCGTCTTTTCCGGCTTCACGCTCGCCACCGGAGAACTCGCCGGTATATTCGTAGCATTTTTGAGCGACTTCAAATACGTCACGATCTCCCAGCGTTGCGCTTCCGGCATCGTCGACCACGACGGCATTCCGTTATCCACCGACCCGGTAGTGACGAACCAGAACACTTCGCCATCGGGAGCTGTCTGCGCCGGTCCATGCGCCAACGCCGGAATGTTTCCCGTGCCGCGTCCGGCAATCCCGTGGCAGGACCCGCAGTTCGCCGCATATAGCTTGGAGCCCGCCACCGCCCCGGCCTTCTGTCCGGCATATGGATTTTTCACTTGCGCACTGGATTTGGGCGCATTGTGAAAATGCGCGTCCTGCGCCGTCACCATCGCTGCCGTTGAAAATAATGCTAACAATAAGACAACCCAACCCGCCGTCACCGCGGCAAAATTCTCGCGAACTCTTTTCCTGAAGATTGTCACTACGCAAGTCATGCTGATCAATTCCTCCGCACACAACTTCCCATCGTGCCAATTGCACGACCCAGGCCAAAACATGGCCGAACCAAAAACCCTTTGTTTGGAATCGATTAGCTGCGGCAGGCTATCGAGCCGTGTACTTAGCTCACGCTCGCAAACGTCCAGCCAGTGACACGGCGTCTGTATTCGGACAGGGCGCCTGACACACTGCACCCCTCCGTCCGTCAAAGGTCAGTCAGTCGAAATGCAGTGGTGACGTCACTAGGTACGTATCGTTTCAAGCTTCATTGCCAGGGGATGCCAAATACCTATCAGCGCCAACTGCAAATGAACGTTCGATATCTTACGTTTCTCAGAAATTCCCACGCTTACTTCTACTAGCCCCCACTTAGTTACCACAATCGCGGCGCGAAATAGCATAATCATTAAAGGAGCCATCCTCCATCATTCCATGCGCATTCTTGTCGTTGACGATAACCGACTGGTTCGGAGCGGTGTCGCTCACCTTCTTTCCTCTGAGTCTGGTTGGGAAGTTTTCGAAGCCGGCGACGGCGAATCGGCAATCCAAATGGCATGCCAGCTTGTGCCCGATGTTATTCTCCTCGACGTCAGCATGCCCGGCCTGAGCGGCCTCGAAACCGCAACTCGCCTTCGCCAGCAAGTACCCAATGTCAAAATCTTAATGTTGAGCCAGCACGACGCCGCCCTACTCCTTCCGCACGTACTCGCAGCCGGCGCTCAAGGATTCGTCGATAAATCCCGTCTCAATACCGACCTCCTCCCCGCGATAAAAAATCTTTCTTCCTAACTGCTCACGTGGAAACAACTCGCCCAAGCCTGCCCCGAGCAGCCTATGTGGGGACGGCCGCCCTCGGTCGTCCATCGAGCGCAGCTCGATCGCTTTTGTCCTCTATGGCAAAACACTTCCCACTAACCTCTCCCCGCCTATCCTCTCAAAGCCCCACACTTGCGTAATATAGATAAAGCCATGCGCCGTCCCTTTCCCGCCGCCCAAGATCGCGCCCTCATCCAGATCGTGGATTCCGCCCTGGCCGATGCGGCCCAGCGCAGCGGCGCTTGGCTGGTCTGCCGTCCCGGGTGCACGCAGTGCTGCATTGGAGTTTTCCCCATCAACCAGCTCGACGCCCAGCGCTTGCGGCAGGGCCTCGCCGATCTCGAAAAAACATCGCCGCAAAAAGCCCTTCGGATTCGCGCCCGCGCAAACCACGCGGTCACTCGCCTCTCGCCCGAGTTTCCCGGCGACTCAGCAACCGGCATTTTGCTTAATGAAGAAGAAGACGAAGACGCCGCCGCACGCTTTTCCGCCTTCGCCAACGACGAGCCCTGTCCTGCCCTCGATCCTGAAACAGGGAACTGTGACCTCTACGAATCGCGCCCCATGACCTGTCGCGTCTTTGGCCCGCCCATCCGCTCCGCAGATGGCCTGGGCGAAGATGGCCTGGGAGTCTGCGAGCTCTGCTACCACGGAGCTTCCGACGAAGAAATCGCCGCCTGCGAGATCAAGCCCGATCCGGACGATCTCGAATCAACTCTGCTGCAGCAAGTCGAAGATAAAACCGGAATCCGCGGCGAGACGATCATTGCCTTTTGTCTGGCGCGCTAAAACTATTTCCACCAACATCAATTCAGTTCTTTTTCTTTTCTAGTTCCGCCCAGCGCGCATAGAGCGCATCCACTTTCCCCTGCGCCTCTTCCATTTCCGCGTGCGCCGTCACCAGTCGCGCCCCGTCGCTGGCAATCTCCGGGTCTTCCATCTGCTCCCTCTTCGCCTGTAACTTCTCCTCAGCCTCAGCCACACGATGCTCAATCGATTCGTACTCTCGCGCCTCCAGATACGAAAGCTTCTTTCTCCCCGAGGATGGTCGCTCCGGCTCCGCAGCTCCCACCTCGCGCCCCGCCGAACGCGCAGCGCTCCTCGCCTCTGCCTTGCCTTCCTCCAGCCACGCCTCCCACTGCGAGTAATCGGCAAACAGTCCTGCGTTGCCCTCTCCATCCAGCCCCATCACTGTGGTCGAGACCCGATCCAGCATGTAGCGATCGTGCGTAACCAGCACCAGCGATCCGCGAAACTCAAGCAGACTTTCTTCCAGAATATCCAGCGTTGGAATATCGAGATCGTTCGTTGGTTCATCCAGCAGCAGAATGTCGGCCGGCTGCAACATAAGTTGCGCGATCAAAACTCGCGCCCGCTCTCCGCCTGAAAGTTTTCCTACCGGCTGGTTCAGTTGCTCGCCCGTAAATAAAAACTTCGCCGCCCACGATGCCACGTGAATCACCCGATCCTGATAAACCACCGAATCGCCCTCCGGAGCCAGCGCCCGCCGCAGCGTTACATCCGGATCCAATTCGCGGCTCTGGTCAAAATAAACAATTCGCAACCAGTCCGCCCGATGAATCTCGCCACCGCTCGGCGA
>DATNMU010000373.1:0-16800 GCA_035602195.1 Candidatus Acidiferrum sp.
TTGTAATTGCCGGTTCCGATGTGCGCGTAGCTGCGCACGCCATCCGGATCCCGACGCACCAGCAACGAAAGTTTGCAATGGGTCTTCAGTCCGACCAAACCATGAAACACCTGCACTCCGGCATCTTCCAGATCGCGCGCCCAGCGGATGTTGGAAGCTTCGTCAAAACGCGCCTTCAACTCGACCACGGCAGTAACCTCTTTCCGTGACGCGGCGTCGATCAGCGAAGGCACGATCAACGAGTGCTCATTGGTCCGATAAAGAGTCTGCTTGATCGATAAGACTTTGTCATCTTCCGCCGCCGACTCGATGAACGAAACCACTGCGTCATAGGAATCGTAGGGATGGTGCAGCAAAACATCGTGCCGCTGCAGTTCCTCGAATAAATTCTGAGACTTCGCCGTAAGCCGCAGTTCGCGCGGTGCAAAGCCGCGGTACTTCAAGTCCGGCCGATTGGTTTGCTCGTAGACGTTAAACAAACGGGAAAGATTTACCGGCCCATTCACCGGAAAAACCTGCCACGGATCGAGTTCGAATACAGTTCGCAGGCGTTCGATAATTTCAGGGTCGGCGTCCGCTTCAATCTCCATGCGGACCGCATCTCCCTTGCGGCGGTTGTGTAGCTCCGCGCGCACCGATTCCAGAAGGTTGCGCGCTTCCTCCTCCTGCAGATAAAGATTGCTGTTGCGCGTCACGCGAAACGGAGCGGAGGAAACGATGTCGTAGCCGTGATACATATTCTGGGCGTGGTGCGCAACCAGATCGGCGAGAAAGATGAAATCCGTCGTTTTCTCCGAAGGTAACGGCACCAACCGCGGCAGTCCCCGTGGAACCGAAACCACGCCGGTATAGGTAAGCGCCGAGCGCCGCCGCCGCCTCAAAAGTAGTCCCAGGCAAAGCGCTTTGTTGATCACGCGTGGAAACGGGTGCGTGGGATCCACCGTCACTGGTGTAAGCAGAGGGTCTAGTTCTTTTTCGCAGTACTCGTCAACGAAACGGCGGGCCTCCGCGTCGAGTTCGTGCATCCCCAACACGCGAATGCCCCGCTCCGCCAGAGCGGGCCGCAAAGTGTTCCAGCACTCGTACTGGTCGTCCACAAACTTGTGGGTAAGGCGCGCCAGGATGTCTCGTTTTTCGCCCAGGGTGAGCCCGTCGGGCCCGGCTTCGTTATAGCCATCTTCAATCTGCTGCATCATTGCCGCTACCCGAATCTCGAAAAACTCGTCGAGGTTACTGGCCGAGATGGCGAGAAACTTCAGGCGCTCGAGCAGAGGATTGCCCTGGTCCTCAGCCTCTTCAAGCACACGCCGGTTGAACGCAAGCCACGAGGTATCGCGATTGAGGTAATACTCAGGATTTTCCAGCGAAAGACGAGCCATGGAGCGAGGATTATTACGCTTTCTTTCGGACGCTTCTCAATGCTGAGGCGAGGCGAAATTCTTAGCCTTTACAAGTATAAAGCATCCGTCTGCGGAACACAGAAGGCCGAATCAGGGCAGATAATCGCACGCTGAGGCTTGAGCAGCCCGGACGAAACAAAATAGGCGCACCGGTAAGTCAGGGGGTCTGCTCCTGGGTCTGCTCCCGGTGCACCCTGGGAAAACTCATCTACCTCACTTGCTTGATGGCTTCTTTTTCCTTCTGCACCACGCTCTCCGGCAGGGGTGCGTAACTGAGGGCAGCGGTCATCTTCTGCCCGTCGGTCACCATCCAGTTCAAAAAATCAGCGAGAATCTTCCCTTTCGCTGGATCCTTCGACTGCGCCGGAATCAGCAACCAGGTGAAGCTCGAAATCGGATAAGCATCTTTTCCCGGTGCGTTGGTAATAGAGACTCGAAAGTCCGGCGGCATTTTTGGCGACGAAGCCGCAGCGGCCGTAACGCTCTCCAGAGAAGCCTTCACGAAGTTTCCCGCTAAATTCTTCACGCTGCCATAAGGAATGTTATTTTGCACGGCATAGATCAGCTCGACATAGCCAATCGAACCCGGCAACTGTCGAATCATCCCCGCCACGCCCTCGTTGCCTTTACCGCCAAGTCCTATCGGCCACTTCACCGAAGTTCCCTTCCCTGCCGTGCTCTGCCACTCCGGACTTACCTTCGCAAGATAATCCGTCCAAATGTATGTGGTGCCGCTACCGTCGGAACGATGTACCACGATAATGTCCTTATCCGGAAGACTCACTCCCGGGTTCGCGCTCGCAATCGCTTTGTCGTTCCACTTCGTAATCTTTCCCAGAAAGATTCCGGCCAAAACTTCTGGCGTGAACTTCAATTCCGCGTTGACTCCGGTAATGTTGTAGGCCGGAACGTCCGCTCCCATGACTGTAGGAAGATGAAGAATTTTTTGTTTCGCTTCCTTCAGTTGGTCGTCTGTCATAGGACCATCGCTGGCCCCGAAATCGACTGTGCCCGCAATGACTTGCCGAATTCCGCCGCCGCTGCCGATGGATTGGTAATTGATCTGAATGTCGGAATGCAGCTTGTGGTATTCGCTGAACCACTTCGAATACATGGGATAGGGGAAAGTAGCGCCCGCTCCGTTCAACGTAGTTTGGGCGGCTGCGGGCAGCACTGCAATTGCGCACAGCAAAAGCAGGGTGAGTCTGCGCATCGTTGATTATCTCCTTAGAATAGCTATCTAAAGTTTTATTGGCCTTGTGTTACAGGAAGGTTACAAACGAGTGAATATGTAGTGAAAGGGCTCATATTAGAATTTCGGCTCGGCACTGTCTTCGATCTCGGCCTTCAGCCCCAGCGCTGGCCATAAGGCTGCTACCATAACCAGGACTAAAGGCGACCGTAGTTGGACCTGCTTGTCATGCGTTTATCGAGTGACTCCATCATCCTAGGTTTGCGACGAAGCGGAACCGCTCTTTTCGCACTCTTTGGTTGGACGCACTCACCGGATCCATCGTCGAGTCCACTTCCAATCAGTCTGACGATCTCTTTCGACAATCTTAAGAAAATCACATGAGCGACTCCAGTACCCCCTTTGCTCCCGGTTGGCCCGGGATTCCACCCCGCTGGACCTCAAGCGCCAAGACCGGCGCAGGCACGGCATTGAACCAGCACAGCAAAGTTTGGTTCACGCTAAGTCATGGCATTTTGAACGAAGTCTATTATCCAAGGGTCGATCAGGCTTGCACTCGTGATCTCGGCTTCCTCGTCACCGATGGCCGTTCCTACTTCTCGGAAGAAAAACGGCACTGTACCTTTGAAAACCGGCCATTCGAGCCAGGGGTACCGGCGTTTGAACTGACGAACACTGAAAACAACGGGCGCTACCGCATTCGCAAAGAAGTTTTTACTGACCCGTACCGCAACGTTGTGCTTCAGAAGATTCGTTTCGAGCCATTGCAAGGCCCGCTTTCCGATTTTCGCCTTTACGCCCTGCTCTCACCGCACCTGGCCAATTGCGGTTCCGAGAACACTGGCTGGGTGGGCGATTACAAAGGCCTACCGGCATTTTTCGCAGAGCGCAACGGCACCGCGCTGGCTCTGGCCTCTTCGGCCCCATGGAAAAAAATGTCTGTGGGATTTGTTGGCAGCTCGGACGGATGGCAGGATCTCTCAGAGCATTTTCAAATGGAGTGGGAATATCAGCGCGCGGAAAATGGCAACGTCGCCTGCACTGGGGAAATCGATCTGGCGGCCTGCAACGGAGAATTCGTGCTGGCCCTCGGCTTCGGCGGCATGTGGACCGAAGCAGGGCAGGAGGTAAGATCGAGTCTGTTGGAAGACTACGACGATCTTCGCAAGCATTACGTCATGCACTGGAAGAACTGGCAGGACACCTTGTTGAAGATCGACGAACCGCCCCGCGAGACGGATCTATACCGAACTTCCATGTCCGTCTTGCGGACACACGAGTCTAAGGATTTCCTGGGCGGCATCATTGCCAGCCTTTCCATTCCGTGGGGTTTCAACAAAGGCGACGAAGATCTCGGTGGCTATCACCTGGTATGGCCTCGCGATCTCGTCGAGACAGCGGGTGCGCTTCTGGCCGCGGGCGCGGCGAGTGACGCTGTCAGAGTTCTGCGCTATCTCGAGGCCACCCAGGAGGCCGATGGCAGCTGGGCGCAAAATCTATGGCTGGATGGGCGCCCCTATTGGAGCGGCATCCAGATGGATGAAACCGCTTTCCCGATCTTGCTCCTCGATCTGCTGCGCCGTGAATCGGCGCCCGGCTTGGGCAAACTGGAGCGATGGTGGCCAATGGTCCGAAAAGCCGCCAGCTTTATTCTGCGCAACGGTCCCGTCACCCAACAAGATCGTTGGGAAGAAGATGGCGGCTACTCTCCATTCACGCTGGCCGCTGAAATTTCTGCTCTGCTGGCTGCCGCCGATATTGCCGAACTCACCGGGCATAAAGATGTCTGTTCGACTCTGCGCGATGCCGCCGACGCCTGGAATGACAACATTGAGCGCTGGGTCTACGCCACTGGCGGCGACCTTGCCCGGCAAGTTGGCGTGGAGGGCTATTACGTGCGCATTGCCCCGCCGGATACGGAGGACTCTGCCGCCTCACCTACACAAGGGTTCGTACCCATAAAAAATCGTCCGCCGGGGCAAGGCCCCCAGCGTGCCTATCAAATCGTTAGTCCGGATTCGCTGGCTCTGGTGCGATTCGGATTGCGCGCTCCCGATGATCCGCGCATTCTCAACACAGTGCGCGTCATCGACGCTTTATTGCGCGTGCAGCTTCCCCAGGGCCCGTGCTGGTATCGCTACAACGGCGACGGTTATGGCGAGCACAAAGACGGCTCGCCCTTTGATGGCACCGGAATAGGCCGCCCATGGCCTCTTCTCGCCGGAGAACGCGCGCACTACGAACTCGCCGCCGGCCGCCCGAAAGAAGCGGCAACCTTGCTCTCGATGATGGAGCAGTGCCCCAGCGGCGCCAGCCGCTTGCTGCCTGAACAAGTGTGGGACGCCGACGACATCCCCGCGCTCGAACTGTTTCGCGGCAAGCCTACCGGTTCCGCTTGTCCGCTGGTGTGGGCGCACTCCGAGTACATCAAACTGCGCCGCTCCCTGCGCGACGGCAAGATATTCGACCAGCCTCCGCAGACGGTTCAGCGTTATCTCGTCGAAAAACCAGTCCGGCAAGTCTTTGGCTGGAGGTTCAACAACAAGACTCGATCCGTACCGCGCAACAAAAAGCTCCGCCTCGTTCTGCTCAATCCCGCGTTGGTGCATTGGAGCATCGATAGCTGGAAGACCTCTCATGACACCAATACTCGAGACACCGGCCTGGGAATTTATGTTCTCGACTTGCCCACAGCATCGCTGCCCGCGGGAAGCACCGTGATTTTCACCTTCTACTGGCCGAACGAAAATCGTTGGGAGGGTACCGACTACAGCGTGACCGTTGAATAAATTGCAGATCGAAACGAACGCGGATTACTGAGAAGCAACCTTCAAAATTAACAGGCCTTGCACTTTTCCCCAGTCATCGTTCAACCGATCGAATACAACTTCACGCCGCGCGTCGGAGTACCGCGGATCGATCAGCAGAAACTTGTGAATTGCATTCACGATGCCACTATCCTGGTTCAGAGTCTGGTCGTAGATGATTCCGTAGACCACATAGAAATGAGAGTTCCACTGCATCAGCAAGGCCTGCTTCTGCGCGAGCGTGTTGATCAACTGATCGGGATTAACCGACGCGGCCGGCACAAATTCCGCATTAATCATGATCGGACGCCCGTCGCTCAACAGATGCCTTCCCTGCAGCTTGTTGGCAGCATCCTTTAGCGATTTAGGATCCGCCGCTTGCACGCTGTCTTCAAGGGCAGAGTCCTTCCCGCAACACACTTTTCGGTCGTGAAGAATAATCTCGACTGCCGTGGCCAATACATCGAAGGGGTTTCTGGATTTCGCCGTTAGCGAAGGCAGGTCGTTGATGCGAACTTCCTGATTGGGATAATAAATCTGCCCAAAACAACATACCGATAAACACGAAGCCAGGATGCACCCAGACAGGCCCTTGATTATCACGCATCCTCCATCGTTAATTGGCGAATTATGATTGGCGAACTATCCTACGTCCCGGCTGCAGTAGACGAGTAAACCAGTTCGACGACCGTGCAATCATCATTCAACGGATTACCCGCACAGAATTCCGCCACCGCTGAAAAAATTCCTTCGTAGCTGCAAGCCTTGGCTGCTGCGGCTTCCAGCCTGAAGTCCTCGAAAAAATCACCCGCGGCATTTTCCGCTTCGGTAACTCCGTCGGTCACGAGAATGAAACGATCACCGGAGTTCAGCTGACAATGGGCGCTCTCAAACGTTGCATCGGCCAGCAGCCCAACCGGCACGTTGCCATGCGACGGACGGATCACCTTCCCCGCGCAAACCAGAAGGGGCTGCACGTGGCCACAATTAACGTATTCCAGATCGCCGTCGCTACGAAGCCGCGCCAGCAGCACCGTGGCATATTTTTCGCCAACGAGTTTTTCGGTGAAAAAACGGTTTACGGCAGAAATCACATCAAGCAGCGGCATGCCCGAAATCAACTGCGAAATCACCATTCCCTGTAAAGTCGATGCCAGCAGCGCCGCGGAGACTCCTTTCCCACTCACGTCGGCGAGAACCACAGCAAGGCCATCCTTGGTATTTACGGCATCGTAGAAATCGCCTCCGACTGCTTTGCAAGGCAGATTCCTACCTTGAAGCGTGGCAAAAGGCACTTCAGGAATTTTAACCTGCATCAGGCGCTGCTGGATGCCGGCGGCAATCGTCAGTTCCTGCTGATAACGGCGGGATTCCTCTTCCGCTTGCACCAGCCGTGCATTCTCGATCAGCGAGGCGGCCTCAGTCGCAATGGCCCGCAGAACATCGTGCCCCACGCCGGAAAACTCGCGCGAGGCGAAGCGCGAGTCCACATAGAGAACTCCCGTCACTTCAGGTGATGCCGCCCCGTGCACTGGCGTCTGCTGTTCGCGAGCCGATTGCACTTGGCGCTTGCGCAGCGGAATGCAAACCACTGTGCGCAAATCGTAGGCCACAATGCTTTGCCGCGCTGCCAGGTCCATCGAACTGCCTGTATCGGTGAGCAGAAACTCCGAGTTCGAGCGCAGGGATTCTTCCAGTGCCGAGTGCGATATTGTCTTGTCGTCTAGTAGCGGCTCGCCTTTGCTGTTGCGTCCCGCCGCCAGTCGAAGCTTTCCCTCGTCGTCCTTCAGAAAAACGTAGCCCCGTTCTGCGCGCGTCAGGCGCAGCGTGACCTCCAGCATCGTCATCAAGATTTCATCGAGCACGCCGGCCGTATTCAACTTACGCGCCGCTTCCAGAAACAAGGTTAATTTCTCGAGATCGTTGGCCTCTTGTGAAATCTGAATTCCGGAAAGCTGATCGAGAAACTGGCGTGCGGTATTCGAACTGCTGCCTTGCGCTGGGTTGAAGATGGCGTACGTGGAATCGCGCGCCCCAAACTCTAACCGGTCATTGCTCTCCAGCCTCTGCCGCGCAATCCGTTCGCCGTTAATAAAAGTGCCATGCTTGCTGCCCTGGTCGACCAGGAAAAATCCTTCCGCTTCAAGCACAATCTGCGCGTGGTCGCGCGAAACCCGCGGATCGGCAATCACCAGATCCTTGTCTACTTTCCGTCCCACACTGAACGGAGTCCGGTTGAGAACGATATTTTTTTGCTCATTGCCCTGCACCAGCACCAGCGCGGGAAACACGCCGGAACTCGAGCTTTGCGAAGAGCGGACGGAATTCAGGGCCATGGCGAGTGCGACCTCATGCTAAGCCAGTTCTGCGGGCCGCGTTCAAGAATAATGACAGGAATCTGCTTCGACGGAAAGGGTCTCCCTCGAAATGTGAGATACCAGAGCAGTGGGCCAGTTTGACGGATTAGTAAGAAAAAACCATGAAACCACGAGTTGTTACCGACCATCTCCAACTGGTTCCCTGCCCATCGTCCAAGTCCACCAGAGCAGCGGAATTGCCATTAGATTCACCTTGTAGAGGACGAACCAGATCACGATCCATACCGGACTGATGAGCAAGGGTAAAACGGCATTTGGCAGAGGGTATCTCGCAGACGCTTCTTCGTCCAAGTTACGAAGCCGATAATCGGCATCCAAAGCCAGCGGCAAAACCAACAGGCTCAGATCGTGCGTATTGGTCTGCCAGGCGACCAGGACAGCGGTCACGACGGCGAGGGAAAATTGCAGTTCGAGTCTCCCTGGATGCCGAAACGTCCATCCCCTCCACGCTGCGAGCACAAACAGAGCGATCGTACCTAACGCCGCAATCGCTTTGCCCAGGGTTCCTGATAAGGGACCATGCCAGCCCATCACCAGACCATGCAGGTTCGGCAGCAGGTCAGCAGGCACTCCGCTAAGGGGTAGCGAGTTCGCGATCCGGAGCACATAAGCCGGATACTGAAAAAAGCTCCTCACTCCCACAAGTGCGAGGGAAATAAGCGCAAGCACCGTAGCGACCGCTAGAAATCCGATTACCACGCGCCTTCGCTTCCAAATAACAAACAGCAGAACGATTGGAATCATGAACTGAAACTTGAAGGCAGCGAGGGCTAACCAGCAGCCAGAAAGCACATCCGCATTTCTTTTCAAGGCATAAAACCCCAGCGCGCAGCACAGCAACATTAAGATGGAGTCCTGCCCTTCGAACAGACAAGCGAAGACCGGGAAAAATGCAATGGACCCGATCGCCAACTTCCATTCTGGGATGATGCGTAGCGTTTCAACCGATCGGCGCAACAACCGGGCAACGCCGAAAAGAATGAGAATATTGAACAGATCCCAGGCCACAAATGCCCGCGGATAAGACAACCAGGTCAGCGGCAAAAAAATTAGGGCTTCGAAGGGCGGATGGATGTAAGGTAAGGGTCCGCTGCGAAATGGGATATTCCCTGCAAACGTCTGTTGCACTTTCCATTGCAGTTGGCTGTTATACAGCTGGTGCGAGAGTCCCTGGCGCAGCATCTTGGCCGCTGTGTAAAAGACGGTGAAGTCCGGATAACCGCGGGAGATACCTTCTCGGAAATGGAAGAACAAAAGCAGGTTCGACCACAACATCGCGGCGATTAGAACCTGTGCCAGCCGCCGCCTTTTAAGCCCCCCAGCCAGCGTAAATTGTTTTTCCGGGGTCGCCACGATCGATCGCGATTGTACCCTGTGCCCGCCCTATCCGCACAAAAGTTCGAGACGGCGGGTAGGGAGGGGTAAGTTGGATGGTCATTATCGCCAGCGATGCAAGAAAATAGCCTTTCAGAGCGTCCTACGGGTTATTATGGTGGGGAATAATCTCCCTGAGACGAGCTAGACATGGACCTCCGTCCGTGAGGGGATGATCGCCTCGGCTGTGTTGGGTCTCGGGGATTTGAATGTTTGTTTAGGAGGAACGGAACCATGAATCATCTTTTGCGATTCTGGCGCGAGGAACAAGGCCAGGATATAGCGGAGTATGCTGTCATGCTGGCGGTGATCCTCGTGATCGTCGTGGGCACGGTCAAATTGATCGGATCTAATGCAAACAATGTTTTCTCTAACGTCGCCAGCTCGCTCCAGTAACAATTCAATTCTGCGAAGTTTCTGCGTCACCTGGAAACTGAGGCTAATCTCTTTTCCGGATTCAAGATAAAAGTCCTCTTTGATGGAGTTTTATGAACCGTACCCGTTTGTTGATGATAGGAGTTCTGGCTTTGGCGCTGGGTGCCTTTGTCAGCCTACTCGTCTACAAAAATCTGCAAGGCAGAGGCGCTTCGAACACCGAGGCCGGATCGGACGTAATCGTCGCTGCCGATGACATCCAAGTAGGCGCCAGAATCGAAGAGCACGACGTGCGCACCGCGAAGTTTCCTACCTCTGGTCTGCCCTCAGGCGCTTACAGCAGAAGATCTCAGGTTTTAGGCCGAGGTGTGATTATTCCCATCTCCAAAGGCGAATTCATTCTTCCCACCAAACTGGCTCCGGAGAATGCCGGATCTGGTCTGCCTTCCCTTATTCCTCCAGGGATGCGCGCCGTTTCGGTGAGGGTAAACGAGGTAGTTTCGGTTGCTGGTTTCGTTGGCCCCGGAACCCGAGTCGATATTCTTCTTACCGGCACCCCGAATGGCAGCACTGAGCCACAAACCACCACGGTATTGCAAAATGTGGCGGTAATCGCCTCCGGCCACACCCTCGAGCGCAATGCCGCCGGCGAAGCTCAGAACACCCCGGTCATCACTCTTCTAACATCGCCTGAGGACGCCGAACGCGTCACCCTCGCCAGTTCCGAGGGAAAAATTCAGCTTGTCTTGCGGAATCCCCTCGACACTCATCAGGACGGCGTAGAAGCGGCAAATGCCAGGGGTCTGTATAAAGGCGGAACGCCATCCCCACCTCCGCGCGCGGCCGTCCACCCCGTAAAACACAAGGCGGAGCCGCCGCCCTCACCTTCGGTTCTCAGCGTGGAGGTCTACCAGGGTGATAAAAAGCCTGATGTGGTTAAGTTTCCGGAAGAAAGCTCTGAACAACCCAAGTAGGCCGGGAGATCTCGGCCTCACCCGTTTGATCGCAGGTTTCCTCATGTGGAGAGGAATCACAAGATGAAGGCTTGCACGATACGTTTCGCAGTGATCGTACTGTCGTTGGCACTGGCAGTTCGGGCCGGGGCCCGTTCGACTGCGCCCAAAATATCGGAAGGGCATCTCGCAAACGCTTCCGCCACCGCGCCACAGGACGCACCGGCGCCAGCCGCCAACCAGACCACGCTTCCGCCGCAGTCGGCTCAGCCACAAGGCGCGGCCCCGCTGCGTGTGATGGTCGACAAGTCTCTCCTCATCAACACCACTGAGCGGCTGAAGCGGATCTCGGTGACTGATCCCAGCGTCGCCTACGCGACCGTTATCACTCCCACTCAGATTCTCGTCCACGGCCGATCGCCTGGCGAGGTTTCGCTGCTCATTTGGGATGAGTTGGAGCGATCCCGCAGTTTCGACCTTCGTGTGGATGTTGACGTCAGCGCTGCTGCGGAAGAAGAGCGGCGCGTGTTCCCCGAAGAACAGATTTCCGTCACCCCGTCGCGGGCCGCGATTGTTCTGTCCGGCCACGTCACTACCGAGGATGTCGCCAAGCGCGCTGGCGAGCTGGCCGCGGCGTATTCCAAGAATGTTGTGAATGTGCTCACCTTCGGCCCGGTCGGTGCCCAGGAAGTGCTGCTGGAAGTAAAGTTCGCCGAGGTGGACCGCACCGCTCTAACACAACTCGGATCGAATTTTTTCTCCACGGGCGCGGGCAACTTTGTCGGAACCACCGGCACTGGTCAGTTCGGCGGCTTCGGCTCGCAAACGATTACTCAGACGCCGGGTCAAACTACCCCCGCTCAATCCAATCAAACAATCAGCAATGTTCTGAACCTGTTTTTGTTTCGTCCCGACATTCACTTCGGAGCGGTGATTGAAGCGCTGCAGACCAAGAATCTTCTGCAGATTCTCGCCGAGCCCAATCTCATCGCCGTGAATGGCAAGAAAGCCAGCTTTCTCGCGGGCGGGCAATTCCCGTTTCCCATCGTGCAACCAGGCCAGGGTTTCACGGCTGTCACCATTTCTTTCAAAGAATTCGGCGTTAAGCTCGACTTTACGCCGGTGATCATGCCAAACGGTAATATTCATCTCACGGTGGCTCCCGAAGTCAGCACTCTCGACTTCGCAAATGCGCTTACCATTTCCGGCTTCACCGTCCCCGCTTTGAGCACCCGCAAAGCTGAAACCGAATTCGAACTGCGGGATGGACAGAGTTTTGTAATCGCCGGCTTGATCGACAATCGCGTCACTGACATTTGGAATAAGGTCCCCGGCCTGGGCGACATACCGATTCTGGGTAATTTCTTCAAAAGCAAGAGCGCCCAGAAAAGCAATTCCGAGCTGGTGGTCCTGTGCACGGTGCATCGGATCTCGCCGGATACGGAGCCTCCGGCGCTGCCCAAGAATCCCCAGCCCTTCATCGATGATGGCAAGTTCGATGGTAAAAAACCTGCGCAGAAGTAATCCCGCAGTAAGAATCGGGCTGGTAATCAACCACAAGGCGCGGTAGGATCAGCGGAGTTTAAAGGCGTTAGTATGGCCGAACTTTCAGTCGTTATCGTGGCCACAGACAGTGAACAGCGCACCATGCTCCAGGTGTTGGTGGATGGCACCAGTGTAGCGCGCACCGTCCACAGCTGCTCCGCCTTTCCAGTCGCCGCTTCCGATCCGGTGGCCCGCCGGGTGCGAGCAGCCAATCCCGACGTACTCTTAGTCGATATCCCGGCAGACAACTTGCCAACGGCCATGCGCGCCATTGAACTTCTGCATCAGGAGTTGCCCGAATCCGCCGTGTTTGCCATTGGAACCTTGGATCAGCCGCAGGTCATTGTCAGCGCCATGCGTGCAGGAGCTCGCGAGTTCATCGAGCGTCCTACCACCACCACCGATCTTCTCGAGGCTTTTGTCCGTCTCACGTCGGCGCAACGCCGAGTGCAAAAGGAGGGTCCGCGCGGCAAAGTATTTTCCGTGGTCAACGCCAAAGGCGGAAGCGGGGCAACCACGGTAGCCGTCAATCTTGCCCTGGCACTGCAGGCTGCTCACGGTCACACCGCTTTGGTGGATCTGGCGCCCTTGGGGCACACCGCCTTGCATCTGAACCTGAAGCCTCTGTTCACGCTGGCCGACGCTACTCGCAACCTCCACCGTATGGATAGTTCCCTGCTGGAGAGTTTTATGACGCGGCACAGCGGTGGTCTGCAATTACTGGCGGGTGCCAATGCCCCGGTTCCCATGGAACCTTCGACGGCGGAGTTTGTCCGCTTGTTCGATATGCTAGTCACCCACTACCGGTATGTCGTGGTGGACAATTCGTCGCGTCTCGATGCGGCCAGCCGCTTGGTTTCAAATTTGTCGGAGTGCGTGCTGCTGGTGGCCTGCACCGACGTGGCTTCGCTGTGGAGCGCCGCTCGCGTGCAGCAATATCTTGGAGAGACCGGCAATCGGGAGCGCTTGCGCCTGATTCTCAACCGCTTCCGCAAGGTCCCCGGATTCAGCGAGGCCGACGCCGAAAATGCGGCTGGCGTAAAATTGCTCTGGCGCGTTCCCAATCAATTTTTCGCGATCTCTTCCGCCATTGACCGGGGCACGCCCGTCATGGAGCAAAGTCACACGGAGATTGCGCGTTGTTTTTCCGGACTGGCGAATGAGTTGACTCGCGACGATGTCGACGTGAAACGTGCCGCCTGGTCACTCTTCAAGACGGTATAGGACTTTATGGCTAATCTACAGACCTTCGAGCGCAGCGAGTACCAACAGGTCAAGGCCGACCTGCACCGCAAGATCCTTGATCGCCTTGATCTGGAGAAACTGGGCCGCAAGACCGGAGACAGCGCCCGTGACGAAGTTCTTGTCCTCATTCGCAACTCGGTCAATGCCGAGGTGGTACCTCTCAGTTTTGCCGAGCGCGAACGTTTATCACGCGAAATCCTCGACGAAATCTTTGGCCTCGGTCCTCTGGAACCCCTGCTTAAAGATCACACTATCTCTGACATCTTGGTGAACCGCTTCGATAAGGTTTACGTCGAGCGCGCCGGCAAATTGGAATTGACTGGCTTGACTTTCAAGGACAACACGCACCTGATGCAGATCATCGAGCGAATTGTGTCGCGCGTGGGCCGCCGTGTCGACGAATCCTCTCCCATGGTCGATGCCCGCCTGGCCGATGGTTCCCGCGTGAACGCGATTATCCCCCCCCTCGCTCTCGATGGCGCTTGCCTTTCCATCCGCCGCTTCGGACGCGACCCCGTTACCGCGCGCAACATGATTGAAAACCACACCTTAACCGAGGCCATGCTGGAACTGCTCTCGACCATGGTGAAGGGACGGTTGAACCTTTTAATCTCCGGCGGCACCGGCGCCGGTAAGACCACCTTGTTGAACGTGCTTTCCGGCTACATTCCCAACGTCGAGCGCATCGTCACTATTGAAGACGCCGCCGAATTGCAGCTTAAGCAGGAACACGTGGTTCGCCTGGAAACCCGGCCGCCCAATATCGAAGGCAAAGGTGCCGTCCGCCAGCGCCAGTTGGTCATCAACAGCCTGCGTATGCGGCCCGACCGAATCGTGGTCGGCGAGGTCCGCGGCGAAGAAGCTTTTGACATGTTGCAGGCCATGAACACCGGCCATGATGGCTCGCTCACCACGGTCCACGCGAACTCCGTTCGTGACGCACTGGGCCGCGTCGAGAACATGGTTTCGATGGCGAACCTGAATATTCCCGAACGCGCCGTGCGCCATCAGATTTCTTCCGCCATTCACGGCGTGGTGCAGGTTGCCCGCCTGTCCGACGGCACACGCAAAGTGATTTCCATTTCCGAGGTTACCGGGATGGAAGGCGACATCATTACCATGCAGGACATTTTCGTGTTCGACCGCCGTGGGATCGATGAGGCCGGCAAAGTCCGCGGCACCTTCCGCGCCACCGGTGTGCGTCCTCATTTCTCCGAGCGCTTGGCTACCTACGGGGCCCGCTTACGTGCCGCGCTCTTTGACTCGAAAACGGAAGTCTGAGGATCTGTTCCAGATTGTGACCGCTTAATCCTTATTCTTATGTCGGCACTGCTTATCGCGATTCTTGTGTTCGCCGTGGTTGCCTTGGCAACGTTCGTCGGCGCATCTCTGATCGACCAGCGCAATGCTCAAGCGCGCCTGATCAAAGATCGTCTAGCCACCGCGCAGAAAGCGCCGGAACACGAACTCGACGAAGAAGCTCCTCTTCTGCGCGATGAACAACTCAGTCAGATACCCGCCCTCGATACGCTGCTCCGCCGCTCAGCGCGGGTTTCGGCCATGCAGGAGGCTTTGCTGCAGGCAGGAATGAAAATACGCGCCGGCAATTTTCTCGTGGTATGCCTGCTGTGCGGCGGTCTGGCTGGATTCGCGGCCTTTGTGTGGACCGGAAATCCGGCTGTCGCGTGGGCAGGCTTGCTCATCGGGGCCTTTCTTCCCTACTCATTCGTCTCTTATCGCCGGCAAAAGCGCTTTGAAAAAATCGAAGAACTTTTCCCCGAAGCCATCGACACTCTGGCCCGCGCCGTCCGCGCTGGACACGCTTTCACCACCGCTCTCGAAATGATTTCCAATGAGGTCTCCGAACCCCTGGCCGGAGAGTTCCGCCAGCTTTTCGAAGAGCAAAAGTTCGGCATGCCCGTGCGCGACGCGTTAACCAATCTCACCGAGCGCGTGCCCTTGGTCGACATCAAGTTCTTTGTCACCGCGGTCATGCTGCAACGCGAAACCGGCGGCAACATTGCGGAAATTCTCGGCAATCTCTCCACCGTGATCCGCGAGCGTTTCAAGCTTCAGCGTCAGGTCCGGGTTCATACCGCCCAAGGCCGTCTCACCATGGTTCTGCTCATGGGCATGCCTCCGGCAGTCCTGACAATTCTATGGATGTTCAGTCCCGAGTTTGTCCGACCGCTCTTTTATGATCCCATCGGGCACACATTGCTGGTGGCGAGTATTCTCCTGCAAACCATGGGGTATTTTGTGATCCGGAAGATCATTAAGATCCAAGTATGATCGCTAATATCCAGGTACAAAGATGCCGGTAATGGTTCTCACCATCGTCGTGTTTGTGACCGTCGTGCTGGTGGTGTTTGCGTTCGGCGCCGCCGCAGCTACGCCTACATCTGTACTCGGCGCTCGGTTGCGTGCGCTCGGTGGGCACGCGGCCCAAGATCCCGAAACTCCTGCGCTTAACGTCAAGGAGCGTTTGGAGCAAGCTCTAGATCCCATCGGCAAGGCGATTCCGCTTTCGCCTTCCGACGTGAACCGCACTCGCGCATGGCTCATCCAGGCAGGACTTCGCGAGTCACGGCACGTGAACTATTATTTCGGCGCCCGTCTTCTGCTGGGGTTCGTTGGCTTGGCAAGTGTTGTCGCCGTCTCCGGCTTCACCAGCATGCCTTTGTTAGTCTGTGTGCCCGCATTTGGTTTTTTCCTTCCGCGGTTCTATCTGAAGCGGATGATTACCGCGCGCCAGCAGCGCATCCGCATCGCCCTGCCCGACGCTCTCGATCTCACCGTAATTTGCGTAGAAGCGGGCTTGGCTTTGGACCAGGCGCTGATGCGCGTCGGCAAAGACCTCTACCATGCGCATCCCGACTTAAGCGATGAGTTTCACCTCGTTAATCTCGAGATGCGCGCTGGCAAGCCCCGCGTCGAGGCTCTGCGCAACCTTTTCGAGCGCACCGGCGTGGACGATATCAAGTCCCTCGTTGGCACTCTCGTCCAGACCGATCGCTTCGGCACCAGCGTCGCCCAAGCCTTGCGCGTTCATTCGGATTCTTTACGTACCGCCCGCCGCCAGCGCGCCGAGGAGCAGGCCGCCAAGACCACCATCAAGATGGTCCCTCCGCTCGTGCTGTTCATTCTGGTTCCGTTCCTCCTGGTCACCATTGGTCCTGCTCTGATCCAGGCTTATCATTCCCTCGTAAACAAATAAAGAAAACGGGGCCGGACTTGTGGGGCAGATGCTCATGTGGGGACAGCCGCCCTCGGCTGTCCAGTCGAGCGAAGCTCGACGGTTTCCTCGGACTAAGAAGCGGGACTTTCATGCCGGTATTAATCCCATACGGTCAAGCCTTCAACCAAACCCGCCAGGTCTATCTCGCAACCGACCTTGCCGTGGCTCAGACTCACTTAACCAGGCTGCGCGGCCTGCTCGGAGTTTCCGCCGATGACTTCCGTAATGGCCGCGGCCTCTGGATTAATCCCTGCCGCGGCGTCCACACCCTTGCTATGCGATTCCCAATTGAC
>DATNMU010000374.1:0-2923 GCA_035602195.1 Candidatus Acidiferrum sp.
TATGACGCGCCGAATCCGTACGTTTTTCGCAAGCACCACAAGCCGTGCGGTCAGCCTGCAGTCGAAGGAGGGATCGAATCTATCCGTCCGCTACCAGCGCAGCTGGGGCATTTCGACCGGATGAACGCAACGCCTTCGGACTTACCGCTGATGTCCGCCGGCTTCGCGATATATCCGGTACCGCCGCAGCGCGGGCAGTCCTTGGAAGCCATCGTCCCCCTCAGTTGCTGAGGAGTCTTTCACCAATTTACGCGCACCGCGCCACAAAATCAGTCCTGTTACGAAATCCGAACAAAATTCGCCCTGGATGCGGCGATGCGGCCTCAATGTTGCGGCCCTTCGGGCAACGACTGTTTCTTGGGCCCATTCAAGCAGGCATCTGGCGGCAAGGAAATTCCGCTAGCGGGGCATCATTGACAGACCCGCCTCATAAGACTAGGGTTGACTTGAGGTGGTTACCACCTTCTCCTCATTTCAGGTTTCCTGAACTAAGTCAGCCCATCCTGAAGTTGTCTTTCTTAGCAACCCCAACCCTAAGGAGGTTGCCTATGCATGCACGTCATGTCTCATTTCATCTGAAATCCAATATGTTGTCCGATTACACGCGAACTTTTGAGAAGGACATCCTTCCCTTGCTTCGTAGACAGAACGGCTTTAAGGACGAAATCACCCTTGCCGGTCCCGGCGGAGTGGATGTAACCGCAATCAGTTTCTGGGATAACAAGAACGATGCCAATACCTACAACACCAATACCTACCCTGAGGTGTTGAAGACGCTGGCAAGATTTATCGAGGGCACGCCCCAGGTTCAGACCTTTGACGTGGTCACCTCGACCTTCCAGAAGCACGATGTTCCAGTAGCAGCCTAAAGGCGCTTTGACCTGTTTGGTCCGAGGGGGCGGAGTAAACCTCCGCCTTCTCAGACCAGTTTGCCCTCAACCGCGCCCAAGATGACATCCCAATGCGCCTAGCGCTTCAAAACGCAGAGACTATCAATCGGCTCGTGCAACAGGGCGAAGTGCTCCTGAAGACCTTCCATGCCGAGTCTCTGAAAGATCCTTCGGGCTGGAATGCGGAGTTCGCACGAGGCAACCTGATGGGTTGGCGCAGCACGCTACACACGCTATACCGCGAATCCGCGGAAGACATCGTGAGCCGCGTTGTCATCAGGACGCGGTTGACAATTCCCGGCAGCGAAATCCCAAGCGGAGGCGGTCATGGCTCTTGAGTCAATCCTGCGCGAAGTGGAGCTGCTCCATGATGTCAGCAAACGTCTTTCGACACTGGCCGAGCAATATCCGCATGTGTCGGAGGCGCTCTTAACCATCTCAGGTAGCGTTCGTAACACCGCCACAATTTTGGGAGTGCTCGTAGCGACAAAGATGGCCAGATGAATCTAGTCTGGAGCTGTCGGGGAGAGCAACCGTTCTCGACAGTTGCGACCTGTTTACGTTATCCAGCGCTCGTTAACAAAAATCCCCATCCCAACGCAAAGAATGCGAGAGATGGGGCTGATTCTCCAGAAATGCCCTGGAGCCTACATCGGGCAAACTCCCTCTAGTGGTGGTCGTGATCCTGGTGATCCTCGTGATCCCAATTATTTTCCGTCTCCCAGCGGTGGTCTTTGGCGTTCCACCACTGATGGTATTGCTCCCAGCAACGTTGGCGTTCAGCGTTCAACTCGTGGCGTCGTGCTTCGGCCTCGCGGCTATGCTCGCCATTGTTATGGATCGCCTTATCCAGCCTCGCTTCCGCTTTTTCAACCGCATGCTGGCAATGCGATCGGTCATCGGCCCGCATCTGCGGCACCGCCCCAAGGAACAACATCAGAGCCCCGGCGATTAGCATCGCAACTGCTGTTTTTCCAAATCGTCGTATCATGGGTTCTCCTCTTTATCGAACTCAGCGGATTTTATGGGCGCGTTCGCCAGTGCTTCGATACAGTCAATCCTGTATTAACTAGAATTACAACAACTGGTCAGACTCGACCAACTTCCAATTACCTCGGCAAAGGTTCCTTCATGTTGGCCAGCGCATAAGCCATGACGGCCATCGTTGCCGCATTTTCGCGCAGTTCGCCCGGCACAACTTTGTCCAGCGTGTCGGCAGCCGTGTGGTGGTAGTTGAAATAGGTCCGGCCATCCTGCATCACTCCAAATGCGGGAACTCCAGCTTCCGACATCGCAGCGATGTCGGCTCCGGGAGGATACGTCGTCGGTTGAAGCACCGTGGCGCCAATACTCTGGAGCACAGCCTGGACAGGCCGAAGCATATCGATCACTGCCGTAGAAGCCTTTACGTCAAAGCCCAAAGGATGGGCAGCCCCCGCATCACTTTCGATAGCGGCGACACAGTGGGCAAAGTCGGCCGCGTATTCGGCGCTGTACCCTTTGCTTCCGGACCCTCCAGTCTCTTCGTCCATCCAGGCGATCACCCGCAAGGTTCGCGCCGGACGCAGGTGAAGACGCTGCAGAATTTCCGCAGTCTCCATGGCGATCACCACCCCGGCCCCGTCATCGATAGCGCCCGTACCCAGGTCCCACGAATCCAGATGTCCCGAAACAATCACGGTCTGCTCCGGATGCTCCGACCCTTTCAGATCGGCGATCACGTTGTAGCTGGTTTCGTCTGGCAGCTTCTGCGGAGTGAGCGTCAGGTGCATGCGCACTCTCCCTTGCGCGGCCAGGTGAACGATAAGCTCGGCATCCTCGGCAGTGACAGCTCCAGCCGGAATCCCCGCAGGAAAGCTGAATCCCGTGTGCGGAAGCCGGTAGTCGGCATTGCCCACCGAGCGGACCAGCGCGGCTGCAGCGCCCAAGTCGGCAGCGGCTTTAGGCCCGGCTGCACGGTAGCGCACGGCTTCGCCGTAGGCGGCGAAGGCAAGCCCGCCGGCCGCCTTCTGCTTGTCAAAAACTTCATTGAA
>DATNMU010000375.1:0-3313 GCA_035602195.1 Candidatus Acidiferrum sp.
GTTCGCAAAGCCGTCGCCGATTCCGTTCCAAAAAGCTTCCTCGACCTGAACCTCAAAGCCTTCGAGAAAGGATTTGAGTACGGCGCAATAGCAGCCAGCCCCCCAGCCAGCGCCGCCGACCCCGAACTGCAAATGGAATACGCCCCCGAGTAGCCTTGGGAGTTTATGTGGGGGCAGCCGCCCTCGGCTGCCCATCGAGCGAAGCTCGACGGCTTTCTTGTCGCGCCGATGCATCCCACCACATAGCCCCTAATGGTCTATCCTTGACTGGGCGAGTTTCGTCGCAACCACGTTCTGGTGCTGAGGAGCTTTTGTGAGTTCAACCGAGACTGGTCTCGGGCAACCCACGTCGAACCAAAAGAAACCTGCGCCGCAGGCCAAGTACGGCCTGGACGCCATGTTCTCTCCGGCTTCGATAGCCGTCATCGGTGCGACTGAGCGTCCCGGCACAGTCGGCCGCACGATTCTGGAAAACCTGCTTCGCGGCAGTTTTCAAGGCAATGTTTACGCGGTCAACCCAAAGCATCCCGAAGTCCTCGGCCTAAAAGCTTTCCGCAGCATTCGCGACATTCCGCAACGAGTCGACCTCGCAATCGTTGTCACTCCGGCCGCCGCAGTCCCGCAAATTATCAGTGAATGCATCGACGCAGGCACTAGATCAGCGGTCGTCATTTCCGCCGGCTTCAAGGAACGTGGCGCGGAAGGCGTTGCCCTCGAACAGCAGATTCAGCAGCAGTTACACCGCGGATCGATGCGTCTGCTTGGCCCCAATTGCCTCGGGCTTATGAACCCGACCGTCGGTCTGAACGCAACCTTTGCCAACGATCCGCCGCCAGCGGGTAATGTGGCGTTCCTGAGCCAGAGTGGCGCACTTCTCAGCGCAATCCTCGACTGGAGCCACCGCGAAGGAGTGAGCTTCAGCGCCATCGTTTCCACCGGCTCCATGCTCGACGTGAGTTGGGGCGACTTGATCTACCACTTCGGTGATGACCCTCACACGAAAAGTATTCTGCTCTACATGGAATCGATGGGAGATGCGCGATCGTTTGTCTCCGCAGCTCGCGAAGTAGCGCTCACCAAGCCGATCATCGTGATTAAGGCGGGCCGCTCAGAAGCGGCATCACGCGCAGCGGCATCTCACACTGGCGCCCTTACCGGAAGCGACGAAGTGCTGGACGCGGCCTTCCGCCGCTCCGGGGTTCTGCGCGTGCATACCATCGCAGACCTTTTTTATATGGCGGAGGTGCTTGGCCGACAACCGCGCCCCAAAGGCCCGCGACTCACGATCCTGACCAATGCCGGTGGCCCCGGCGTTCTGGCCACTGACTCGCTCGTGGCCAATGGCGGAGAACTTACAACTCTCTCCCCGGAAAGCATCCGCGGCCTCGACGAATTTCTGCCTCCCCACTGGAGTCACAACAATCCTGTGGATCTTCTGGGCGATGCCGATCCCGAGCGCTATGCCCGCGCCCTCGAAATTGTTTCTCAAGACCCCAACAGTGACGGGCTGCTCGTCATCCTTGCCCCGCAAGCGATGACCGACCCTCTGCAGATTGCGCAACGTTTAACGCCGTATGCCAAAGGATCCGGCAAACCCGTGCTCGCCAGTTGGATGGGCGGCAACAGCATCGCCGCCGGAGAAGCTGCGCTCAACGCGGCAGGTATTCCGACGTTTCCTTATGCCGACACCGCAGCCCGCGCCTTCACCTACATGTGGCGATACACTTACAACCTGCGCGGCCTCTACGAAACTCCCACGCTCACCGAAACCGGCCTGGAGAGCGGCGCTCGCAATCGAGTCGAGCAGATTATTCAGAACGCTCGAACACGCGGCCGCGTCCTGCTCACCGAGTTTGAATCCAAACAGTTGCTGTCGCTGTACGGCATTCCCACAGTAGAAACCCATGTCACCACCAGCGAAGATGAGGCGGTCAGCACCGCTTCTCAAATCGGCTTTCCCGTCGTGCTCAAGGTTTTTTCCCACTCGATCACGCACAAAACAGAAGTAGGCGGGGTCAAGCTGAACCTGCACGATGAAGCGTCGGTGCGTTCTGCATATCGCGCCATCAAGTCTTCCGTAACCGAAAAAGTCGGCGCGGATCAATTCGCGGGCGTGACCGTAGAGCCCATGGTGAATGTCGATGGCTACGAACTCATTCTCGGTAGCAGCGTCGACGCGCAATTTGGGCCTGTGATTTTATTCGGCTCCGGCGGCCAACTGGTCGAGGTGTATCGCGACCGCGCCCTGGCGCTTCCACCGCTGAATACAACTCTCGCCCAAAGAATGATGGAACAAACGCGAATCTTCACCGCGCTCGAGGGAGTTCGCGGCCGCAAGCCGGTGAACATGGCTGCGCTGGAACAGCTACTGGTGCGCTTCAGCCAACTTGTTCTCGACCAGCCCTCTATTGCAGAGATCGACATCAACCCTTTGCTGGCTTCCCCGGAGCAACTCCTGGCCCTCGATGCCAGAATCGTGTTGCACGCGGCGAACCTATCCATCGATCAACTGCCCAAGCCCGCGGTTCGTCCTTATCCCGTCAAGTATGTCGCCCAATGGACAACCAAGAACGGCGACCAGGTTACTATCCGTCCCATCCGCCCCGAGGATGAACCGCTGATGGTCAAATTCCACGAGACGCTTTCCGACCGCAGCGTCTATCTCCGCTACTTCTGTTCTATGAGCCTGAGCCGGCGCGTCGCTCACGAGCGCCTGCTTCGCATTTGTTTCGGCGATTATGACCGCGAGATGGTCCTGGTCGCCGAGCACGCCGACCCGGCCACTGGACAGCGCGCCATACTTGGCGTCGGACGCATGAACAAGCTTCATAATGGCAATGAAGCGGAAGTTGCGGTGCTGGTTTCCGACAAGTATCAGAAACAGGGATTGGGCCAGGAATTACTTCGCCGCATCATCGAAATCGCACGCGATGAAAAGTTAACCAGCGTATCCGCGGAAATGCTCACCGACAATGTTTCGATGCAGGTCATCATGAAACGCCTCGGCTTTGGCGTGCGCGCCGGCGAAGATATGACTTCGGTTCGGGCCTTCCTGGATCTTAATTAAATGCGCCCCCGCTCCTGTCCGCCAATTCAGTGTTGCCATCGCGGCTACTGAACTCCCGTAACTCACGAATCCCAGCGCCCATTTCCGCCGATGTGTATATTTGAAAATCATTCGTGCTGCTGCTCGAAAACATCCCGCTCGCGCCCCTCACCACCATCTATATCGGAGGCCCGGCGAAGTATTTCGTTGAGGCCAAAAGCATTGGTGAGGTACAGGAGGCGGTGGCATTCGCACGCGCCCGCAACC
>DATNMU010000376.1:0-24292 GCA_035602195.1 Candidatus Acidiferrum sp.
TCGCCAGACTGGAAAGTGACCCATTGGATGGATTTCAAGGCCACATATTCCTATGTGAGCCTGAATTTTCTGGATAAACCGACCCACACGAAAACCAGTCAGGTGTCTTCCTACGAGGGATCCAGTCCGCACAATGAGGCAACTGCACAGCTTCTGTTCCATCCGCACAAAGGACTTGAGTTCGATCCTAGTTATCGTTATGTGGGTGCCCTGCCGGCCCTAGGCGTGAATGCTTATCACACAGTAGATGCCCGGCTGGGTTGGCACTTTGCAAAGGAGTATGAGCTGTCCGTGACTGGACAAAATTTGTTCCAGCCCCGTCATGCCGAGTTCAGCCCTGTGCTCGTCGAGAGGAGCGCTTACGCGCAGATCACGTGGAGACAGACTGCGGATTGATATCAATGAAATATCTTCATGGTATAGACCGTGTGCGCCCCGTTCCGCGTGATCAAGCGAGGTGGCCTGTTCTTCGCCTCCGTCCGTTGCTCACAGCTGTAGCTGCAGCATGGGCTTTCCTTGCTATTCCTGCCCTGCAGGCGCAGAATCCGAGACCCACTGACTACGAAGTGAAAGCCGCCTACCTCTATAACTTTGGCCGATTCATCGAATGGCCGGGGAAGGTTGCGGCAGCCCAAGGCGGCTCGTTTACTGTCTGTGTTCTCGGGCAAGATCCCTTCGGCTCCAGACTCGACGCCACGCTTGCAGGCGAAACGATCGGCGGCAAAACCATAGTCGCCAAACGAATTTCCAGTGCCGAAGAGTCAGGCAATTGCCAGATTCTTTTTCTGAGTCTTACGGACGATAGCCGACTAAACAAGGTTATCGCTGACCTGGACAAAAAGGCTGTTTTGACCGTCAGCGATGCCCCGCAGTTCGTCAAGCGTGGCGGCATGATCCAGTTTGTCCTAGAAGGGCAGAAAGTTCGCTTCGAGGTCAACCTGACCGCTACCCAGCATGCGGGTCTGACGCTCAGCTCTGAGCTGCTGAAGGTGGCGACTGCCGTCAGAAGGGATAGAGATTGATGCTTAACATCGGGAACTATTCGATCTCCAAGAAGCTCACCTGGATGAACATGCTGGTGAGTGGCGTGGCATTGCTTTCAGCCTGTGCCGCCTTTGTTGCCTACGACCTGTCGACCTATCAAACCGTCATCGCGCGTAATCTGTCCACCGAAGCCCAAATTGTCGGATCGAATAGTGTTGCAGCGCTCGTGTTCAACGACCCTCGAGCCGCCCAGAACACGCTATCCGCATTGAACGCGTCTCCTCAGATCCTGTACGCTGCGATCTACACTCAGGACGGCCACCCTTTTGCCGGCTATTGGCGGAATGACAGCAGGAAGACCCTACCGCTTCTTCCCAGTATCCCGCCGGGTCAAACACAAACTCACTGGCTCGTCGACGGGCAAATGGCGCTGCTCCAGTCGATCATCTTCCAAGGCAAACCGACAGGCTTCGTGTACATCCGGTCCGACCTGCAGGCCATGGACGACCGCCTGAAGACGTATGCATTAATCGCCGCTGCCGTAATGGTAATCTCGCTGGTACTTGCACTGATGATTTCGAGAATATCTCAGCGTGTTATCTCCGAGCCGGTGATGCAGTTGGCGCAGACTGTGCGCATCGTGTCCCACGAGAAAAACTACTCGATTCGAGCGGCTACAAGCAAAAATCGTGATGAAGTGTCGACCTTGATTGAATCGGTCAATGAGATGTTGGAACAGATTCAGCAGCGTGACACTGCCCTGCAGCGCGCTCACGCCGAGTTGGAGGATCGGGTTCGGGAACGCACCACCCAACTCGCAGCTGCCAACAAAGAACTGGATCTCCGCAACCGCGAAGTCGAACGTGCAACCAAATTGAAGAGCAAGTTTCTCGCCAGCATGAGCCATGAGTTACGGACGCCCCTTAATGCGATTGTGGGTTTCTCAGATCTGCTGGCAGAACAGACTGCAGGGGAACTCAATGACAAGCAAAAGCGCTTCGTCAATCACATTAAGCAAGGCTCGGCTCATCTGTTGCAGCTGATCAACGACATCCTGGACCTTTCAAAGATCGAAGCTGGTCAGCTTGAACTGCGGAGCGAAAGATTCCAAATCGACGATGCTTTGCCCGAGGTTCTCTCAACCATCCGTCCGTTGGCCATGTCAAAACAGATTACAGTCCAACACACGCTAGAATCAGATCTTTCCGTATATGCCGATCGCGTGCGCTTCAAACAGATCCTGTACAACCTGCTTAGCAATGCCGTGAAATTCACACCCAAGGACGGCCGAATCCGTATTCAATGCGCGGAGACCGGGGATTTCATCACGATATCCGTGACCGATACAGGGATCGGAATCCGCCCCGAGGATCAAGGAATCATTTTTGAGGAGTTTCGTCAGGTTGAAGGCGACATCGATTCGACTCAGGAGGGAACGGGGCTGGGACTCGCGATCACCAAGCGTCTGGTGGAACAACAAGGCGGCAAAATCTCCCTGACGAGTGAGCTTGGAAAAGGCAGTCAATTTACCTTTACTCTTCCCGTAGGTGCAAAAACAACAAAAACAACAGCCACTCACGCCGCAAGTGCGAGAACCCAAAGACGCGCGGCCTCGGGAGAAGTCCGCAAGCCACTCGTCCTGGTGGTTGATGATGAGGCTCCCGCTCGCGAACTGCTGGCGAGCTATCTGGATTCGGAATACCGCACCGTGTCGGCTGACTCGGGAGACGAAGCGGTAAAAAAAGCGCAACAACTGTTGCCCGATGCCATTACGCTAGACGTTATGATGCCGGGCGGGAGCGGTTTCGAGACCCTGATGGCGTTGAGAAAACACCCCGAGACCGCGAATATCCCAATCATCATTGTCTCGATCGTCGATCAGAAGCAGGTAGGTTTTGCTTTAGGCGCAGCCGACTATCTGATCAAGCCCATTCGCAAGACGGTGCTGCTGGATACGATTCGCAAGCATGTGCCGTATCAGGAAGATGATGATGCCGCGATCCTACTGGTCGATGACGACCCCACAACTCTGGCACTGCTGGAAGAGACGTTGCGCGCGGCTGGGTACGAGACTCAAAGCGTGCGCAGCGGCACCAGGGCCCTGGAAGTACTCTCTTCCAAACTAATAAGCGCTGTGCTCCTGGATTTACTGATGCCGGGCATGGACGGATTTGATGTCATTCGTCACGTCCGGCAAGAAGCCACACTGAGAAACCTGCCGATTCTTGTGATGACCGGTAAGAACCTGACCGCCGAGGAGATAACTCTGCTTGGCCATGAAACCCAGGCGTTATTGAAAAAAAACGGCTCCTGGCAACAGCAGCTTATTGTCGAGGTCGGACGGGTCATCGAGGGCCGCAAGCTCGCCAAGTCTGCGGGGCAGTCATGAAGACAGTTCTTATCGCGGAAGACAATCCCACTAATCGCGAACTGCTTCGGGAATTGCTGGAAATCCGTGGATACACGGTCGCGGAAGCGTGCAATGGCCAGGAAGCACTGGCCATGGTTGAGCAAGAGCCGCCCGACATACTGCTGCTGGATATCGGCATGCCAGTCCTGGACGGCTTTGCTGTGGTGCGCAAGCTTCGCGAGAATCCACGCTTCGCCTCGCTCCCGGTTGTAGCCGTTACCGCCTATGCCATGCAAGGCGATTCAGAGAAAATCATGAACTCAGGCTTCGATGGCTACCTATCAAAACCGGTTAGCTCCAGTTTGCTTGCCCAGGAGCTCGACCGCCTTTCATCCCGGCAAAACAACCGCAAGTCACTCCTGGATCAGCCTGATGACAGTCAGGAGAATGGCAGAATGCGCAGCGCGGATGCAGCCCACGGAAGGTAAAGTAACCGATCACGATGACCGCACTCATCGTGTGTCCATGCGCTCCACTTCGCCGATGAATTTCCGAATCGACAGCCGATTCTGTTCACTTACTTTGGTGAATTGGAGAACGAAGATGCGGAATTCATGTATCCGCACATTAGTGCAGTTTTGTTACGAAATCCGAACAAAGAGCAATATGTCGCGATACGTATGGCCCGTTCATGTATGGTGCGCTGCAATCAGCGACCCGGAGACGCGGGGCGCCGGATTCTCAAGGAGTGGTAGCCGCTTACAGCATCGCGAGTATTAATATGGGGTCGTCCCTTTCGGAACGCCTAAAAGCCGCCACGGATGAGCTGCAAGAACTGGAACAGCTAGTTGTGTCTGGCAACTCGTCTCCCCGGGTCTTGAGCGAGTTCCGCGGTGCAGTTGATAGTATCCGCCAAACCGCGTGGGCCGTTCAGCAATGGGCTGAACTCCAAAAGCAAGATCGCGATCCGTATACCGTTTTGGGAATATTATCGGAGGAGCGCGTCCGTCGGGCCACACAGATTGCGCGTGATCTAACAATCGATCTACAGTCAATGGAGTTGGGCTTGGAAACCAAGGGGCTGACGACCCTTTTTGAGGCCGTCGAAGGTCTATACGAGCGGCTGACGCCGCTATTCAAGAAAAAGTGACGCTTAGTATCGAGCGGAATCTGGCTTGTTGCTTGCTCGCAGCTCTGTAGCGATTTTTGAATGCAAAATCTGGAACCTTGTTCTCCAAAATAGATTGCTCTGAGGCCAATTGATGCTCAAGAATCGGATTCCACTACGATCACAGCTGTGCTGTTAACGCAATTGATCACATGATCACAGGAATGTCAGCGTCCTCGTTCCGAGACAAAAAGAAGTGGATGGCCGAGCGGCTATTGCTCTAGCGACATGGCGACCGGCACCGAAGTCATTTGTTTCTTTTGAATCTTGGCTAACATTTCGTAAACAGTCGTTCTGCTGACTCCTAGGATCTCAGCTGCACGTGCCTTGTTACCGCCAACCTGTTTCAGCACTTTTATGAGATACCGGGTTTGTACCTCCTCCAGAGAAATCAACTTCTGGTCTTCCTCGGCTTCGCTGTTTACCAATGAGGTCACGTTCTCCGGCAAGTCATTTAGGTCGATTGTGCTTCCTTCTGCCATCAGTGCGGCATTGCCAATGACATTCTCTAGCTCTCGTACGTTCCCTGGCCAGGAATAGCTTGCGAGTCGTGCCTGCGCACGTCGCGTAATACCGACGATCGGCTTGCCGTATTGAACGGAAAATTTTTCGACCAAAAATCTCTCCAAGAGCGGCAGATCCTCTCTGCGCTCGATTGGCGAAGGTAACGTAATTTCGACCATCGCTAGCCTGTAATAGAGATCATCGCGAAACTGGCCTTGGGCAGCCAAGGCTCGTAGTGGACGATTCGTGGCGGCAATCACTCGAACATCCACCTTTCGAGGCACAGGCGAGCCAACGCGCTGCACTTCTTTTTGTTGGAGAACACGAAGAAGTTTAGCTTGAGCTTGGAGTGGCAACTCTCCAATCTCGTCAAGGAAAACAGTACCCCCGTTGGCATGCTCAAAAAGTCCAAGTTTGTCCTGGTGGCTCCAGTAAAGGCGCCGCGCACATAGCCGAATAACTCGCTTTCCAAAAGCGTTTCAACCAAGGCTGAGCAGTTGCACACTATGAATGGAGCTGAGGCTCTGGGACTGAGCCGATGGAGCGCGCCAGCAACCAATTCCTTTCCAGTTCCAGTTGCGCCTGTGATCAGAATAGATTGGAAATGGGAAGCAACCCTGCGGATCTTAGCGAAAGTTTCGAGCATGACGGGGCTTCTTCCGATAAGGCCCTCAAACTGGAATGTATCTACGAGGGCAGATTCTAATTGAAGAGCCCTCTGCCGATTCTCTGCTTCTTTAAGCAATCCAAGAATGCGCGTGCGCAGCCTTCCAACATCCAGTGGCTTCGTCAGGTAGTCGTATGCGCCTTTCTGAATCGCCTCCACAGCCGATTCCGTGGAATAATGACCAGTCATCAGAATGATGTCGGCAGCTGAATCGCTTGCGACCATCTTCTCAAGCAGTTCCATCCCGTTCACTTCCGGCATAACCAGGTCGAGGAGCACAACATTAGGGTCGGGAGCTATTAAATAAGCGAAAGCCGGACTCTGCATCTTGAGCGGTGAGAATCTGAATGCCGTTATGCGTTATAGCTTCAATGATAAGCTCAAGATTAGCAACGTTATCATCGATCGCCAAAACGGTTAAGAGGGTTCGTCTACTCATGGCTACTGGAACCAAAATTGTCGGGACGTAGGGCACGGGACCGTTCCGCCCTGACGAAGTCTCCCGTTGGCGGCGCCCGAACGCCAGTTACCCGAGTAATCACCGCGCGGGAGATATGTGCGTTTTCGAATCGGATACGATCAATACGACACAAGGCGAAGGTTGAGGATTCCGCGATAATTGCCCTGCGGTGCTCCTAAATCGGCAATGCTTTTTAATTGGATTCGGATTGTGTCCGCACGGGAGCCTCTGGTGTTACCCCGGGAAATTGGCTGCCGAAACAGTGTTCGACTTGCTCCTGCAGTGCCTTCCCTGGACGTCTCCACGAATGGCGCTAGATGTTCGTCATTAAGAGCGCCGAGCACCCGATCGGCGGGAATGACGTGATTGGCTTCGTCGGATAATGCTTGCCCTGGAGAATCAAAATATGCCACCAGCTCAACCCCGACGGTGGATGAATTGAGGATCCATGAACTGGTAATTGGAACCGCGACGATCTCTGAAGGCTCACCCGGATCATCGACCGGTATATTGAGGAGCACATTTGAGATACTCAGCGTCAACGCCGAGGGGAGTGTAGCCTGTAAAGCAATCGGAGCTGAGCCAGAAACAACGGAACGGCTGGTGCTGCTCCGTGAAATACTGGAATCTCGACCGAAGTTTTGTGCGTGGGCCAAAATGCCCGGCATCAGCAATGCCCACGCCATCAACGTTCTTGCAAACCGTCTCCAGCGAAAATCTGCGCCCACTGCAAGGAATGTTTGGTCCATACCTTTGATAAGGCAACCTCGGCACCAAACTCAAGATCGATAAGCCATTGATAGCACGATAGATAGCAAACGCCTTGTCGTACTCATTGTTCGTTTTCGTAACAGTTTGTTCAATTTCCTTACAGTGCGATTGTGCACGATGCCAGGTCTGGAAGGCGGTGGTAGGACATGACGGTCGCCTTACGGAGATAGATTGCCCAGACGCGGCCAGAGAGCATCGCCAAGCTCGCGTTCGATCAAATCCAGATGGCACCTAGACTTCCGGACGCCTGCCGTCAAACCCTGTCGCAGTCAAGCGGACGCGATCCTCGAAACCGCTGGGCGCGCTGGTTGCGCTTGATTGAATTACTCGGATGAGACGGACCTTGCTGATTGGTTCCGGGAGTGCCGGATTCGCCGCTCAAGAGCGGAACTTCAGAAATGTTTGCTACATCCGTTCTTCCAGACTTTGGTAACTTTTCCTGTCCTTTTATTCGTCTAAACTCTTCACCATCCGCAAACTTTGACTGTTGAAGAGATGAACAGGCGGCCATTGTTGTGAGTAGAGAATTCTTGTCCAGCAGCAGAACGAAGATTCCTGCTGCCCATCTGCGCCAAATTGAGGGGCGGGAATGGTGGCTCTGGGGATCCGCTGTAGCGGTCACCCTAGGCCTGACATTCGGCATCCTTTCTCTAACCCTTCCTGGCTTCCAAGCGTCCCCCGACAGCATTTACTCTCTGAATCTCAAGGAATGGGTTCGCGGATTGGCCGCTCTCGTTCTCTTATTCGACATCTACACCATCTACCAACAGCGGCAGTTACAGAGGATCCGCCGTCAATTGGCCGAGCGCGAACAGCTCTTTCAACTAATTACGGAAAATGCCGCCGACATGATCGCGGTTATAGACCGCAATGGACAACGCATCTATAACAGTCCTGCATATCAGAAAATTCTTGGATATGGTCCGGAAGAACTGGCAGGAACTTCCTCGCTGGATCATGTGCATCCTGACGACCGCGCGCGCGTATTGGAGGCTTCTGTAAAGAGTCGCAATACCGGCCGGGGTGAACGGCTGGAATATCGCATCCGACACAAGGACGGTTCCTGGCGCTTTCTTGAATCGACTGCAAGCGCCATTCAAAGCCCCAAGGGCGAGCACGATGGATTGGTTATCGTGAACCGCGACATCACTGAGAGGAAACGCGCCGAGGAGAGGTTTGTACATCAATCCTTCCATGATGGCTTAACCGGCCTCCCAAACCGCTCGCTTTTTCTCGATCGCCTGCAGCGGGCCATCACCGTTTCGCGCCGGCACTCGGAGTTCAAGTTCGCAGTCTTATTCGTTGATATCGACGAGTTCAAGGTCTTCAACGACAGTCTGGGCCATCCCGCAGGTGACGACTTGCTCATGCAGATTGCGCAGCGTCTAACCGCGAGCTTAAGGAGCGTCGACACTATTTCACGTCCGAGAGTGGCTGAAGACACAGAAATCTTCGTGGGGGAGAGTACGCTGGCCCGCCCCGGAGGCGATGAATTCACGATGCTCCTGGAGGAATTACATGGCCCGAGCGACGCCATTCGCGTCGCGGAGCGAATTCAGCGGAGACTCGCGGTCGCTTTCGATTTCAACGGTCAAGAGATTGTGCTGTCCGCAAGTATTGGTATTGCTTTCAGTAGGGATGCAATGGACGCGCAGGATCTTCTCCGAGACGCCGAGATTGCCATGTATCGCGCCAAGAGCACCGGTAAGGGCGGCTGCGAGGTATTCGACCGCGCCATGCATGTGAGCGCCATCAAGCGTTTGCAACTCGAAACCGATCTGCGCAAGGCTATCGAGTTGAATCAGTTCCGCGTTTACTACCAACCCATCGTTTCCTTGCACAACGACCAGATCGTGGGGTTCGAGACGCTCAGCCGCTGGCAGCGCCCCGAAGGTCTCGTCATGCCCGGGGAATTTATCGCAGTTGCGGACCAGTCCGGTATCATCTTGCCCATTAACCGGCAACTTCTCTATGACGCTTGCCAGCAGCTCCTCTCCTGGCAGGAACGCTTTCCATCCGATCCTCCCTTGACCGTTAATGTGAACGTCACACCCAAGCAGTTTGCGCAGCCCGATCTTGCCTCTCAAATTCGCCATACCTTGCAGCAGACTGGACTGGATCCTCGTTGTCTTAACTTGGAGATTACAGAGACTATCGCCATGGCCGATGCCGACAAGTCTGCAGTGGTACTCTCCGAGTTAAAGGCACTGGGTGTTCGGCTGGATATCGACGACTTCGGCACGGGCTACTCCTCCCTCAGCCGACTCCAGCGCTTTCCAGTGGACACGCTTAAAATCGACCGTTCCTTCATCTCGCACATGGACACGGACGTTGAAACCCACGAAATCGTTCGTATCATTGTCATGCTCGCCCACGGTCTCGATCTGAAGGTGGTTGCGGAAGGGGTCGAAACACGAGGGCAGGCGGACATGCTCAAGGACATCGACTGCGATTTTGCGCAAGGCTACCTATACGCTAGGCCTGCTCCCAGTGAGACGATCGAGCAACTTTTACTTAACACTCGCGCCGCTAACGTTCTGCAAATGCGGGCCGCTAGTGGCACGTCCGCATAACATACCCTGGTCTGCCTGACGAAAATATAGACAACATTCAAATGGCCGGCGAGGACACGCAATCGTTATTTGCTAAGCTCCAGTGAATGTCTCTGGGATTCGCGAATACTGTTGTACGGACGACGCGACCCGCAAGACCGGGTGTAGTTCGAGGACAGAATACTGTTCTGATTCAGTTGTGGTTCGCTCAGTCGAAGTTGGAACTGGAAAGTGACGGCAACTGCGCTGCTTAGAGCCCGATTCTCCGCGCCACTGCTTTCACCAAGCCAAGTTGGCCTCGATCAAGCGACTGGCTGGCTTTCGCCGCGTACATCTCACGGTCCGCCTCGTCCAGCAGTTCGTCCAAGGTCATGCCGTTGGACCATTCTGAAATACCGATGCTGAGACTCAGCTCGAAACCTTCAAGAGTTCCGGCATGATTCCAATCAGCGAGGTACGCTCTAATTCTATCTATGACCGTGGCAGCCCCGGCGCGTGAGGTGTCAGCTAAAATGATGAGGAACTCGTCTCCACCATAGCGAAACACCGCGTCTGAGCCGCGCACTGAACTCTTCAGCAAAGCTGCGGCATCGGCGAGTACCACATCGCCAGTCAGATGGCCAAACTTAGTGTTGACATCTTTAAATCGATCAACATCGATCAGCAAGAGCGTAAGCGAGCTGTTCAAACGCCGCGCATGGCTCATGAATCTTCCTGCAACATCCTCCAGGGAGCGACGGTTGTAGATCTCAGTCAAGGGATCCGTGAAGGATTGCTGTCGGACTAATTCCTGTTGGATCGTGCTGGATATCAGTTCTTCACGCAGTCGACGAATTTCTAGACGTTTTGAAACGAGGTAGGTGTTCAGTAACGCTATAAGGGTAATGAGTCCTACAGCCAGGGGCCGGGAGACCGTGATCTCGAAATGCACGTTGTCGTGCGCCAAGAAAGCTGCTGGAAACACAATAGCGAGCAATCCGGTCGCAACTAGCACGCCGGTAAGAGAAACAATGAGCCAAAGCTCCCAATCGCGCTGTTCGAGGTGGGACAGTTGTTTGCCAACGCGCGCCAAAACGCTTTCAGTTTGTTTTTGAAGTGCCATTGGGTGTGACCAATCTAACGCAGTCGCGTAAACTTTACCCCGGTACAATAGTAACTAGACGAGGGTTAAAAACTTTTGTTGAGCGGTGGCTGTGTGAATCCAGCTTACCCAATCACGACAGGGTTCCGGTGGAGGGATGCTTCTTGATCTCGGGCTCAAAGGTATCCTTCAATCTTGCGAGTGCCACATGAGCGCGGGCGGATACGCAAAAGTACCTGGAAAACCATCTAGCCTTCAATCTCGTCCACTTCCGAGATGAATTGACGGATCAATTCCTGACTCTTGGCGCTTACGTTCGTAAACTGGATTCCCTGTCGTTCCTGTTTCGCCCACACGACTGTCCCGCCCGCCTCAATTGCAGCCCCAGAAGCCGGTATTCGAAATGACAATCGCACCGAATCCTTGAGCTGCAATCCGCCAACTTCCACCAGAATGCCTCCTTGGCTAAGGTTCCAGCTCAATCCCTTCATCGTTCGTGAACCGACAGAACAAGCCACATCTGCCTGTAGTGGAACGCGGGTATAACGACGCCGGTTCTCCAACATTCCGCCACGGACGGTTCGGAACAGCTTACTCAACTTTTGTCTGTCTATGGGCTTCTGCAAGAAGAACGTCGCCCCCACCGCAAAGGCTTCTTGCATAGTTTCCCTCTCATCCCGTCCCGTCACGATGATGATGGGAGTGGATTTGTTCCAGGAGGATTTCCTGATTCCGCGCGCGAGATCGAAACCATGCAGGTTCGGCATTTCCAAATCCAGAAAAATACCGTCGAATTTCTCTTGATTTACTCGGCGTGCCGCTTCTTCGCTGTCGCTAACCGGCCGAACATCCGCCTTGAGTGATCTGAATACTTCAGTCATCAGTTCAAGACTCGCTGCGTCATCCTCTACCACCAGTAGTTTCAGCGCCAGCAATTTCCCCCCCGTATCGTCGATGCTGTGGTCAGCCGATCTCATTCTCATCGGGTTGTGAACTGTTTTCCGAGAATGCGATGCTGTGTTCGGAATTCGTAACGCAATTCAATAATAGCCGCCTGACCGTGGATCAAACAATTAGCTCACTGGGACGATTGAAGGATATTCGTACAGCGGGGACGAGTAGACACTGCCCACCTGGTTAGGGACCGACGTTTGGCTCTCTTTGGAAGAGTCGTGAATCACTGAAGGGACGGGTGATCCCAGATCGTGGCTTAATCCGCTACCCCACTTAGCTCTTGTTACGAAATCCGACCAAGTACGGGTAGGGAAGGGGCGCCCTTCCTGAAGAGAATTATTGCGGAATAATCAAAACAACGCGCACCAGTCATAACGAGTTACTGACGTAATCGCTGTGGCACCCAAAACGGTGCATCACTCCCGAATCTGGTCCACACTATACGCTACCCTGTTAACTCTTGGAGCGGTGTGCCCATGATGGCTAGATTGCTGCTCGGAATCGGCCTTTTGTGCCTGCCAGTTTGGGGGCAACAGCTGACTCCCTCCTGGCGCGAAGAGGTGCGGCGATGCGTGGAGGCGCACGATTGGAGCGCAGCAATGGATATCGTCGATCGAGAAGTTGCTCGTGCTCCTGGAGATATGGATGTACGCGCATGGCGAGCGCGGGTTCTGACCTGGTCTGGGAAGCTTGCGGAAGCTGAACGTGAATATCACGAGATCCTCACCGCCGTTCCCAACGATCCTGACAATTGGATGGGCTTAGCCAGTATCTATTCGCGCCAGGGTCGAAGCAGGGAAGCACTGGAAGCATTGGACCGCGCCGTACTCCTCGACCCGAAGCGCGCCGACATTCATGCAGCGCGCGGTGCCGCGTTACGTGCACTTGGTAGCCGCGAGGAAGCGAAGTCGGAATATAACCGTGCCCTGGCACTAGATCCGACGAATACGGAAGGACGCGCGGGATTGCTTTCTTTGCGCGACGGGCCCAGGCATGAATTGCGGATGGGAGTAAATACGGATTTGTTCAACTTCGCTGACGCCAATCAAGATGAAGGAGTATCCCTCATCTCTCACTGGTCAACCCGCTGGACCACAGGCATAGCCGCGCAGGGTTATCACTGGGGAGGAGCCGACGCCGCAAAGTTCGCAGCCAGTTTGACGGGAAAGCTTCCGGGATGGGGGGCGCTTACCGTCGGCGGCGCTACAGCCCATGACAACGGCGTCATTCCGAAGGATGAAGGGTTCTTTAACTATGACCAAGGTTTCAAACTCCATGGAAGCGAATTCTTCCGTGGATTGGAGATTGTGTACGGCCAACACTGGTATTGGTACAGCACGGCACGGATTTTGACGGTGAATGAAACCACTGTGTTCTACCTCCCGCGAGACTGGACGTGGTCCCTAGGAATGATTGAAGCCCGTAGCCATTTTTCCGCAACGGGTGCGGAATGGCGGCCTTCCGGAATGACACGCCTCGGGTTTCCCATTACTGGCTGGGAAGATCGCCGCCTAGGAGGGAATGTTTTCTTCGCGAGTGGCACGGAGAATTTCGCGGAGGTGAATCAGATTGGAGAATTTTCTTCTCAGACATTTGGTGGCGGGTTGCGCCTCCAACTAACGGGACAACAGGATGTGACAGGCTTCGGCGCTTATCAAAGGCGATCGGAGGACCGGACAGAATCAAGTTTTGGATTTACTTATGGGATCCGCTTTTGACACATTTCGCAAGCTAGGTCCAGCGTCCTTCGTGCTGAAGGCGATCATTTCCGTGATTGTCGTCGACGTGTTGTTGTTAGCTTTTATTCTGCTTAGACGAACTTACCGCAAGTGGCATTTCGCGAACCGCGACGCACGCATGCTCGCAATCCGCCAACAGTGGGACGCGCTAATTTCCGGGGAGATTCCATACGCGGCCTGGCGGTCGAGAACATCAGAGCGAGAACTTATCGAAACCATGGTACTCGACGCCTTCGAAGTCGCGAATCCGGAAGAATCAGCGCGCTTGCTGAAATTCATGCGTGGCAGCGGGCTAATCGAGAAACGAATCTGGGAGGCAAGGCACCATCAAGGGTGGCGGCGACACAGAGCGCTGGTTGCACTCGCCCGAACGCGTGCGCCAGAAGGCATTCGAGCCCTGGCCGAAGGACTGCGCGATCGCGATTCGGAAACCCGGCTGGCCGCCCTACGCGGACTTGGTCGCATGGCTTGTCCGGAAGCCGCGAAGGAGATCCTGAATTGGGTGGATGACCTCGGCCTGGTCGTGCCGGCGCTTCCGTTGCAAAGCGCGCTGATTCAGAGTTGCGCCGAGCGCCCGCAAGTATTGTTACCACATTTGCAACATGCGGACAGAACCATCCGAGAAGTGCTCGGACGCGTACTCGGGGAAGTGGCCACGCCTTCGCTCGGGCCAGAGTTGCTGAGGTTTGCTGATGACGATCTCCCAGAATTGCGGGCGGCCGCGGCTCGCGGATTGTTGTATTTAAATCCCGGCGATGCGATCACTGTTCTAAGTGAGTTGGCGAAGGATGCCGTTTGGTTTGTGCGGCTGCGCGCAATCGTAAGTTTGGGCGGATTTTGTCATCCCACGGCGATTCCTTCCTTGTTGCACGGATTGACAGATTCTAATCGACTGGTGCGCCTGCGCGCTGCGGAAGGGCTCGTAGATTTCAAAACGCAGTTGCTGCCAATTTTCGAAAAGGTGGTAGTGCTTCGAGATCAATATGGCTTACATGCTTTCCTAACGGCGCTGGAAAATGCGGGGCTGCAGGTCACTCTTGTTGCGGCAATCAATAACACCACAGGGAGAAAAAGCGAGACTAACGACATTCTGCTCGAGGTATTGCGGACCGGGAAGGTGTCTGCCCACGCGAAGGCATTCGAGGAAAACATTCTGGTCAAGGCGGCATCGCACTCATGATGCACTTTTTGGACTGGGCCAATCACACGCTGTTCTACTATTATCTGGCTTCCAACCTTGCTTACCTGACGATGCTCGTCATTGCGCTAAGGACCAGCGCCGCACACCTCCGGCACCTCGAAAGCATCAGATTTGACTGGATGAAAGGCTCTCCCTTGGTCCCTCCCGTCACCTTGGTCGTCCCCGCGCACAACGAAGAGCAATTTATTTGCACAACCGTAAAGAATCTGCTTGATCTCGATTATCCGGAATTGGAAGTCGTTGTCATAAACGATGGCTCAACGGATAAGACGCTGCAGATGATGCAGAAGGAATTTGGCTTGCGATCGGTGAGAGCTGTGTATGTTCCGGAACTGATAAGCGCTCCGGTCCGTGGGCTGTACAGAAGTAATGTCGATGTTCGGCTCCTCGTGGTAGATAAGGAACCGGCGGGAAGCAAGGCGGATGCGGTAAACGCGGGTCTGAATGCGACGACTTCGCCGTATGTCTGCGTTGTCGATGGCGATTCCGTGCTTGAGCGCGACGCCCTGCTGAGGATTATGGTGCCCATCCTCGCAAATCCCAACCACGTCGTAGCGGCCGGAGGAATCATCCGCGTCCTGAACGGATCCGAAATCGAAGCGGGAAGGATTCGTCGCGTGCGCCTGGCACGAAAAAGCATAGAAGTTGTCCAGGTCGTCGAATATCTGCGCGCTTTCCTAATCGGGAGGGAGGCGTGGGCACGAGGCAACATGCTAATGATCGTTTCCGGAGCCTTTGGGGTGTTTCGGACCGACCTGGTGCGAGCTGTAGGTGGTTATCGAGGTTCCGCCATCGGCGAAGATTTCGATCTGGTCGCGCGCTTACACCGAAACTTACTGGAGAAGGGCGCGGGCTATCGCATTGAATTTGTTCCCGATCCCGTCTGCTGGACGGAGGTACCATCAGATTTACGTTCTCTGGGCAGACAGCGTGCGCGTTGGCAAAAAGGTCTCTTAGATGTGTTATGGACAACGAGAGACATGCTCTTCCGCCCATGCTACGGCCGTGTGGGATGTTTAGCGCTTCCGTATTTGTGGCTTTTCGAACTGTTGGCTCCTGTCATCGAAGTCATCGGCTTTGCGACCATTTTAGCAGCAGCTTTCTTTGGCGCCTTGAGTTGGACGTTCTTTCTTCAGTTCGTGCTCTTCGGATACGGATTTGCGACGGTTATTTCCATCGGATCTGTGCTGCAAGAAGAATTGACTTACAAGCGATATAACGATTGGCAAGATGTTGCGAGACTGGTGAGCTACTGCTTCCTCGAACACTTTCCTTATCGGCAATTGCACATGATCTGGCGATTGCAAGGCCTCTGGCAGTACTTCCAAGGCGACATGACTTGGAGACCGCTGAAGCGCCAAGGACAGAGAACAGGGAACGCAGACAAAATAGATTCGTCCCCTGTCCCAATCAATTAAACGATTGCGCTGCGAACACCATTGCTGGTGCTGGAAACAGCGATGCAATTTCTGCTGCGCACATTCAGCTTTTCGACCGCGTCTGAACACAATCGAACTAGCGGCGATCAAGCGATGATCTCGCCGCCATGATGGAAGGAACATTGACGGCCGGACCCAAGTTATACTTTGCGGCGGTTTTTCCGGCGCGCCGTTGTAGTCGCCGATGGTGTCGGTGCTTTGGCCAAATCCGCCGAAGAGGTAGCCGCTCGGCGGCGCAAGGTTCCGGCGGTTGAAGATCTTGAACATTTCCACGCGGAACTGAGCTTTCAGGCGCTCGGTCACCGGAATGTTCTTGAGTACCGAGAGGTCCACAGAAGCAAAGCCCGGGCCGGTGAGCTGGTTGCGCCGCATCGTTCAAAAGCTTCCCTGCGGCGGATCTTGAAACGACGCCGGGTTCACCCACTGCACGTAGGAGTGGCTCAGAAGACGAGTTTAAGTGCCAGCTGGATCGAGCGCGGTCCACCAATTTGATAGAGGGGGTTGAAACCTCCATTAGCGCCGCCAGAACCAAGACTGCTGGCTAGCGTGTGTGTCGATTGGCCGAATAGGGGGTCGGTCAGGTTGTTGTCGGGAGGGCCGAAGTTCGGATGGTTGAAGAGGTTGAAGAACTCGCCCCGAAAACGAAGCCCGACCTTTTCGGTCAGTTGAAATTGCCGCTGGAACGCGACATCGGCTTGCCAGGCTCCAAAACCGCGCAGCACATTCCGTCCGAAATCGCCCTGCTGCCCGGTGGGAGGTGCGGTAAAGGCTGCTGAATAGAACGCCTTGCCGCCGGGATATTGCGCCCCATAGAGCACAAGCGGCATTCCGGGCACTACGTCGGGTCGCGGATACAGTGCGATGCCGTCCGCAAAGACAGTCCCGCTAAGCACGTCCACCGGCGGAGCCGTCCTTGCGAAAATGAAGCTGTCTACCGACCAGCCGCCCAATGCGCCGTGGGCAAAGTTGTTCGATTGCGGCGAGGGCAGATTGTACGTCACGCCAGCGGTGAATGCATTGCGGATGTCAAAGTCCGAGTTCCCGCGGTCTATATTTGGATTTGCGACTGAGCTTGGCGTGCTCAGATAGTTCGAAAACGCGTCGGTCGATGAAATATCAATGGATTGCGACCACGTGTACGATGCCAAGGCTTGCAATCCTCGTGACAGTCGCCGCTCGAATTTGAGTTGCAAAGCCTGGTAGTCCGATGTCGCGGTGTTGTCAGTCAGATTGACCTGTGCTGAAGAAGAGCGCGAGAGACTAAGGGCAGACCTCGCACATGTGAATCGGGTCAATATGTTGGGAGAGTTGGCTGCCTCCGTCTCCCACGAGCTGAAACAGCCCATCGCCGCGGCCATGACAAACGCGAAGACCTGCATACGATGGCTTAAGCGCGACCAGCCCGATGTGGATGAGGCGCTGCAGGCGACAAGCAGAATTATGAAAGACGGGAGTCGTGCGACCGAGATCATCGACCGCTTGCGGTCGTTGTACAAGAAGTCTCCTCCACAACGTGAGTTGGTCGATGTAGACGAAATCGTGCGCGAAATGCTCGTGCTGCTGCGGGGCGAGGCGAACCGGTATTCGATCTCGATGCGCCCGGAACTAGCGCCCGATCTTCCCAAAATCACCGCAGACCGAGTGCAGCTCCAGCAGGTGTTGATGAACCTCATGCTTAATGGTATCGAAGCAATGAAGGACTCCGGCGGTGAACTAACGATCAAATCGGAACGCGGCGAGAACGGTGAACTGCTGATGTCGATCAGTGACAGCGGTGTGGGACTGCCGCCCGAAAAGGCGGGCGAGATTTTCGATGCCTTCTTTACGACCAAACCGCAGGGCTCCGGCATGGGCCTGACCATCAGTCGTTCGATCATCGAATCGCACGGCGGTCGGTTGTGGGCCGGCGCAAACGCAGACCGAGGAGTAACGTTCTATTTCACTCTGCCGAGCGACCGCACACACTCAAGATTGATTGCATGACCAAGCCCCCTTATCCTCCCTAGCGGGAGAGCCACGATCAACGGTAAATGTGGAAACGTTGGTTGCGGGGTGGACATAGGCCAGTGAACGATCGCAGAGTGGGCGAAACGCTGATTCCGACGGTAGCTCATCATCCGGAACGATGAGGGCGAGAGTCAATAGCAGATCACTTCAGACCTGCCGACTCCCAAAAGGGTATTCACCACCAGCCAGCACAGTCATTTGCTACTGATGTGAAACATCTCAATCATCAGCTTCGGCATATCGACGGCAGTCGTAGTGTGGCCCAGGATGCGCGGGTATCTGAACACGGGCTTGGTAATCACGGTACCGACGATCCTCTGGTTGAGCCATTGACTTATGAACGAAGAGTTAAGAAAGAGAACAGCCGTACGCCACGACTGAGCTGCCCGTTGCCCCCTGGCCTATGGGCACTCTTGCTCGACGATTTGGGCAGAATCACGGGCAATGGTCCGGCGGAGAAACAGCCTCTGCAAAATGTCATTGTACGAAATTAAAAGTTGTCTGTAAACAACTGATAATAAATTAGATACTGGTGGAGGCCGCGGGAGTCGAACTATTCAGGGTATTGATAACACGTAACTTATTGATTCTAGGAACTGCCACAACGGCTAAAAAGGCCCCACTGCCGGATCGATTGTACGTTTATTGTACGAAAATGCTTTTTCGCTTTGCAGTCCAACAGACACCACATGGCGGCCACAGTATCGCATAGATCCTCAGAGATAGATCAAAAAAGGAACCTAGCTTCCCGCGATACCCTGAGTCACCCACTTTTCCATTTCCTCGGTTCGCGGCTCGCCGTCTCGATCACTTCCGGGTTACCCGTCACTCGTCCGGAGTCCGTCACAAGCTCGGTTTAGCACTTAGAAAATTGCTTTGACACACACCGCGTGGTGGCCCGATCTTGCGCGAACTCGCAAATTCCAACGGGAAACAATAGTTCTGGGAAGATGAAAGTCATCAAAATACATCTTCAGCGGATCCGAGCAACTATTGCGGTCACGTCATCGGACTGCTTTCCAGCGCTGAACTGATTTACCTCTTCCAGCAATTTTGTCAGCAAAGCTGAAATCTCCAGATTTCTGCCTGCTTCCAGGACTTGTATGAGCCGCGCCTCCCCAAATTCCTCTTCGCGGTCGTTGTAGGCTTCCGTCACACCGTCACTGTATAGGACCAGGAGATCTCCTGGCTGAAATTGCACTTCGTTGGTCGAACATTGCCATTGTTCAAACAGGCCCAACACCGTCGCCGTCGCCGACAGTCTTTCAACGTTTCTATCCTGGCGAAGAACCAGAGGGGGATTGTGGCCGCAATTCACGTAACGCAGCCTGCGGGCGGCGTCGTCGTAAGAGCCAGCGAATAAAGTCGTGTATCGGTTGGGCTCCGAGTTCTCATAGAAGAGGCGGTTGACGGACTCTAATATTTGGGGAAGGTTTTCGGATGCCACTGAGTATTGGCTGCGGATACTCGCTTGCAAATTGGCCATCAGCAGAGCTGCTGACATTCCCTTACCCGCCACGTCGGCAAGAACGAAGCCGACCCGTCCCGCACCCAATTCCACGAAGTCGTAATAGTCTCCACCTACGGCGCGCGCCTGATTACAGCCGCCCGCGTATTCCAGCGACTTCAAGCGCGGAAGCCTTTGAGGGAACAGCTTCCGCTGCACTTGCCGGGCGATTTCCATTTCCTGCGAAACGGCCCTTTCCGCCTGCAGACGTTCGGCAATGTTTTCCGCCAAATTTAGATTTTCCAGTGTCACACCTGCCTGGCTTGCAACCGATCGCAGAAGCATTTTGTCTTCGCTGGAATAAGGCTCATCGGAGAGCCTGGGGCCGAGGACAAACAGTCCCAGCAGATCGCCGGAGCGGCTTGGGAAAGGAACGAGGCACTCCGGCAGAAGCGGAGCGAACATGGAAAATACCGCGTGAGCGGTTGGACTCAGCGATGCATCCCATGGCTCGCCGTCAGCACGTAGGTACTCCAGTCCAGCGGAGTCTTTGCGGATCCTCTTCAATGCGAGCGGCAGTATGGCGGCGGCGCTTTCCAGGTAATCAGGTCCGGCCTCCACATACACGGCAGACCAACTAGGGTGAAGCGCCTCGCCGACGCTCGGCACCATCTCCAGAGCCAATTCCTGGCGTGCTTTGACGGTGCGCGTCTTCTGGGCTAAGTCCTGGAGAATTCGGCGTGCATCGTACGCGCCGCGGAAGAACGCCCGGTCAATTCGTCCCGTAACCTGCTTCAGGCCTGGGGTCGAGACCCACGCGAGCATCACACCGAAACCCACGCCGACTGCCATTGCAGCTGTCGACCCCAACGCAAAGAATCTCGAAAAGGAAAGCGTGAACAGCACGGTTATCGAGACCGCCAGGAGCAGCACGAAGACGATCAGTCCCCGGCTGACCAGAAGATACCGGGCACTGCGACGGAGTAAGACTGGAATCTCAAGTACACGATGCTTCACAACCGCGTACGCAAACGACGTTGGGAAAATAAAAAGCACGATGATGTCGAAGAAGTCCAACCAAAATGGAACATGAAATTGCAAGAAATCCGCGGCGCCGCGCGCGATCGCCGCCGGTGTGACACCAACCACAGTTCCCCAAAAAATCACCCGGATCTTTCGCCGTGCCTCTTTGGTAGGTAGAACGAACGCGTTCCATGTTAGTGAGAGCAGACCCAAAACAAGGCAGCCATAGACAAAAGCCAAGACGGCACGGTCGGCGACCCGCTGTCCCATGAAGCTGACTAGCGCCGGCCAGGGCTCAGGTCCTCCCTTATCCAATCCAAAAACGCCGAAAGAAACACCGGTGCCGAGCAGCACCCATTTCAGCCACGGAAGATGACGGTCGAGGGGAGATCGTGCCGGAAATACCGCAAAAAAATAGTAGAACAATGGCGTAAGGGCACCCACGAACAAAGCTCGGTAGCCCAACATGAACGGCAGAACCAATCCGTGCAACGCCACGAACGAGCTGGGAAGGTCCGAGACGGCGATAAAACCGGCAAAGAGAAGCGCCAAAAGCCATGCGCTGGGGTCCTCTAACCGCATAAACAACACGGACAAACCGACGATCAGGAAGACGACCGGGTAACTTCCCATGATCTGGAGCGCTAGGCTTCGGGCCAGCGGCAGACTTGGACTAGCGGGGGCTCGGAACGTCGCTCTTATTACAAGGGGTTTTTGCACCCCCGGCCTTTGAATCGTCAGGGTAACCACATCGCCCGGTCGCCCTTTGGACCATGCAGAACTCAACCCAGTCGCGTAAGCGTCGAGTTTTTTCCCATCCACTCCGATAATACGGTCGTTAGTTCGCAGACCCGCTTCGTCCGCCGGACTGCCTTTCTCAACCTTGGTGATCTCGCTTACTTCGGTCGAGGAAAAAAGCGTTGTATCCATCCCTAGTTCTACGTGCGGATGAAGCCGAACGTAATACATCCATACGCAGCTATAGACCACGGTTGCAGCTGCGAAAATGAGCGCTGCCGTCAGCAGCAACGTGTGGAGAGCTGACGTTGGCTCCTGCGGGGTGACAGGAGACCGTTGCAATTTTGGCGATAGATACGCCTGCGGTGGCTGACCGTCGATCTCCACCGCTGGGGGCGATGCGGCTGGTAACATATGTGGAGGATTATAGCGCCGGCCCTCACTTGTGAGCCCCATGAACAGCTCTTATGATCCGCTGAAAACGATCGTTGAGAGCGAGTTGTACCCTTACCTTACAGGGTTAGGTAAGAGTAGCCCGTGGTTCGGGTAGAATCCAGGATTGAAAGCCGCAGAAGGAACATCGGCCATATCCGAAGGACACTGAGGGTGGCTCAAGGCCATCATCGCGAGGGGCTTGGAACAATCGCCCGACTTACTGCGTAACGAAAAATAGTGAGGTTGCGGCAGTAGAGTACCACCTGAGCGCGAGGGCGAGATGGGCGTAGCAAGGCTGTTCACTGCGCTGTATTGGGCATGGGTCGCTTCCGAGGTTCTGCTCCAGGTGGTGACGCGCACGAGCCGGGGCAGCGGCGAGGTTAAGGACCGAGGGTCCCTGCTACTGTTGTTGCCGGCGATCTTCGGGTCAATTTGGTTATCTACATGGTACCGCGATGATTATGGCGACGCTCATCATGGTTATGCTGGGCGGCGCGTGGGTGCCTACGTTCATCTTCCCGAAGTGGCTGCAGAAACTGACCGTGGTCGTTCCCACCCGGTGGGCCATCGATGGGTTGGACGGCATGACCTGGCGCGGCCTGGGATTCTCGTCGGCCGTTGCGCCCATCGCGGTATTGCTGCTCTTCACGCTCTTGTTCGCTGTAGTAGCGGTGATGCGATTCCGCTGGAGGACGGATGGATAGCGATAGGTACCACTGCAAACTCCTGGATCGTCAGCTACCTAATCGCGTTACGTCAGAGTTGCCCGTAATCCGACCGGAATCCCTGGCATGCGATAGCGAAGTTCGCGCGGCGTGCTTAACTCGTCCGGTTATCGCGTTAAATCCGGACTTTCGGATGCGAGTTGTATCGACCCCTGATATGCATTTCTGAAGCGCACTCGGACCAGCCAGAAAATCAGCATAACCAGTGGGAGGACGCTGAGAATTAAATACAACGGCGTGCTGAATAGAGCCGGGGACAGGTGTTGCCCGAGCCCCACTGCTGAAAGCAATCTCAGCGGGCGGTTTGACGGCCCCAGGAAAAAAGACCCGGCCGCGATGAACAGGCCAAAGCACATGCGCCAGAGGTGCCTCGCGATGCGCTTTGTTCCAAGAACACCGCGCCGCACCAGCATGCGAATGTCCCCCGCGCCAGCCAGCAGCATCACGGAACCCATGAAAGAGGTCATTCCGACCGGAACTCCGTCTTGTGAACTCGCTCCGCTACGCACGACTTTTAGACCAGTCATCCAGGTAAGGATACCGAGCGTCAAAGGAATCAGGAGCACAACCCAATCGAAACGACTGGTTTCCCCGTCTCTGCGCCTGGCGGTCAGCCATCCCGTTCCGATGAGATAGACAGTTAGAATCCCACCGCCGATGTTGTTCGTTTGATGCCTCACGATTGCAAGGTAGACGGCCAGGACGCCCATGGTGAGCATGGATGCGACAAAGATTTTTCCCGCGAGCGCATGGCGGGCGGAACCTTTCCGGAAACACATTGCAGCGGTTCCCGACAGCAACCCTAAGGTCCCCGCGAAGATATGAGCCATCAGTATGGGCGAATAGGACATGGACGGCTTTCCTAGGGATAATATACGCAGACCCGAGCCCGAACGTTCCGCCTAACGCGATGCTGGGGATAACTCCTGGATGGTCGGCAAACCGGATGTTATCCAGAAACGGGCTTGTGAGAAGAATGAACGAGGCTCCGATGTTCGCGCATAGTTCGCTCGCCTGAAACTGCATTCGCAGGCTGGCACTAAGTCCTTATGAAGTCTTCTGTTACGAAGTCGGGCCAGAGGCGCCAGCCTTTTCTTTGCATGCTCTTTTGGTTGGCTGCTTTGTTCATTGATTCGAAACAAGTTAGTCTCCAACCGTCGAAGACGACGGCTGAGGAGGATCAAGCAATTCAAGCCGCTAAGTTATTGAATTTAAATGGTGGCCAGGGACGGAGTTGAACCGCCGACGCCAGCCTTTTCAGGGCTGTATTCTCTGAGCCTAAACCCTTTTTCATTCAACAACTTAATTCGTCAAGATGGCCGCGTTATTGTGACCATTCTGTGACCAGCGCCGATGTTCGCCTGACCGTCGGCCTAATGAAGCATTGAGCCTTGAAGATCGACTGAAAGGATAAGGAGATTAGCTCGCGATAGTCAGGACGCAGGGAGGTGCGACTCTTGCTGCTTGAAATTCAGACTGCGTACATCTGAGACGCTTGTTCTATCGCCATCCTTACTCGTTCCGCCGTTGCCCATCCGGATCGGTCCCGACAAGTGTGTCATGTTCCTTGATCGGAGACGATGAACTGCGCATGAACGTCGGGCATACCTTTTGAACAAATACTGCAAGTCCCTCGCCTTCACAATCCACGTTCCGAAGCCAATCGCTTTTCCAAGGTTGAGAATAGAGCCTTGTAGTCAGCAGGCTTTACGAAATAATCATCCACATCGTGCCGGATGCCCTCAATCGCTCTATCGAAGCCAGGATAAGCATCACCGGCGCTTCGTGGTACTAGTGCGAAAGTCGTATGGCCGCCTCTCACTAGTGACCGCCCTGAACCTAGGCAGCACCTCGGAATTGGCGGTCATGCTTACGAGGAATTGTTCCATCCTCTGCGGTTCAATAGCATCACGAGAGATCACTGATTTCGCGAGGGGATTTATGATCACGACTCCGTTGTTTATGGAACTTGAGGGTCTTCGCCACCGATGGGGATGGTTTCTGGTATTGGGAATCCTGATGCTCATTCTGGGAACGATCGCGCTCA
>DATNMU010000377.1:0-27329 GCA_035602195.1 Candidatus Acidiferrum sp.
GTTTGACCTTTACGATTCCTCGAGTCAGGGGGCGAAGTGGGACCAGATTTTTCGACTGCTGCTGGTGCTTGGATTTGTGGCGCTTGCGCTCTCGGCGGTTGGTTTTCTTTTCCCGAACATTATGCCGGGAAATGGTTCGGCGCTGGCCGGCCTTATTATTCTCACTTTCACCCTGCTGTGCTGGCGCGGCGCTTATTTCTGGATGGTGAAACAACCATTCTTTCGGGAACGCGTTTACGTCCTCGGTACGGGCGAACGCGCGCAGCGGCTGGTCACGGGACTGCGCGAACGCTCTGCTCTCGGCATCGAAGTCGTAGGGTGGACGGGTGACCTTAAGGGTGAATTGACCCGCGACAGCGTCGCCTCCCACCTTTTGGGTTTGGCGAAGGAAGCAAAGGGCGTGCATCGCGTGATCGTCGCCATGCCCAACCGCCGCGGTACTCTCCCGGTTGAAGAATTATTAGACCTCCGTCTAGGAGGCGTCAAAGTGGAAGAGGCGACCTCGTGGCTGGAAAAGATTACGGGAAGAATTGAAGTCGAGCAGTTGTACCCTAGTTGGTTGATTTTTGCTGAAGGGTTTCGTTTCAGCAGCTTGTTCCGGTTGTTCCGTCGGGCGTTGAACTTCTCGGTTGCGCTCATTGGACTGATTCTGTCATTGCCTTTGCTTCCTTTCATTGTGCTGGCGGTGAAACTGGATTCTTCCGGCCCGGTGTTGTACCGCCAACAGCGCGTGGGCCGCGGGGGTGAGACTTTCTACTGCTATAAGTTCCGCACCATGCGGGTGGATGCGGAGGCGGATACTGGAGCCACCTGGGCCACCGACGATGATCCGCGGATTACCCGTGTCGGCAAGTTCCTGCGCTCCTCACGGCTGGATGAAATTCCCCAGTTATGGTGCGTATTGAAGGGCGACATGCATTTTGTGGGTCCGCGGCCGGAGCGTCCGGAATTTGTCCAATGGTTGAGCAAGGAAATTCCTTATTACGGCGTGCGCCATGTGGTGCGGCCTGGCATCACTGGCTGGGCACAGGTGCAATATAAATACGGAAACACACTGGCAGACGCTCGGGAAAAGCTCCAGTACGACCTCTTCTACATCAAGAACGCCTCGCTTGGTCTCGACCTGCTCATCATGTTTCAGACGGTTAAGATCGTGCTGCTGGGACGGGGAGCGCAATAAGTGGGTATTTCGCGCATCTCGGGGCCAGCAAGCGTTCGAACGAATGTGGCTTCCCCGCCCAGGGAGAAGTCGCAGTTCGCCTATCGAATCATGTTGGTGTTCTCATTCCTGTATTTCTTCCGGCCGGGTGACATTATTCCAGGCCTGAGTGCGCTGCATCTCGCAAAGATTACCGGCGCTTTGGCCGTCCTGGCCTTGTTGCTGGGTACGAATAAGACGCGACTCAACAAGCTCCCCGTCGAAATCAAAATTATTTTCGCCATGTTTGGATGGATGATTCTGACAATTCCATTTGCCTACTGGCAGGGCGGCAGCATGGGAGTCGTGTTCTTTGAATTTTCCAAGGCGGTGATTGTTGCGTTGACTCTCACCTTCGCGGTAACTCGAATAGTCGAGTTGCAGCGTTTGATTATGGTGCAGGCGTTGGGGGTGACGCTGATGACCGTTGTCGCCGCCATAGTAAATAACCGAATGCAAGGACGCCTCGCCGGCGTTGGCGACGGTTTGCTGTCGAACCCCAACGATCTTGCCATGAACATCGCTTTGAATTGGCCACTATGCCTGGTTTTCTTGCTCAGGTCGCGGGGGATCGTAAAAAAAATTTTCTGGGCAGTCTGCATGCTGATCATGATTTACGCGTTGATGGCGACTTACTCCAGAGCCGGATTCATGGCGCTTGGGGTAGCGATTCTATTTTGCCTCTGGGACTTTGGTATCCGGGGACGCAGAGGATATATGGTGGCCATCGCGGTGATCTGCGTGCTGGTCGGGGTTGCTGTAGCTCCCGGGAACTACGCGAAGCGTCTGGGGACGCTGGTGGGAAAATTCCAGGAAGGAGACTTCGATAACGGCTCTGCCGAAGCGCGAAAGGAATTGCTGCTGCAAAGTCTAAAGGTGACCGCGACCCACCCGTTATTTGGCGTGGGACCGGGAAACTTCCAATCCTATACCGGCTCTTGGCGCGTCACTCACAACACCTACACGCAATTCAGTTCGGAATGCGGCATCCCGGCGCTGCTGCTGTTCTTGGTGTTAATGTGGAGAGCGTTCCTGAATCTACGCGCCACCAGGAGACTTCCGTTCTCCGAGGAAACGGAGGAAGTGCACATGTATGCCAGCGCCCTTAGCGCGGCCCTGGCAGCGTACATCCTGGGCGCTTTTTTCTCGAGTAGCGGATATGAGCTCTTTCCCTATTACCTGGTGATGTACACCACTCTGCTGTACCGATTGGCCTTGCAGCAACAAAACAATGAGGCCACAACCCTGGTCAAACCTCCGGTTCAGATTGGTCGGCGAGTATACAGTCCCATGTCCTATCGTCAGGTGTGACGATTTACCAAGGATTGTGAGGAAAGGCGACGTGCCAGCAGAGACTCTGAAATATTCTGAACCGCTCTCGCAAGTCCCTCCTCTTTCTCGTCTCAAAGTATTGCACCTAATCGGCAGCTTTCATCAAGGTGGCTCCGAGCGTCAAGCATTGCAACTCGCCCGTCTGCTTCATCGGGACGCAACGTATGACGTTCGCCTAGCCTCGATCGATCCCTCCGGGAGTTTACGCGAGCACGCTGAATCGTTGGGTTTGGGCGAAATCCCGAGTTACCCGCTGACCAGCTTTTACAACTGGCAGTTTCTGGTGCAGTTATGGCGATTCGCAGCGCACTTAACGAATTCCGAGATTTCCGTCGTCCACACCCACGATTTCTACACGAACATATTCGGCATGGCAGCGGCCGCGCTGGCGGGAGTCCCGGTACGAATCGCATCGCGAAGAGATTTGGGAATGATTCGCAGTTCCGCACAATGCTTTGTGGAGCAGAATGCCTATCGCTTGGCGCATCGCGTCATTGCGAACTCCGAAGCCGTTCGTCGTCAATTGATCGAGGAGGGAGTGCCCGCAAGAAAAATTGCGGTCATTTACAACGGACAGGACCTGGAGCGGGTAACCGTTTCGCCCGGACTCGACCGCAAGAATGTGCTCGCCGCCCTAGGTTTGGGGCGGGCTTCTGACCCGCGCGTGGTATTAATCGTTGCCAACTTTCGACTTGCTGTCAAAGACCAAGGTACATTCTTGCGGGCGGCGCAGCGCGTGCAGCAGCAGATGCCGAACACGCTCTTTGTTCTGGCTGGAGAAGGCGATCTTCAGGACAGTATGCGCAAGCTGGCAGAAGAACTCGGGCTCAAAGACAGTGCCGCCTTCATCGGTCGTTGCGACCGCATTGGTGAGTTGCTGGCTGTGTCGGATGTCTGCGTGCTGAGTTCGCGCTCCGAAGGTTTTTCCAATGCGATTCTGGAATACATGGCAGCGGGACGCCCGGTGGTGGCCACGGATGTGGGTGGTGCCGGCGAGTCAATCATCGAAGGTGAAACCGGTTTTCTGGTGCCTGCTGGAGACGATGCAATCATGGCTCAGCGAATTTTGACGTTGCTCGAGTCTGAGGAGAAAGCAAACCGGATGGGGCGTCGAGGCCGTGACAGAGTGGAACAAAACTTTTCGCTTCAGAGACAACTGGAACGGACGCAGGAAGTCTATGCCGAACTATTGAGTCGTACCCGTGCGTGAATTGCGAACACTAGACCACATGCCGAATAGGTAGTAGGCAGCAAGGAAATAAATCATCCACGAGATCGGATAGACGTATCTCGCGTCGGATTGAACAATGTAGTAGATCAACGGATAAGTAAGAAGAACCGAAACAAAAGCAATCGCTACCAGATGATCGTCACGGTACAGGCGGAAGCCGCCTAATATAGCCCCCAGTGTTAGTAGTCCGAGCAAGACGGTCTGCGCCGGACGCTTCATGTTAGGAAACCAGAAATAGAAAACGCGCTGTACCGTCAGGCTCATAAACCGGCGGGGGTGAGCGCGAATCCAATCTGTTGCTTCCTGCAGTTTCTGACGGTTGTAGGCAATCTCGCCCATGGATTCTACTCTCTGCAATTCGGCGCGATTTTCTTTCGGATGGTAACGCTTGTTGGCAAACTCGTTATCGTACACTTTGGCCTTCGCGAAATCATTGTTGGAAGCCTGCAATTCCAGGCCGAAGTTCGACCGCGTCACGATAAATTTGCCCAGGACACGATAGTTCCTTATGCCCCACGGAAGCAGAAGGAAGAACGCAAGCACGGCGACCACCAGCACATAGGTTACGATTCTTATCGCTCCATCGCGACGAAATCGAAAACAACTGAGCACTAGGAGCACCGCCAACGCCGATGCCAGTGTCGGCGCGACAAGAATAGCCAACGCACCCAGGATTCCAAGGCCCACGGCATGAGCCAGTGAAGGCTGGCTGCGCTTCCACGTGCATAGGAATGCCGAGAATAACATTGCCAGCATTACAGCCGTCAGAGGAGCTTCAAAACTGCCCTTCGTCTCGGGCCAGCGGTTAATCGGGAGCAACGCTCCCATCATTCCGGCAACTACACCAACGCTCGTTCCCAACCCAAAAATGCTGCTGGCGGCGGGCATCCACCCCCACAACAGCGAAGCCAGGCAGCAGGCAAAGACCTCTTGAGCCACTTCGCCCGCTTGCCCCGCGCCGAACCAGCGATAGACGATGCTCAGGAGCAGCGGGTAAACAGGGGAAGTGTGCGCCGTGGGGCCACTCGTCGGACTATACGCGTTAGCGAACTCTCCGTGAGCGGCAAGACTCCGAGCGACATTCACGACCTCTGTCCTCTCGGGAGCAAGGTAGCTCTTCGTGACCATGATAAGAGCCACTCTTAAAAAAAGCGCCACGAAAAAAATGGCCACACTTCGGAAAACAACCCCAGAGGCATGCGAGGTCGTATCCGCTGGGATACTTGCCTCTTGCGCAACCTTATTCATTTTCACCCACGCTGAGATGCAGTCGGGCGGTCGGCGGCTTACTTATAAATGACCTCGTAAACCTTGTAAATATCATTCTGGTAAGGGCATCGCACCTCTGCCTTGGGAAGCGCGAGAGGTGCATCGCATCCCAGCACCAGCGTTTTCGACAGGATTCCCCTCTGTGCATAAATGATGAACCGGGGGTGCTCGCTCTCGACATACCCTGGAAGTTCGGAAGCCGGACGGATCCCCGCCAGAAATGCCCGTGACTTCGCAGGTAGGGGCAGGCCGAGGGCCTGAGCAACGATGTTGGATTCGGAATTGTAGTCGTCGATGACGACGCGGTCCTCCGAATTCAGCCGAGGACGCAAGAATGCGGAGAGGGAATCAATCCGGTGCGCATATCGCAGGACGGGCGAAATCGAGGCGAATTTTTCGCTGAAATGGTTCGAAGACGAGCTGATCGCCCAAATCGCCAACAGGTTCAGTAACAACACACCCGCAAATGATCGGCGAAGAATAGCGCTGTAGTTCGGAAACTTCTGAAACACAGCGGCGAGGCCGTAAGCGCCGAGAACTATTAGAAAAGTTCCCAACGTAATCGTGTACCGGGCGAACGCCATCTCGCCCCCCGATGCGATTTGATAGAACTGAACCGCCGTGAAGAAAATCGTCAAGAAGGCAAATTCCGTGCCGATCCTGGTCCTGAAGGACAAGACAAAGCCGTATACGCTCGCGAAAACCACGATTGGCGTAAGCGTTAAAAACAGCACACCGGGAAACAAAAGGAGTCGGTATGCGAGCGAGGCCTGGCTAAAGGCCAATTGTTCTGCGACCCAATCGTGGTTCATTGTGACTGCGTAAAGCAGATGATGAAACGCGATCCAGTTATGGGCCATGATGATGACCGGGAAAAAGCCGGCGGTCAAAGAGAATATCGCCAAAGGCCGCAATGACGTAAGGAAACCGACCTCGCCTTGGGACTTCCAAATCGAAAAAACCAGCAACAGCCCGATCGCGAAAATCAATGACCAGGCTTCGTAACGGGTGGCCGCGCCGAAGGAAAAGAAGACTCCGGAAAATGCCAAGTCACTCAGACTGCAGTACTGCCGGTACCGGAAATATCCGAGTAATCCCAGTAGCACGAACAGCAAATAGACGGCTTCCGACGATGAGGTAGAGCTATAAGCGATGCCCAGGCTGTAGAGTACGAAGGCGGTCAAACCTATTTGCGCCGCGCTCTCGTTGTAGAGAGTACGGACCACCTTGTAAAAAACAAACAGCGACGCTGTGCCTGCCAAAAAACTCAGCAGACGGCCGGCGAGCCGAACATTGTCGCCCAAGATCGCGGCCAAGCCTCCCATTAACCAAAAATGGAATGGCAGCCAAGCATCAAAATTCAGCTTCAACGAAGGGTGACTCAACCAAGTCGCGGTAATGCCTTCCCGGGCCCACGCATCTCCGCCATTGTTCGCAGAAAGGAAGGAAGAAAGGATTCGAAGCAACACGCCGATGATCAGGATTATCCCGGTAAAATGGCTATCAATGAAAGAGCGCCGCGCGGCTCCTGGAATTGATCTCGCTGCGTCTTTTGTAGCCTCTGGCACTTGGGTCGGAGTTGTGAACGCGCGTCACAACCATAGCGGAGCCCGGTCAGCATTGTAAAGTGGATCGGACGAGTCAATCGGCTTCCATAAAACGCCACGCCAAGGGCGCTGAGCACGCTTCTGTGAGCAGCGTGCCCAACACGTCTGGGCGCCCATGTGTGCTGACCGATATCTCGCCCTACTTCTACTATTTATTGGACTCCGGCGATTTCGACATTGAGAGTGCTGATATCTGCACCGAAGACGGTGTGTTCGCTAATGGCCAGGCTGTTGTAGGGGCTGGAGCCGAGCAGTTGATAGTCGCCTCCGTTACCGTTGTTAAAGTTTGTGAATCCAACGGCTGCGGTGTTTGCGGCAAACACGTTGCCTCCAGGCCAAGGCCCTTGGCTACTGGGGTAACCTATGATGATGTTGTTGCTCATTGAATAGGGTTTCCAGCATTGGTTGAACGTGGTTAAGGGCTGGCCCGATTTAGCGCACGTCACTCCCGTTTCACCGGTAGACCAGACCGCAAATTTGCCCGCCACCGCAATATTGTTGGAAAACACAATATTCGAGGGAAGAACCGGGTTCTGGTGGGCCGCCCCTACGATCATCAGGGTGCGGGTCGGATCGGTCAGCATGGTCACATGACTGATGGTGACGTTGTTCAAAGGCGTATTTACCACAAAGCCACTGGAGATTTGGAATCCGATGCCGTCCCCGTTGTAGGCTGTAGCACTCATGTCATCCACTGTTATGTCATGGATGCTGAAACGTTCGCTGGCGAGCGAATCCACCCACGCTCCGCTCGATAACTGCTCTTGCGACGCGGCGATTTGAAACCCTGCGCCCACGTGGCTGATGGTGTTATAGCGGATGGTTATGTCGCGATCAGCCGCCCAAGAGCCGCGGGGGGTGAGTACGATTCCCCATCCCTCTTGAGAGAAGCCTCCCCAGCTGTTCTCCATCACGTTGCCTTCGAATAGCAGGCGTTCGGCGTTTTTGACCTCGAACAGGTTTTTAGCAATGAAGCTCTTGCCTATGAAGTTAGGACTTCCGGGCATCCAGATAAGAGGTTTGAACATGTGATTTCTGCGAATTTCTATGTCCGCCGGGACCGTGGATCCGCTGGCTCCGCCCCAAAGAATGTTTTCCGCGGCGGCTTCCAGGAAGTTATCTACGATTTTGTAGGGCCCGGTGGGCAGAAAACTGTTTCCGCCATTGATCGCCTGGGCGTCGGTGCAGGAGCCTGTGCTCGAGATGCAATGGAAATCGTTGAGGTATGAATCGATCACTGCGACGTTGGTGCTGTCCCCCAGGTAAATACCCCGAGTTGTTTCATCCAATGCGGTACCGTGAATCCAGAGTCGATCAAAGATCAAATGGTCAGCCCCCGCCATCTTGACCAGACCGAAGGCAACCCCAGTGCCAGCCTTCCGGGTTAACTCCAGCCCAATGATACGGTAGTAGTTTGCCCCAGGAGCAACTGTGATGGCCCCGGCGCCAGTGGAAATCTGAATCTTTGCCAGGACGTTACTTGTCGAGGAACAGGGATAAGCGGGCCGTCCCGGCAGCGATGAGACTCCTGCGTAACAAGGAGTGATTCGCGTGCCCTCGGGAGGCAAACTGCTATCCGGTGCGGTGGTGCGGACGGTAATCCAGTGGTCCCGGTCGCAGCCTCTTGCCGGAAGGGTGATGGGTCCCAGGAAGGTTGCGCCAGCCTGTACGAGGATAACGTCCCCGCACGATGCGCTGTTCAAGGCGGCATTGAGATTCCCACCCGCTGATACCTGAATCTGTTTGCCCGGCGACGGCGTGCTTGCTAGCGCCGTGTTAATACATCTTTGGGGAAGATTGGCCGGACCATCCGTGGAACCAAAGTTAGGCACATCTCCAGAGCCGCAATAACGATTGTCCGGACCCGCGGATGGCGTTACCGGCACCACCGTTACCTCGGCAGTGGCTTGGGCGCCCGGGTCCGCGACACTCGCGGTCTGCACAATTACGGTTTGTGGTGATGTCACCGATGGTGCACTGAACACACCCGAACTCGAGATTCTGCCACCACTCGTAGACCATCTCACCGTGGTGTTGCTCGTCTGACGGACGTAGGAGGTGAACTGCAAAGTACCCCCGGAAACGACCGTCATCGTGGATGGGGAAAGAGTGACCGTTACCCCTGGAGCGGTAGCGCCTGCAGATGCGGGAACTATTGTCACTTCGGCGGTGGCTACCGCGGTGGGATCTGCCACACTCGCCGTCTGCACAATTACGGTTTGTGGCGATGTCACCACGGGGGCAGTGAAAAGGCCGGAAGTCGAAATTCTGCCGGCATTCGTGGACCACTTCACGGCTGTGTTGCTATTGTCGCGGACGTACGAGGTGAACTGCAGAGTGCCGCCGGAAACGACGCTGGTGCTTGACGGGGAGAGAGTAATCGCCGCAACGGTGACGCTACCGGGACTTCCCACAGCCAGCGACAATAGCCCCCGTCCGCTGTTGCCATGGTTGTCGAGTACTGAAATCGCGAATGCATTTGGGTTCTGGACGGACGTTCCAGAGTTCGAAGTGACGTTCTCGCTGACGAAACGTAAGCGTGCAGCAGCGGCAACTGCGGGTGTGCTCGCAGTCGTAGGCGTTCCGGAGATCAAACCCGTTTTCTCGTCGAGCGTAAGTCCGTTGGGCAGGCTGCCCTCAGCAATGGAGAACTGGTAAGGAGAGGTCCCACCTGTGACAGAGAGTAGCGCCCTGTAGGCGCTGCCAACCACAGCGGGAGGCAGATTGGGCGAAATGACAATGCTATTGGGATTCGGATTGGCAGAACTGCTGCCAACTTGACCGATGTTTGAACACGAAGTAGTGCAGAATGAGATCGCTAAAACGAAAACCGTTAAGAACATTACGCGGGATGCGACAGAAGCAAGCCCTCTTTCGGCAAAGACTCTGCAGCTCGCGGACATGGGGGTCATGAGCAAATCCTCAGTATGAAATGTCGTGGGCTACGCGTTGTAGTTCTGAGGAAACTCTAAAATGTCATGGTGAAGGGGGATAGATGACAGCGGGACATGGCCCGTAGGAAGCTAGAGGTACATGGCAAGGACATGTCCGCGAGTTGCTGCGGAAATACTAATTTTTCACTGTTGTTGTGGAACGCAGAGAAGTGAGGGAAGCTGCTCGGGCTTCGCGGTTGTCCTCGGCGGCAACTTGGGCCAAAATAGCGGCAAAATCCCCGGCAATTTTCGCCCAACTATAGTTTTCAGTTACGAGTTTGCGGGCTGCCCGGCCAATTTCAACGCGCCGGGCTTGGTCGTGCAGAAGGGAAGCCACACTTTGAGCGAAGATGTGGGGCTCGTCCGCCAAAATAATATTATCACCGGGTTGCACGGGTAACCCCTCCGCCCCAATGGTCGTCGAAACGACAGCCTTGCCCATGGACATCGCTTCGAAAATCTTAAGCCGCGTGCCGCTGCCGATACGAAGCGGTACCACGCATACGGCTCCGCGCGCGAGGAAGGGACGGACGTCCTCAACCCATCCTGTGACTTCGACGTTTTCTTGCCGGGAGGCCAGCGATTGAAGATCGGCGGAGGGCTTTCGGCCTACGATGCGCAGTGAAACATCGGGTACCTGCTGGCGGATCAGCGGCAGGATTTCCTTGATAAAGTAGATGATCCCATCTTCGTTGGGTAACCAGTCCATTGAACCCGTGAATACCAAAGAATTGGGTTCTTCCGTGTCCTGCGCTGGCTTGAAATAATCAACATCGACTCCCGTTTGAATCACGGTAAGCCGGCTCGGGTCGAGGAAACTGCTGAAAGCGTTTCGATCATTCTCCGACACTGCCAGCACGTGGTCGGCTCGTCGCAAATAACCTTCCTCTACCCGTTTCATTCTTTGCCACTCGTACCAGGAGAGCGCCTTCCACAGCGGATTGCGTGCCGTCTTATAGTGGCGTTGCCAAATCGTAGCCTCGACATTGTGTGTGAATATCACTTTCGGGCAGGGCCATTCCCATGGGATCAAAGCGGCCGGGGTCAAGAAATCGCACAGGATTATGTCGTAATTGTTCTGCTGAAGCACGCTGATCAATTTCTCGCGAACTTCCGGACGGCAGTATTTTGCGAAATTGTACGGCTCGCTGGAGAACAGGTTCCCCATATAGTCGCGCAATTCGGCGGCGCTGCTTGAGGCAGGTAACTTTAGAGGCACACAAAAAACAGGAAACAGCTTTTCCAGTTCAGGATGCACATCGTTGGCATGTTCCCCGTAAAACGAGAAGAATGTTACCGCGTGATGGCGGCTCAGCTCACGAAGAATGTTATAGCTGCGAATCTTGCCGCCCGTATCGGGCGGAACAAGTCCGCCAGCCTTGACCCAGAGAATTTTCATGCGAAACATGCCCTAGTGGGAGATACCTTTGTCGGTGGCGAATTCAGCGCACGCCCTCAATCGCCGAGTTGATCGCATCCATGTTCGCGCCCACGTCCTTGCCATCTGAACCTTTGCCTTTGTAGTGGCTGGCTGCCGACAAGCGGTAGTCGCTGTCGTCGCGACGATCGCGCTCGAAACCCACTGCCCCTAAATCTTTTACAAGGAAATTTTCCGGAGGCCACGGACCCTGCCCCCCGGGATAGTCGACAATCACATTGTTTTTTACCTGTGAGGAATTCCAGCAACTCGTAAACGTAGTCGACGGATACCCAGATTTCGGGCAAGTTCCGATCCCGGTCGACCAAACCGAGTACTTGCCGGCAGGAACTATGTTGTCAGTAAAGCTGATGGCAAACGGCAGACGAGGATTTTCCGGCGCCACCCCGACGAGTATTAGGTTTTTCACTACGCCCCAATTGCTCACGGTAACATGGCTCACCGAAATATTGTTCAGCGGCACATTTTTCCGAAATCCGCTGGAAATCTGGAAGACGATCCCATCTCCGTTGTAGGCCTTCGCGTCTAAATCTTCCAACAAGTCATCGTGAATGCTCCATCGTTGGGCAGCCAGCGAATCCTCCTCGCCTGATTTAGAAGCCGTCAACTGCATGCCGGATCCGATATGACGAATCACATTGTCCCGGATGGTGACATCCTGGACAGCGGCCAAGGTCCCCCGAGGGCTCAGCAGAATACCGTAACCCACTTGTGAGTATCCGCCCCAGGAGTTTTCCATCAAATTGCCCTCGACCAAGACCCGTTCTCCGATTTTCAGCTCGAAAAGATTCTTGACGATAAAGTCGCGGCCAATGAAATTAGACCGCCCGGGCTGCCACTCGATCGGCTTGAACATATGATTGCGGCGAATCTCGATATCACCGGGGACCTGCGTCCCGGCGGCGCCCCCAAACATGACATTCTCGGCGGCAGCCTCCAGGTAATTATTCACAATTTTGTAGGCACCCACAGAAACCGTGGTATTTCCACCATTGATGGCTTGTGCATCTGTGCACGAGCCCGTCCTTGCGATGCAGTGAAAATCGCTGAAGTATGAGTCGACGATTCCCACAAAACTGCTACCGCCAAGGTTGATACCGCGGACCGTTTCATCCAGCGGTGTTCCGTGGATCCAGCAGCGGTCAATCACGACATGGTCGACACCATCGTCGAAACGAATCAGGGCATAAGCGGTTCCAGTTCCCGCAGTCCGCGTCACTTCCAATCCCATCAACCGGTAATGGTTGGCGCCGTCCGAAAACGTAATGGCACCTGCGCCAGCCTTAAGTTCGATTCGCGCCAGAACTTTCTTGGGCGTAGCACACGCATACGGCGGTCGGCCAGGAAGGGAAGCCGTTGCCGCGTAACAAGGCGTTATTCGCTCACCCTCCGATGGCAAGTCGGAGCTTGCTGCGCCACTCCGCACGGTAATCCAGTGGTTGGCATCGCATTTTTTTGCGGGCAATGTGAAAGGAGCAAAAGTCCTGCCCGCCTCCAGAATAATCACGTCGCCGCAAGCTGCTGCTCGCAGGGCCGCGTCAACGCCATTCGTTTCGGACACGCTGATTTCTTTGCCCGGAGAAGGAGTCGAGGCCACTTCCGTATTCACACACCGTGTGGGAAGGGCGGCGGGGCCATCTTTCACTGCCCCAAAGGCTGGATTGTCGCCCGCTTTGCAGTATCGGTTGTCCGGTTGAGCCATGGCTGCAGGGACGAGCAGCATCAGCAATACAAGCTTTTTCATTCGCTCCCGCAAGCCTTTCCCGAACCAAGCCTTTGCCGAACCAGGATTCCAGAACTGCAACTGCTTTCAATAAATCTCAGACGCCTGCACCGCTGTGAAAGCCAATTCCGTTATTGTAAGGATGCGTGTTTGAGAGGTTTGAGTGGACAAAGGATCAACGATTTTCTGTATTATGTAGAAAGCCCAGGGGGAAGTCAAAACTCGGCCGTAGCGCTCGCTCTTTCTGCTCCTGGCGCAGCAAACGCTCTCACTATAGTAATGAAAAATAAGGAGAAAATCCTCCAGATCGGCAATTACCCACCTCCGATGTGTGGCTGGGCGATTCAGACCAAGCTGGTTACGGATGAGTTGCGTCGCCGTGGTCATTTATGCAAGGTGCTCAAACTCAATGAGAACCGCAAGATCAAAGATCCGGCCTATATCGACGTGCAGGGAGGTTTCGATTACCTTTTCAAAGTGTTGCGCTACGCGGTGGCAGGCTATCGGCTGAACGTCCACGTAAACGGTCAATCGAAAAAAGGCTACCTGTTGGCTTTGATAGCTGCTCTCGTGGGCCAGATTGCCTTCCGTCCCGCGCTTATTACTTTTCATGGTGGCTTATCGCAAGCTTATTTTCCACGTCCTGATTCCACTCGATTGCGCTGGGCATTCGGCTTGTTATTCTACATTGCAGGTGGAATTGCGTGCGATGATGACTTCGTCAAGCAGGCGATTATCGATTATGGAATCCGGCCTGACAAAGTTATTGCGATAGAAACTTTCTCCCCGCAGTACCTTTCCTTTCAGCCCGCGGCTCTGTCGGAAGAGATCGCATCGTTTTTGAGCAATCACTCGCCCGTGTTTTTCTGTTACGTTGCTTTCCGGCCTGAATATCAATTGGCGACGCTGCGGGAAGCGATGAATCAATTCGGACGCTATAGCCCCAACGCCGGCTTCATCTGGTTGGGTTTCACCGCCAAGGAATTGCCTGCCGCTCAGGATTACGTTCGAGACTGGCCCGACGCAGAGCGGCACAGCTTGCTGTTGCTGGGGAACCTGGCCCACGACGAATTCCTGACTCTACTGAGCCGCTGCTTCGCGTGCATCCGAACACCGGCGTGCGATGGGGTTGCCGCCTCCGTTCTCGAATCGCTAGTGATGGGGGTTCCAGTCGTTGCCAGCGAAAATGGCCGGCGGCCGCTGGGCACCATTTGCTATTCGGAAACCGATGCTGGGGACTTGCACGCAAAGCTGGTGTCCGTGGTGGAAAATTATTCTGAGATTAAAGCCAGCCTCGAACGATTGGAGTACCGCGACAATGTTGCGCGCATGGCGGACTGGCTGGCTGGCGATCTGAGCCCGAGGGCAAACGCTGAGGTAGCGGATGCCATCTAACCGGCGCAGCATTGGGAAATTATGGACTCGGCTTTTTAAAAGTAGTCGCGCAGAACTGTTAGACCGGGCGCGGCAAGAAGGCTGGAAACGTCTGGATCTCGCGAGCTATCATCTGGGCCTCAAATTCCAAGACAAAGTTTCTCAGCCGGTTTCACAAAGCAGGCCTCATTTCTTTTTCGAGCCGCACCAGGTTCCTGAACTGGCTGCGTTAATACGCCAACGTTTGCCGGAAACAGCAGAACAAATCGTCCGTCGAGCCGAGCGAATTTGTGCGCACCGCTTTGACCTCCTGGGATATACCGATCTTGATTATGGTCAAGAAATTGATTGGCATGCAGATCGAGTGCATGACAAGCGCGCGCCCTTGAAAGTCTGGTACAAGGTCCGCTATCTGGACTTTCATGGAGTGGGAGACGTGAAAGTTACATGGGAGTTGAACCGACACCAGCATCTGGTCACATTGGCCAGAGCTTATCGCATCTCCGGCGCAAAGCATTTCGCGGAAGAGGCCTTTGCGGAGTGGTATCACTGGCTCTCAAAGAATCCGTACCCGATCGGCGTGAACTGGGCGAGTAGTCTGGAAGTGGGATTTCGGAGCATGTCTTGGTTGTGGATGTTCTTCCTTCTGGATGGCTCCGACGTGGTGCCCGAAACTTTCCGGCTGGATTTGTGGAAGGCCCTGGCGATCAATGCGCGCCACATGGAATGTTATCTCTCAACATTCTTCTCCCCGAATACGCACCTGCTGGGCGAGGCTGTCGCCTTGTTTTTTGTCGGAACACTTTGCCCGGAATTAGACGGGGCGAGCAGGTGGCAAAAGCTTGGCTGGAAGATCGTGCTGGAACAGGCCCAGCAGCAGGTGCTGGCGGATGGAATGCACTTTGAGCAGTCGGCCTATTATCACGTCTACGCGCTGGATTTTTTCTTGCATGCAGCGCTACTGGCCATGCGGAATGATATTCCGATTCCTCAAAGTTTTGAGCGAACGATTGAAAAGATGGCGGAAGCATTGTGTGCCCTGGGTCAAGCGGGAGTCGTGCCTGGCTTCGGAGACGACGACGGCGGGCGCCTTTTTGATCCCATTCGTAACCGGGGTGAACACTTGATCGATCCCCTCGCCACCACCGCAGTGTTGTTTGGACGAGGCGAATTTAGGGCAATCGCAAGTGAATTGCCGGAAGAGTCTTTTTGGTTGTTAGGGCCAGAGGGGGTCGCGAAGTTTGAACAACTGGCTGCGACGCCCGCGAAACTTGGGTCCTTTGTATGGCCAGCAAGTGGCATCTGCATGATGTCGAGTCCTTCTCCGATGCAGCAGTTGTTTGTGACCGGTTGCGCCCCCCATGGCGCACAATGTACGGGACACGCGCACGCGGATTCGCTCAGCATTCAAGCGAGCATGAACGGGCGCGCCTTGCTGATTGATCCCGGCACTTACGAATATATCGGAGATGGGCCGGATCGCAATCTGTTTCGCGGCACTGGGGCGCACAACACGTTGAGAATCGACGGCGTCGATCAGTCGGAACCGGCGGGTCCTTTTTCCTGGGCCACACTCGCGAATGGCCGAGTGGACCGATGGAGCACCGGGGAGACCTTCGACTTTCTCTCCGCCAGTCACGACGGTTACCTGCGACTACCTGGAAGTCCGGTTCATCGGCGTTTTATATTTCACCGTAAATCGCGATTTTGGTTGGCGCGCGACAGGGTCGAAGGAACAGGCAAACATCTCCTGGAGCTCTTCTGGCACTTTGCGCCTGATTTGGTTACGCAGCCGGGCCCGGACCAGCGTTTTATGACTTCCGATAAGTCCCTCGGATTGGGAGTGGTTTCGTTAGAAGATCACCGCTGGATCCAAACCGCTGGCATTGGGTCTTGGTCACCTGCTTACGGAAAAAAAGAGCCCGCGCCAGTGCTTCGTTTGGAATCCGATGAAAGTCTCCCTGCAGAGATAGTGACGCTGTGGCTGCCAGTGTTCGACAACCACTCGGATCTGGGTGAGTTGACGCGCCTTCATAAGGGCGAACGGGGATCGGCTGCGTACGGCTACAAAACAGGTCATGAGCAACACAGATTTTTTTTCTCGGAGGGAAAACCGTGGGAGATCGATGGTTGGTCGAGCGACGCGGAGTTCCTATATTGTCAGTCGGAGAATGATTTGAAAGAAATTGTCCTCTGCCATGGAAGCTACGTAGAATTTGAAGGGCAACGAGTAGTTTCGGCGGAACGGCTGATTGAGTCGATCGAACTGGTACAGTCCGGAACGACTGCGAAAATATTAGGACCCAACGCGGGCCTCGTTCGACTTCACGGCTGACCGCAAAATTTGAAGAAAGTTTCCAGATCAACCATGGAAGTGACGCCGATTGTGAGCGAGACTAACGATTAACTATGTGCGGCATTTGCGGCATTCTCCAATTCGATGGGCGAAGCAACGTGACGCGTGAGCAACTGGCGGAAATGAACCGCCAACTCACGCATCGTGGTCCTGACGACGATGGATTCTACGTCGCAGGAAATGTTGGCCTCGCCATGCGTCGGCTTAGCATCATTGACCTTCAGACTGGCCATCAGCCCATCTCCAACGAAGATGGCACCATCTGGGTAGTGTGCAACGGCGAAATTTATAACCACAAGGAATTGCGCCGCAATCTGATCCCTCTCGGGCATCAATACTCTACTCACAGCGACGTAGAATCCATTGTCCATTTATATGAGGAGTACGGGACTGACTGTGTCCAGCATTTGCAGGGCATGTTTGCCTTCGCGCTATGGGACCAGCGCAAACGCACGTTTCTCGCCGCTCGCGATCGCCTGGGCATCAAACCGTTCTATTATTTCCACGATGATCGGAAGTTTTTATTTGGTTCTGAAATCAAAGCCCTGCTTGCCTATCCAGGCGTAGTCGCGCGTCTGAATGAAGATGTGCTGCCGGAATATCTGGCTTTCGGCTATGTTTCACTCCCCGCGACAATGTTTGTCGGGATCCAAAAACTGCCTCCTGGACATACGCTGCAGTCTGATGAAAGCGGGGAACTGAAAATCGCGCAGTACTGGGACCTTAAGCAGGGCGGCGGCGAGCATGAAACGCGACCAAAGAGCTTCTACGTAAATGGCTATCGCGATCTGCTGGAAGGCGCGGTTGCTTCACATCTGATGAGCGATGTTCCACTGGGTGTTTTTCTCAGCGGAGGCTTGGATTCCAGCGCTATCGCAGCGCTGATGACCAAGCTCAATCCGGGGCCGATTCAGACTTTTTCCGTTGGTTACGACGATGATGCTTGCAGCGAGTTGCCCTATGCTCGAACTGTGGCTGAACACTTAAAGTCCGAGCACCACGAAGTGCTGCTCAGCAGCCAGGAGTTTTTCGATTCGCTGCCCACTTTGATTTGGCACGAAGATGAACCTATTGCCTGGCCGTCGAGCGTTGCTCTCTATTTTCTGGCCAAGTTGGCTCGTGAACGCGTAACTGTTGTACTTACTGGAGAAGGCAGTGATGAGACGCTGGCTGGCTACGCCCGTTATGCTCTCACCTCGTGGAACACTCGCGCTGATAGAATTTATCGGACGCTTACGCCCGCTGCCTTGCGGAGTCTCGTGCGAAGTGCAATTCAATCGGAACGACTCGGCGCCGTCATGAGAAGAAAACTGGAACACACGTTTCTGGGACGCGATTCCCAGTCGTGGGCCTCTTTTTATTTCGACAACTTCTATTCCGCATTTTCGGCCACTGAGCAATCCAGCCTGCTGTCGAGCAGGCTTCGGCAAAAGAGTCTTCTCGCTTACGCCGGCTCAGCTGCTTTCTGGGAACATTCCTCCGGAGATCTGATCCACCGAATGCTCTATACCGACATCAAGACTTATCTGGTCGAACTCCTGATGAAGCAGGACAACATGAGCATGGCTGCTTCGATCGAGAGCCGGGTGCCATTTCTCGACCACGTTTTAGTTGAATTTGCCACTAAAATTCCAGTCCATCTCCAGGTGAAGGGATTGACGGGGAAATCCATTCTCAAAGAGATCGCGAAAGATCTGCTGCCCGAGTCGATCATTTATCGTCGCAAGGCCGGGTTTCCTACTCCCTGGTCGCGTTGGGCGACAGGAGAACGGCTTAACCAAATCGAGCAAATGTTGATGGCGCCGCTCAGCCTTGACCGGGATTTATTTGAGCCGGCGGCGCTGCGGCGGATTTTTGCCGAGCATCGCTCTCGCGCGCGTGACAATACCGATCGCATTTGGCGGTTGCTCAACCTTGAGTTGTGGCACCAGGTTTTTATTGATCGCGATAAGCCACCGCGAGGCCTCGACGAACGCACTGTTGCGGAGGATAAAATCGCAGGCTAGTCCTGTACGGAAAAGTCAGCAGACGCTTTAGTGAAGGCGAGTATCAAGTCCAAGCTACATTTCGTGGTTTCCCATCCGAAGAAGAGGGTTTATTGCGCTTCGAAATTCGATAGTACAGCCAGACAAATAGAGAAGCGTTGATCATGCAGAAGTAAAAAGGTAATCGCAAAACGCGCGGCCTTAACTGGCCCAGCGCGCCAATCAACGCGAAGCCGTAAAAAATAATCTGACCCCAGAGCACCCAGTGGTAGAACGGTAAACGCCAGAGCGATGAATTGCTTGCCAGTAGAGCGATCATCGCCAGTGGCACGACCAGCCGCGCTCCTTTGTGCGACAGGAAACAGAAAAGAACCAGCGGTTGCGGCGGCCAAAGCAGGTTCTTGATGTGGAACAACTGTTCCACATTTCCGGCCGTGATGCGAATACGCCGCCCAAAACCCTCCATTTCATGGGCTTCTTCGTAAGCGACCGCCAGTGGTTCGTATGCGATGCGGTACCCGCGATGCAAAACGCTGGTGGGAATTACGAAGTCGTCATTGATCGTGCCCACCGGCGGGAACGGGTAGAGTGACTTCCGCATCGCGTAAAGTGAGCCGTGTGCGCCGGCCAAAGCGCCAATGTTTGCCTCCCGTACTTTCAGGAAGGTCTCATATTTCCAATAGAGATCTTCCTGGCGTCCCAGCTTGGCGTCGTCTGTCCGGAGCACTTGATAAACTCCACTGGCGGCTCCCACTCTGTCCTCCGCGAAATTCGCAATCAACTGGCGGAGAGCGTCTTTCGCCAACATGCTAGAGGCGTCAGAGAAGACCACAATCTCGCCCCGAAGCTGAGGTACCGATTCATTGAGCACCGTCACCTTGCCTCGGTTTTCCGGATAGTTCAGCAGCCGGACTCGGTCTTGGCCCTCTTTCAGGATCAGTGACTCTACGATCTGCGCAGTTTCGTCGGTGGATCCATCGGAAGCAATGACAATCTCCAGCCGATCGGGAGGGTAATCGAGGGCGAGTGCATTCCGTACTTTGGCAGCGATGACGGAAGCTTCATTGTAGGCTGCCACAAGAATCGAAACCGACGGTTCAATTTTCTCTTTTCGTATACGACGCCGGAAGGGAATCTGCAGAAACAACAGCACTAAAGGATATCCAAAAAACGCATAGAAGATCAGCGCAGCTGAAAGCCAGAAAATGACTTTACCGATCATCTTAAGTCAGTGGCGTTGCTTCCACGCAGTAGAGCTGTCCGTAGACCTCCGAAGAACGCATGGCGAAACCGGCGCGCCGCAGGTAGTCCTCTACCTCGGAGTGCGTCCAGAAATACACCGGGCATCCTGCCATTTTGAGTCTTTGTTTTCGAATTGCCGCCCGCCATGTGCCGGCCCGCGGCCAAGCGGAGAGAAATTTGCCACGCGTGATTTTGCGGATTACCTGCAACCGCCCGAGCGGGTCAGCCACGTAATCCCAGAAACCAATGGCAATCACAAGATCAAACCTCTCGTCCGTCTTCCAGTCCAGAACGTCACTCAGAACAAATTTGCAACGGTCACCTACTCCGCTCTCGTTTACCAACTTTTGCGCGAGCTCCAGCATGGCAGGCGCGAAGTCAAGGCCAGTGACGTGGGCGCCCCTTTGTGCCAGCGCATTCACAAAGCGTCCGGAGCCGCAACCAATATCACAGATGCTTGAGTTGCCAGGCCCGCTCGCCTTTCGCATGACCCAGTCAAAACGCTGATACATGTCCCGACGAAGCACGCGGTCCAACGTTCTCGCCAGTGGGTTCTTTCGACCCGTATAGATCGCGTCGAATTCTGGCGCAATATTATCCCAGTATTCCGCAATCTGCCGGCTTTCATCTTGAGCCATTTTCTCTCCAAGCGGAAATATCGTAATCTGGCGCCCCATCAGCCAGGGCACTCTCGCGAAAGCTGGTGAAACCACCATCATCGAGCAACCGTTTAAGCCGTTCCCGCGTCTTGCCTAAATTCGCGTAATGTCGAAGCCGAGTTGCGAAGCCAGGATTCAAGCGGGGTTGTTCGGGGTCGATCTCCCACGGGTGCACGTACGTAATCACCGGAAGATGTTCCTTCTTCAGGCGACTGATCCCGAGCCGAGTATACCACCAGGGCAAAAGGCGAAGATAACCGCCGCCCGCCACGGGGAAGTTGAATCTGCCCAAGACACGAAACGTCGTCATGGGATATTCCACCAATGGGCCTGCCGATGTCACCACCCGAAAAGGAAAGCGTGGTGCCTGCGGAATGCCATAGCGATCGTGGTGAATGGGGAAAATGCTGGAATCGTAGGTGAACCCTAGTTCGGCCAAAATGTCCAGTGCCCATAGCGATTTTGCCACGATCGAAAATGTAGGAGCTCGATATCCGTAGATTGCCTGACCGGCAGCTTGCTCGATCGCTTCCTTGGCGCGGCGCGTGTCCTCTCGAAATGCTTGCGCCGACAAATTGTAAATGAGCCGGTGCCGGTAGGAATGGCACGCCAGTTCATGGCCCCCCGACGCGATTTCACGCACCAGGGCCGGATAACGCTCCGCCACCCAGCCAAGTATAAAGAAGGTCGCGCGTACTTCACACTCCGCAAACAGTTCCAGGATGCGCCTGGTATTGGCTTCTACTCGGGAGGGGGACGCCTCCCAGTCTGACTGCGCGACAATCCCAGAGAAAGCCTCGGCGTGAAAGTAATCCTCCACATCAACCGAGATTACATTTCGGAACCTTAGACTTCGCGCCGCTTCTGTCGGCTCGGGGCTCAAACCGGTACTCATGCTCGGTGTAACGATACCATGTCCCGCGCGGAAGGTTGGTTACCTAGGTTACTCGTGAAGTCACCGAATGACCTCCTTGTCTGGTGATATGCCGGCTGTTGGCTCCCCGTCACCAGAGAACAGCTTGTAGCCCAATCGTTGAATCCATAGTTTCCATGTCTCTTCAATGGCAGCGACCGATTGTCTCGATAGTATCGATCTCCACCCACCGGCAACCGCGGTCCGCACAAATGGCAGGTCCGGCCGGGTCGATTTCGTGAGCGCCCATTTGCCAGATTCCAGTTTCTCTAGGTTTCGCATTCGTTCAGCGGTGCTCAGTTCTACCGCACGCGAGATTCGATCGGGAGTGGCTTTGATGTCGCGAAAGGAATGACGCTCAAGGAAACTCGCCACATTTTCAAGTTCCTTGAAGGGATCGCGCTTCATATCCTCGTAGCGACACATGAGGAAGTTTGCGCTGCCCTCCCGCATGCTCAGCCAGCTGCCTACATTATCTTCCCACGAGCCAAAATCAGCGTCGAATTCGGCTCGCAGAAAGCGCTCCACGAACGCGTCCATAGGGTAGTTGTCTGGAATGTTCCGCCATTTCAAATGGTGGTGGTAGAACGAAACGCAAACATCGCGGGGATCGCGCACGATGTAAATGACCCGCGGGTAGCGCGGTTGGAAGGATTCATGGCTCTTCAGGATGCGTGGCCGGGGAAGACGCCGCATGACGTGATCGGGATTGAAATAAATCTCGGGAATGCGCGACTCGATATTGCTGAACGTGATGGGATCATCTTGATAGATCAGGTTCCCTATCAAGAATCGGGTCCAGGTATTTCCCGAACGAGGATAGGAAGTGATAAAAACGTCATCGTCGAACACGGTGACGTTGCGGCCAGCGAGTTGCTTGCCAGTCAGCACGCGCCCGGCGGTCGAGAGTACGCGTAGCGCCCTGTTTAGCGATGATTCCATAGGCCCCGTGTTTCTTATGACATGAAATATTCCACACTTACGTAGCGCGCCCCACGAATGTGCATTCCAGGTTCCAGCGCAAGCCCTCGACGTCAGCAGTCGGGGGGACGCGGTGCAGGAATAGCGGGTCATCACCATTGCGAACCGGCCCCGAATCAACGGTGACAGCCGTAGCATACCCCAGCCTGCGGCAAACTCCGACCGAAGCTTCGGACCAGTGCGGTTGCAGGATGGGACAGGGATAAGAAAAATGACGGCTGGGGCTGTTCAGTTCTTCTTCCAGCCGCTTCTTCGATTCCCCTAACTCGAAGTCCAGTTCTTCCACCTTTATATAGGCCAGATTGGGGTGACTCATACCGTGAGAGCCTACGATGTGACCCTGGTGGACCAGTTGTCGAGCCTGATCCCACGTCATCAGCAGATTTGTTTTGACCGGCTCAACTTCAAGGTCGTGTTGAACCGTGCTTACAAAGTTCTCTTGTGCTTCGCCAACCAGACGCGCACAGCGAGCAGAAGCGGCTTCGTAGGCTCGATTACGCGCCGCCTGGTCGCCTAGCTTCCACTCCTGCCCCTCCGCATCGCACCAAAGAGTCTTCTTCGTTGTTAAAAATGTATATCTAAGGCGGCTCACCCAAGGGAGCTGCCCCTTGTCGATGCAGCCGACAGTCGCGTAAACAACGGCAGGAATGCCCAATCGATTAAGAACCGGCGCGGCAACTTCGAGATTATCGGCATAGCCGTCATCGAAGGTCACAGCCACGGCTCTGGGGGGTAAACGTTTCTCACCTTGAACGAAAAGGAGGACGTCGTCGAGCGAAACAGGATCGAAATCCCTTGCGATCACCTCCATTTGTTGTTGAAAAATCGAGGTGGGATGGATGATTTCTCCGAGCAAATTCGCATGCTCCGTAGGATCGTCCATAACGGAGTGGTACATGAGAATTGCAACCGAATCAGGTGAAAAACGGCTGCCAAAGCGCAGCGCTCCAGAGGAGAGCAATGAGCGTTTAATCCAATGTTGTGACGGGGGCCCAATGGGCAACGCTATCCTCGAGTTCCGCCTGTGTGAGCGCCAGTAATGGCTGTCCTCAATTCCGCTACGAGATTTCGTATGCACACGTCAATCGTTGCATAGCATTGCCGGAGCGAGGCGTCATTTTCCGTGTAGGGGTCAGGAATATCCATTGCCTCGGATTCCGAATATGCCGACAGCATATACATCTTGTGTTTGGCAGAAGGGAAAAAGCTCAACAGTTCTACATAATTTGTAGTATCCATCCCGAAGATGACTTCTGCCCGTCCGACCATTTCTGCCGTTAGCGGTTTCGTTCGGTGATTTTCCAGAGAGACGCCGAACTCGCGCGCCGCCACCTGAGCTCTTCGGTCAGCTTCATTCCCAGTCTGAGCATGAAGCCCGGCAGATGCGATTGCAAAGTCCGTCCCCGTCAACCCTGAGAGACGACTTTTCAGCACCGCTTCACACATGGGACTTCTCATAATATTGCCATGGCAGACAAAAACGAAAGAACGCGCATTCGCTGGGACGGAGCGCTTCCAGCGCGCGATTCCCACAGCATCCAATATCCAGGCCCGCAGAAAAATCCGCCGCTCCCGCTCTTGAAACCCACGATACTGTTGTAAGCGAATTACCCATCCTGACGGAAGCACTTTCGCAATGACATTTCTTACTTTAGTTATAGGTCACTCCCGGTGGCGTCAGCATTACAGATCCCGCACCCAACGGTAGCATATTCACAGGGCTTCCCGGCGCGGGCAGCGCTCGACGCCACGTGCGCATTAATTTCGTGCCGCACCTTTGAAGCGGCTAAAGCGAGCCCGAAACCACTGTCCCAGACCAGCCAATCCGGGGCGAGGATCGCGCAATGAGAAATCGTCATAACGCATACCCGGATACCAGGGCACGGACATGTTCAACAGAGTTCGAAGGAAGCTGGGATAGGGTACGGGCCAGCCTGGCGGAGTGCCTCGCCATGTGTGTTCGAGATGCGTCAGTTCGTTGGCTAGGTGGCGGCAGGTTATGCCGTGCTGGTAGAGGATTTCACTCGGCGGGAGTTTACCGCTCAAGAGCCAATCTACAAGATGCACTGGGTAATCGATTCCAGAAGAGATCGGCAATTGAATGGAACCCCAAGGCCGGGCATTGATTTCCATGAGAACGGGCGGCCCTCCATTGCGCGGTCGTTTGTATTCCACCATGCAGATTCCTTGCAAGCCCACCCGCCCCACCAGGGCTTCGCTCGATTCTCGTACCTGCGCCGCGATTGGAATGGATCTCCTCGCGCTGCTTCCCGATCCACGCGGGTCGACTTCGCGCAAACGCAACCACATGAAGGGCAGGCAGATCTCGCTTTCCATCGCTAAACAGGAGAACCCGATGCCTTCGCCCGACACGAACTGTTGCACCAGCACATCGCGCACCACTTTTAATCTTTGCCCCACTTTTTGCTTCAGATCTTCCGCTGAGTAAGCGTATGAAACCGATCCCAGAATCGCGCGGTTTCCCTCCCAACGCGCCGAGAAACGGTCTTTGACTACCACAGGGAAATCGAAGTTCTCGGCTATGCTCTGGAGCTCTTCAATCGACTGAACGAGCGCAGTCTCCGGGACAGGTATTCGCAGTTCCCGCGCCACCGACACAGTCTTGAACTTGTCTCCGGCGAACTCTAGCCCCGAATGCGGCCCCAAAGCCAGGCGGGATACTCCCTGAAACTGGTCACGGTATTTCGAAAGCGGCACGACCGTCCAGTCCGTAACCGGGACGATCAAGTCGATCGCGTTGTCACGCGCAAATTTTAGTACTACTTCGACGAACGCCGAAGCATCATCCGAGGGGACGGGATACCTTACGCTTAGCCGGCAGTAACGGGAGAACTCAGCGGGGGCGTGGATGTCTCGGTTCGAGCCGACCGCAACCCAATGTTTGGCCCGGCCCAGCGACCGCGTGAACGCGAGTGCAGCCGCGCTATGGCCATCCAGAACTAATACTCGTGCCAATCGTTCCTCCGCATATCCACACCGAAAGCCGAAACCAGATTCAAGGGTTCACTTGCGACGCGCGACCGGCTGCAGCTGGAATGATCGGACGGGCAGCCTTGCGAACCGCAAGCAGGGAAGCCAAGCCAGTCAACCATGCCTCGAATTCAACCGCGCTGCGAGCCGACGTGTCCACCAAGCGAGGCAAAAGCAAAGGTTCGCTCCGGTTACTGGCTAAGCCGGCATCACAAGTGGTTGCAGAAATTACATTCTCCATCTGTAACCAGGTTAAGAATTCAGGCCGGTACACTCCGCTGGGATAACAGAAATGAATTGCCTTCTCGCCCAGTTGCTTGAGAGCTTGCCGGTTATCTTGAATCTCCTTGCGAAACAAAGTCTGATCGATGGGAGTGCGATGGCGGTGAGTATGCAATTGGAAGTCGACTCCTGCTGCCGCCAGTTCGACTATTTCCGACGCATTCATCAACTGGAACATTCGCTTGGCAAGGATTTCGTCGTAAGCTACATCCAGCAACTGGGCCAGCTTGGACGCTAACTCATCCTTCTGAGCACCAGTAAAATCTTCGGCCTCGGCATTGAGCACAAGAGTCCGCACAATCCCGGCCCGGCTTGTTTCCGTTCTCAGGTCCAGCGATTCGGCAAGCCCCAGTTCTTTTCCGACTTGCAGCACACTACCCCGCCGCTTCCAGAGTATGTAAGAGCACACAACATTGAAAATAGGTTTTTGATAGTCGCTGTAATATGTCGTTTGATAAACCGTGACCGGAAACCCGTAGTTCTTTATGAGTGGAAACGCCCCTGCGTAGAAATCATAGCCCCCGTCGTCAAAAGTAATCGCCACACTTCTGGGCGGGAGGTCTCGCGCCTGCAGTCGCTGAATTCCTTCCCCCAGAGGCAGAACGTTGTAGATGCCACGTTTCAAGAGGTCGAGCCGGTGTCTAAAGACCTCGGGCTCCATATATAAGGTTGGCCACCACCCATGCTCGTCAAAACGCGAGATGCCGTGGTAGCAGAGGATCAGAAGGCGGTCCTTTCGCCAGCCGCTGTCTCCTACCCAACGGAAGACGCCGATCTCTCGCAGTAACTCTAACGCCGCTCGCCGGATTGGTCTTAGCATTGTAAGAAGGAGTGTGACATCTGACTCACCATCACGTGGAGGTGAACCTTACAGGTAAAACCCATCCTAAAGCAAACCTTGCTCACGCTTCCCGGTAGGCCTGAACCAATTTTCCTTCCTTGGTTAGAGGAATGCGATCTACCCATTGAAGCTGAACCGGAGTATCGCCAAGGAAATGGGCAAGCAGACCACGGACAGCGGTTTCTCGCGACTGAGAAAAGCCGCTTCCTCGCAGAAGAATTTGCAGAGTGTCGTCCTTGCGCAAGATTACTTGAAACTGAGCGACTTCTTTTACTTCTTTGAAGAAGTGATTCCAATACAGATTGCTGATCTTTTGGCCTCCCGGCAATTCGAGCATTCCGCCGGTCCTGCCATGAAGAGCATCGATTGCTACCACCCCGGATTCATTGGAATCGCACGCGCGATAGGTGCCAAGGTCCTCAACATCGTAACGCAGAAAAGGAGTTCCTCGACAAACCGTGCTCGTCCAGACGAGGCGACCGACTTCTCCCGGCGCAGCCGGTCGTCCTCGATCGTTCAGCACTTCCAGAAAAAGCCAGGGGCGGATTACATTCAGCGGTCCATGCTCCTGGAACTGACAAGCCATTACCGCAAGCTCACGACCTCCGTACCGGTTTAAAAGAGACACTCCGAACGCCTCTCGAAAAAGTTCCGACTGCTCAGGAAACAGCATTTCGCCACCGTTCCAGGCAACGCGAACACTGCCGGACGGAATTTGTCTTTTTGTTTCGAGTACTCGCCGCGCAACAAACTCCAGCATTGAGGTGAAACCGTAAATGGCAACGGGTTCTCCGCCGAGATGAGCGCAAACTCGCTCGACAGTTTCGTCGGACAGAGCGTACCCGTCCACCAGCAATTCGTTTCGAAGCCGCCCATGGACGCGATTGCGCACGCTGGTTTCTTTCTTCACGTCGCGCTCCGATCCCCATACGATGACGGTCGGCATCCCCGGAGACCATCCCATGCCGATGGCG